>JAHEEN010000014.1 GCA_024640685.1 Rhodospirillaceae bacterium
TGCTTGAGCAGCGCGACCCCGTTGCGCCCTTGCAGATGCTCGATGCCGTCAACGGTGTAATCGAGCCCGCACAGCCGCTTGAGCACGGCCAAGACAGACACCGACCACGCACGCGCAACTGCGAACGGATCGGCGCCCGGCATAACGACTGCCAGGAATGCAGCGGCTGCAAAAAAAGGCAGCGACAAAAACATGTATGCCGTGAACACGATCGACGCGAGCCACTGACGAAGCTCAGCCATAGTGCCCAACGTCGAGCAGGGCATCGACAACCGCGGCCAAGTCGTCGTAAATCTCGACGGCCTCGTCGTCGAGCGTCGCTGCAGTTGTCATTCCCTTGCCGCTTCGGACCAGAATCGCGCGCCCGCCGACTGCACGCGCGAGGCCGAGGTCCGACGGTTTGTCGCCAACGATTGGAACACCCGTGAACGACTCGACGCCGAGGTCGCGAGCGACTCGATGCAGGAGCCCAGGCTCTGGCTTGCGGCAGGAGCAGCCGACGTCGGGCGCGTGTGGGCAGTAGTAGACGCCGGCCAGGCAGCCGCCTGCCGCGGCGATGGCCGCATGCATTTTTGCGCTGATGGCGTCGAGGTCGGCTTGGTCGAACAGGCCGCGGCCGAGGCCGGACTGATTCGAGACGACGACGACATCGAGGCCAGCGTCCGCGAGCCGCGCGATCGCGTCCAGGCTGCCCGGAATCGGCTGCCATTCGTCGGCAGACTTGATGTAATCATCCGAGTCGAAGTTGATGACGCCGTCGCGGTCCAATACAACGAGTTTCTTGCGCAGAGTCATCGATGACTCGGGGCTACCGTATGCGTTCCTCGAGGTATGCGGCGACGTTGCTTGCAGCGATCCGTTGCTGCTCGCAACTATCCCGCTCGCGAATTGTCACGCTGCCGTCATCGGCTGTCTGTCCATCGACGGTGATGCAGTAAGGGGTGCCGGCCTCGTCCTGACGCCGGTAGCGTCGGCCGATTGCGCCCTTCTCGTCGTAGAACGCGGAAAACTGCCTGCGCAGCGATCGATAGAGCTCGAGCGCGCGCTCCGGCATGCCGTCTTTCTTGACGAGCGGGAACACGGCAACCTTGATAGGCGCAAGCCGCGGATGCAGCTTCAGCACGGTACGCGTCTCCCCACCAATCTCGTCCTCGCAATAGGCTTCACATAGAAACGCGAGCGTTGCGCGATCGGCGCCGGCCGATGGTTCGATGACGTGCGGCACGAACCGGCGTTGGTCCTTGTCGGGCTCCTGGTCGTCGAAGAAGCTCAGATCCTTGCCGCTGCGCTCGATGTGCTGGCGCAGGTCGTAATCGGTGCGATTCGCGATGCCTTCGAGCTCACTGATCCCGAACGGGAACGCATACTCGACGTCGGCGCAGGCCGACGCGTAATGCGCGAGCTCGTCGGCGTCGTGCTCGCGCAGGTGGAGCCGCTCCGTCGACAGCCCAAGCTGCACGTACCAATCGTAGCGCCGATCGCGCCAGAACCGGTACCACTGTTCGGCCTCGTCAGCCCGGCAGAAGAACTCGATCTCCATCTGCTCGAACTCGCGGCTGCGAAACGTAAAGTTGCGTGGATTGATCTCGTTGCGAAACGCCTTACCGATCTGACCAATGCCGAACGGGACACGCACGCGCGCGGTGTCGCAGACGTTCTTGAAGTTCACGAAGATGCCCTGCGCGGTCTCCGGTCGCAGATATGCGACGCTCGAGTTGTCCTCCATCGCACCGACGTGTGTCTTGAACATCAAATTGAACGCGCGTGGTGCCGTCAGCGTGCCGGGCTGCGAAGCGCCAGGCGCGAACACGCGTGCGCGCAGCTGCGCATCGGCCAGAGCCTCCGCGACCGGGACTAGCTCGAGCTCCCCGAGTTTCTTCCGTAGCGCCGTGACGCGCTTGCGATGCGGCGACAACAGCGCCTCGTCGGCGGTCTTACCGGCTTCGCCCGGCGAAGCGAACAGCACTTCATCGTCGGCGATCTCGCCTGACGCAGTGGCGCCGTTTTGCGGCACGAGCCGAAACACGACCAACTGATCAGCGCGATAACGGTTTTTCGTCTCGCGGCAGTCGACCATCGGATCGTTGAAGCCGCCGACGTGGCCGCTCGCCTCCCAGACCGTAGGATTCATCAGAATCGAGCAGTCGAGCCCGACCATGCCGAACGCACGCGGTGCGCCGTCGGGGACGGCCGTCTCGTCGTGGTGAGCGATCATGTCCTGCCACCACGCCTCCTTGATGTTCCGCTTGAGCTCGACGCCGAGCGGCCCGTAGTCCCAGCAGCCGTTGAGGCCGCCGTAGATTTCGCTCGACGGGAACACGTAGCCGCGTCGCTTGCAAAGCGAAACGAGTTTTTCCATCAGGTCCATTGGTCGATCCGTCCCCGGTCACGCCGGCGCAGCGCGCAAGTATAGCGACCCGCTTGCGAAATCGCCCCGCAAGGCTTTCCGCCCTAAAATGTCTCACAATGCACATTTTTAGTGCAGTCTTGCGATGATCTTGCATAATGACTGTGCATCCCGCACCATTGTGACGCTCTCTGGCCCAGCGACAACGATGGCTAACGACAAACGCTGGTGCTGGCATGGTTCTCGCAGGGAGAGACCACCGGGTACGCGGGCGGCCGGATTTCGCGCCGAGTGTCCGACAACGTGATTCGCATCGGGTTTTGGATCCGGCCAATACCCATTCGAAGAAGGTGCCGCGCTCTCGAACAGCGAGCCGACCTCGAGTACGACTAGCAAACGGAGGAAAACCCATGTCGCCAGCCGACATTCTGAAGCTGATTAAAGAAAAAGACGTCAAGTTCATCGATATACGTTTCACGGACACGCGTGGAAAAGAACAGCACGTCTCGGTCCCGAATTCGCAGATTGATGAGGGGTTCTTCGAGGACGGCAAAATGTTCGACGGCTCCTCCATTGCCGGTTGGAAGGGCATCAACGAGTCGGACATGATTCTGATGCCCGATTGCCCGACGGCCGTTCTCGACATCTTTTCTGAGGAACTGACGCTGAATCTGCGTTGCGACGTCATCGAGCCCAACACGATGCAAGGCTACTCGCGCTGCCCGCGTTCGCTCGCCAAGCGCGCAGAGGCCTACATGCGCTCGGTCGGTATCGCGGATACGGCCTATTTCGGTCCCGAGAACGAGTTCTTCGTGTTCGACGACGTCCGCTGGGGCGTGACGATGCAAGGTGCGTTTTATTCAGTCGAATCGTCGGAGGCGCACTGGCACTCGGCGAAGGAATACGAGACCGGCAACATCGGTCATCGGCCGGGGGTCAAGGGCGGCTATTTCCCTGTGCCGCCGGTCGATTCTTTACACGATATCCGCTCGGCGATGTGCTTAGCGCTCGATGAGATGGGCGTCATTACAGAGGTGCATCACCATGAGGTCGCGACCGCTGGACAGTGCGAGATTGGTGCGAAGTTCGACACGCTCGTGAAGAAGGCCGACCAGGTTCAAATCCTCAAGTACGTGGTCATGAACGTCGCTCACTCGTACGGCAAGACCGCGACGTTCATGCCGAAGCCCCTCGTCGACGACAACGGCAACGGCATGCACGTTCACCAGTCGCTCGCGAAGGATGGTACGAACCTGTTCAGTGGCGACGGCTACGGCGGCCTGTCGGAGACGGCGCTCCACTACATCGGTGGCATCATCAAGCATGCGAAGGCGATCAACGCTTTCACGAATGCGACGACGAACAGCTACAAGCGGTTGGTGCCGGGCTTCGAGGCGCCGGTTATCCTCGCGTACTCGGCGCGCAATCGATCGGCGTCGATACGAATTCCGTTCGTCTCCAATCCGAAAGCACGCCGAATCGAGGTGCGGTTCCCGGACTCGACCGGAAATCCGTACTTCGCATTCTCTGCGATGCTGATGGCTGGACTCGACGGAATTCAGAACAAGATCCATCCAGGCGATGCGATGGACAAGGATCTCTACGATCTCGAGCCCGAGGAAGAGGCCGGATTGCCGCAAGTCTGCTTCTCGCTGGAGCAGGCGTTAAATGCGCTCAACGATGACCGCGACTTCCTGCGGGCCGGCGACGTGTTCACCGACGATCTGATCGACGGCTATATCAATCTGAAGATGAGCGACGTCACCAGGCTGCGCAAGACGACGCACCCGGTCGAGTTCGATATGTACTACAGCCTCTAAGCGCTAGCGCATCGGGGTTTTGTCAAATCGCCGGAACGGGGCGGAGTTCGCAAAAATCCGCCCCGTTTATGGCACCCGACGAGGCCTAGCGTTAAGCTCGGAGAATGCGTACTTGGCTCTTTATCGCATGTTTGCTCGCAACGCAGGTTCAGGCCCAGCAGGCCTATCGCTGGACCGACGAGAACGGGCACGTTCACTATTCCGACCGACCGGCGCCGGGCGCGACGGAGGTCAGCCTCAGTGGTGCGCAAGGGTATTCGCCGGTGACGGCGCCGCCGCAGGCCGCACCACAGGCGGCCGACGAGCCGCCGGACGAGGAACCACCGGCGGCTTACACCGCGTTCAACATCGTGCAGCCGGCGCAGCAGGAGACGCTGTGGAACATCGGCACGGTTCTGAACGTGCAGGTCGAGATCGAGCCGGCGTTACAGGCTGGCCATCACTTGGGTGCATATCTGGACGGCCAGCTCGTCGATGTCGGCGCAACGGGCACGCAGTTCCAGCTGACCGACGTGTTTCGCGGTCTGCACGATCTTCAGGCCGTGATTCTCGATGCCAACGGCGAGGATGTGCTGCGCTCGCTGCCAGTCAGCTTCATGGTGCAGCAAACCAGCATCCTCAATCCCAACAACCCGAACCGAAACTGACGCGTGCCGCGCCGCCCGTGGCGGCGCAGACTTCTGCGGCGGCAGGGCCCGCGAGTCGTGGCGCGGTCCCCGCGACGTCGGTGAGGCCGCTCGGCCGATCGCGAGCCAAGCTGCGCGACGACTCGATCCTGCAGAGCTTGACGACGGCCGTCGTCCTGCTTGGGCGCGATTTGACGATTGCGTTCTTAAACAGTGCCGCCGAGTCGTTGCTGGGTACGAGCCAGCGTCAAGCGTATGGCCGCGCGCTGGCCGATCTCGTGCTGCCGCCCGACGAGCTCGTCGGGCTGTGCCGAAAGGCATTCGATAGCGGCCTGACTTACGGTTGCAGGGACTTGGCTGCTCGCGTTGCCGAGCGTGAGCTGATGCTCGATTGCCGTGTCGGCGTGCTCGACACCGAGCCGGATTACTTGTTGCTCGAGCTGTTCGATACCGAGGTCGAGCGACAGTTGCGCCGCGAGGAAGCCTTGCTATCCCAGCAACGCTTGAGCCGCCGCATCATTCGGCAGCTCGCGCACGAGGTCAAGAATCCGCTCGGCGGCTTGCGCGGGGCAGCGCAATTGCTCGAGCGCCAGCTTCCGAGCGAGGACCTAAAGGCCTATACCCGTGTGATCATCGAGGAAGCCGACCGGCTTGCCGCGCTCGTAGATGGGATTTTGCGCGCCGGCGGTCAGCCGCGCGTATCGCAGACCAACCTGCACGAGGTCACCGAGCACGTTGCCCAGCTGATTGACGCGGAGAAAGCGCCGGGCGTCGAGCTCGTGCGCGACTACGATCCAAGTTTGCCCGCGACGCTCGTCGATCGGGATCAACTGATCCAGGCCGTACTCAACGTCGCGCGCAATGCGCTGCAGGCAGTCAGCGATACGGACGGTCGGATAAAGATCCGAACGCGTGCGTTGACGAACTACACGTTGGCCGGAAAAAAATATCGACTGATTCTATCGATTGAGATCGAGGACAACGGACCCGGAATTCCGGACGAGCTACGCGATACGATTTTCTATCCGCTCGTCACCGGCAAGAACACCGGGACCGGATTAGGGCTGACGATCGCGCAGGATCTCGTCAGCCGTAACGGTGGCCTCGTCGAGTTCACGAGCCGACCAGGATCGACGACGTTCTTTATTCGCCTACCGGTCGTCATAGCGGCGAGCGAGACGCAAGTGCCATGATCACGCCAGGTATCAGCGTCTGGATCGTCGACGACGACGAGTCTGTGCGATGGGTCCTCGAGCAAGCGCTTAAGCAAGCTCAGATGATTCCGCGGTGCTTCGACTCGGCCGAGGCGTTTTTTGACGAGCTGCAGCGAGATCGCCCCGACGTGCTCGTCACCGATATCCGGATGCCGCAGATGTCCGGTCTCGAGCTGCTCGAGACCCTCGGCGCGCGCGATCCGGATCTGCCGGTCATCGTCATGACTGCGCATTCGGATCTCGACAGTGCAGTGGCTGCCTACAAGGGCGGTGCGTTCGAGTATCTGCCCAAGCCCTTCGATATCGATGAGGCCGTCGAGCTAGTCTCGCGAGCCGCCCAGGCGCGGCCTCAGGTGGCTACCCCGGGCGCCGTGGTCGAGCCGCGGACGATCATCGGTCAGGCCCCGGCCATGCAGGAAGTCTTCCGCGCGATCGGCCGGCTGTCGCGCACGAGCATGACGGTACTGATCACCGGTGAATCGGGTACCGGCAAGGAGCTCGTAGCAAGGGCATTGCATGAAAATTCGCCGCGTGCCGCAAAGCCGTTTATCGCGCTCAACACGTCGGCAATTGCAGCCGAACTGCTTGAGTCGGAGCTGTTCGGCCACGAGAAAGGCGCCTTTACCGGTGCTGACCAGCGTCGAATCGGCCGATTTGAGCAAGCCGATGGCGGCACGCTGTTCCTCGACGAAATCGGCGACATGTCCGCGGCGCTGCAGACACGTTTGTTGCGCGTGTTGGCGGAGAACGAGTTCTTCCGGGTCGGTGGCCAGAAGACGATCAGCGTCGACGTGCGCGTCATTGCCGCGACGCACCAGGATCTCTCCCGAGCAGTCGAAGCAGGGGAGTTTCGCGAGGACCTCTACCATCGTCTGAACGTCATGCGCATAGAGGTGCCGCCGCTGCGCGCGCGCCGCGAGGACATCGCCGAGCTCGCGCGGTTCTATCTGGGCAAAGCCGCCGAAGAGTTGTCGCTAGTCCCAAAAACGTTGTCGTCCGAGGCTACGCAGCTACTCGTCAACTACGATTGGCCCGGAAACGTCCGCGAGCTTGTGAATCTCTGTCGGCGCCTGACAGTAACCGCAGCTGGGCGCGAGATCACGGCCTACGATCTTCCCGCGGGCATCGGTGGCCCGGTCGGGGCAGCGAGCGGTGGTACCGAGTGGACATCCGGGCTCGCGCGCTGGGCCGCAGGCCGGCTCGCCGGCGAGCACAAGCGCACGCTGCTCGATGAGGCACGACCCGAGTTCGAGCGTACGCTGATCGAGGCGGCGATGCGCCGTTCTCACGGCAAACGCCTGCAGGCGGCCAAGCTGATCGGTTGGGGGCGCAACACCCTGACGCGCAAGCTCAAGGAGCTCGGCCTCGACGACGTCTACGAAAGCGACGTGCAATAGCCGTCGCGTCGCCTGGTGAGATAACCGGGCTACGTCGGCAACGAATGGCGCTCGATATCTGCGATGATCGCCTCGGCGAGCTCGAGTGCAGCGACCCCGTCCCAACCGTCGACGACGCACGGTTCGTTGCGCCGCACCGAGGCAACGAAGGCCTCGACTTCGGCGAGTAGCGCATCGCCCTTCTCCAGGTTCCAACGTTGATGGTCGAGGCTGCGGGCATCGGCCTCGGCACCGGGCTCGTGTGTGACGAGATCGACCTCGCCGTTGCCGAAGTCGATCGATAGATACTGGTTGCGCTGGAACACGCGGAACTTTCGCTGCGCGTTCATCGAAACCCGGGATGCCGTGACGTTGGCAACCGCGCCGTTATCGAACTCGATGCGCGCGTTGGCGATGTCGATGCGGTTCGTCAGCACGGGTATCCCGACGGCCGACACTGCGACCGGTTTACAGTCGATCAGTGACAAAATCACGTCGAGATCGTGAATCATCAGGTCGAGGACGACGTCGACATCGGCACCGCGGGCTTTGAACGCCGCGAGCCGGTGGCACTCGATGAAACGCACGCCGCGAAGCTTGTCGCGCGCCGCAAGCAGCGCTGGATTGAATCGCTCGACGTGGCCGACCTGCAGCTTGACGCTCTTCGAGTCGGCAAGCTCGGTGAGCTTGCGGGCCTCGCGGCTCGTCGTTGTCAGCGGCTTCTCGACGAACACGTGGATTCCGCTGTCGATCAATAGCTTAGCGATCTCGAAATGTGCCGGCGTGCTCGTCGCGATAGTCACAGCGTCGACGCGTCCGACGAGCTCGTTAGCGGACTCGAAGAACGTCAAGTCGTGACTCGTCGCAAATGCGCGTGCGACCTCGGCGCGGATATCGCAGACACCGACTAACTCGACGTCGGCGAGGCCGAGATACTTCTCGGCGTGGATCCGACCGAGATAGCCTACGCCGACGACCGCGACGCGCAAGGCCGAGCTCGACTGCGGCATGCTCATGCCCTGGCCAGCCCGCGCTTCGATGTCGCGGCGAAGTCGAGGAGCGCTTCGACCGCGGTGCCGGGTTCGCCATGCGTACGGACGTGTTCGATGGCTTCGGCAACCGTCAAGCTGCGATCGAGCAAGATGCGCACGGCACGGTCCACTTCGCGAATCTCACCGGCGTCATACCCGGCACGACGCATGCCGATCTTGTTCGTCGCTTTCGGAACGGCCCAGTGTCCCTCGGCGATCGTGAACGGGAGTATGTCCTTGTTGGCCATCGCGCCGGTCGCAAGAAAGCTAGACCGGCCTACTCTGACGAACTGCGAGACTCCGACGATCCCGCCGACAGTCGCGTAGGGCTCGACGATCGTATGGCCGGCGAGCTGCGCCAGGTTGATCAGCATTGCGTGGTCGTGGACGTGGCAATCGTGCGCGACGTGGCTGTGGGCCATCAGGAATGTGTGATTGCCAATCCGCGTGACGCCGTCCTGTTTCGCGGTTCCCAAGTGAACCGTAACGTACTCGCCGATCCGGTTGTCGTCACCGATCTCCAGACGCGTTCGCGATTCCCTGAATGTCCAGTCCTGCGGTGGCCCACCGAGCGCCGCGCCACCTTGGATATAGTTGTTCTCGCCGATCGAGACTTCGCCGTAGTTGCTACCGATGCGCGCATGGGCCTCGACGACGGTGCCGGGGCCGATGCGGACACGGCCCGTGATCACGCAGTACGGGCTGATTGTGGCCTGCGGTGAGATTTCGGCTTCGTCGGAGATGATCGCCGTCGGATGAATGCTCAAGAAAGTCGTGACCCGTTCGTGCTGATGATCTTGGATCCTCGATCGGCGGTTTGTCGCGAGGCCCGGTCGATTCTCCGTCAGGCATAATACTTCAAGAGCCGATCATGCCTGCGAACTTAAGCCCCGATTACAAGAAAGCTGAGCAAGCGTTCCGTGCGGCACGCGATGACAAAGAGCGGCTCACGTGCCTGAAGGACATGCTGCGCACGATTCCGAAGCACAAAGGCACCGAGCATCTTCAAGCGGATATCAAAAGCCGCATCAAGCAGCTGACCGAGGAGCTCGCCGGTCCGCGCAAGGGCGCGAGCCGCACCGGCCCGGTCCATTCGATTCGTCCGGAAGGCGCAGCGCAGATCGCCCTGCTCGGCGCACCCAACGCCGGCAAGTCCAGCCTGCACGTCGCTCTGACCGGCTCCCGAGCCGACATCGGGCCTTATCCGCACACGACTCATGAGCCGATGCCCGGCATGCTGGCGTTCGAGGACGTGCTGTTCCAGCTGATCGATCTGCCGGCCATCAACGCCGATTTCATGGAGAGCTGGTTGCCGAATGCGTTGCAGCCGGCGGATGCGGCGCTGTTGGTCGTCGATATAGCCGACCCCGGCTGCACCGACGACCTCGGGGCGATCGTCAGCCGCTTGAGCGACAAGAAGATCACGTTGGTAGAGGCATGGCCCGGACTCGAGTCGACAGCCGAGAACGAAATTTCAGATGACGACAATGAGTTGCCTGACCCATTTCGCCAGTATCTACCGACGTTGCTGATTGCGAATAAGTGCGAGCTCGATCCTGACCCCGATGCAATCACAATCTTGCAGGAGTTAGCCGGCTGCGCTTTCCCGGCGCTCGCGGTCTCCGCGAAGACGGGCGCCGGCGTCGACGCAATCGGCCCGTTTCTGATGCGTGGTTTGGATCTCGTTCGCGTCTACACGAAAGCGCCCGGCAAGCCTGCTGAGATGGATCGTCCGTTCACGATTCGCGCCGGGGCGACGGTCCTGGATGTCGCGCGGCTCGTGCACAAGGATATCGCGGGCTCCTTGCGGTACGCCCGCGCTTGGGGCCAGGGCGTCTACGATGGGCAACAGGTCGGGCCCGAGCATACGCCGGCCGATCGCGATGTCATCGAGCTGCACATGCGCTAGCAGGCTGCCTTAGCGCAACTCGACAGTGCCGATGAGATCGCCAACGCTCTCTGTGCCGTGTTCCCTTAGATAATCGCGAATGCCAGCGTTAACCTTCGTTACAACGAGCGGATCGTAAAACAGGGCCGTGCCGAGCCCTATCGCGGATGCGCCCGCGAGCAGAAACTCGATTGCATCGTGAGCGCTGCAAATTCCGCCCTGGCCAATGATCGGAATGCCGAGTGGCCCAGCCTCCTGGTAGACCTGATGAACCTTGAGTAACGCGATCGGCCGAATCGCCGGCCCTGACAGCCCGCCGCGGTTGTTGCCGAGAACGGGTCGCCGTGTGGTTATATCTATTGCCATGCCCATGACGGTATTGATCACTGCTAGCGCGTCGGCGCCGGCCTCGATACACGCGCGCGCGTTCGTGGCGATATCGGTTTGATTTGGCGACAGCTTCGCGATGATCGGTTTGCTGGTGGCCTTGCGACAGGCCGCGACGACCTTGGCCGAGACGCCTGGATCGTTGCCGAATTCGACACCGCCGTGATCGACGTTAGGACAAGAGATATTGATCTCCATGGCATCGATCGGCGAGTCGTCGAACCGCGCGGTGACTGCGGCGTATTCCTCGATCGTCGAGCCGCAGACGTTTGCGAAAAATCGCGTCTCGTCGAAATCCAGCCGCGGCAGAATGTCGCGGATGACGGTTGCGGCGCCTGGATTCTGCAGTCCGATCGCATTCAGCATGCCGCTCGGCGATTCCCAGACGCGGTGCGGCGGATTACCAGGCCGCGCCTCGAGGTACGTGCCTTTGAGAACGACAGCCCCGGCATCGGCGTTCGAAAAACCCTCGACGCGCGTGTACTCCTCGCCGAACCCGACGCAGCCGGACAACAGCACGACGGGTGACGAGAAGTTCAGACCGCAAAAGGTCGTCGCGAGAGGGTCGTTCATCGTGCTCGAGTCTGCATCAGCGCGGAGCATTATGTCGGACGTGCGTCGTCGGGCCAATGGTCTGCGCTGTGGCAGTGTCCGTAGTCGTCGACGAGATACTGTCGGCTGCCAGCATCGAAAAGAAAAGACGCCGTGTGGGTTAGCGCGATGGGGCGAGTGTCACCACCCCCGGGGCCGGCACTTCGCGCGCCAGGGACGGCGGCCGCTGAGCCCCCAGGGATGGGTTTATGGCGTCTCCGCAAGAGGGCCCTACGCAACGTCGCCTTCGTCCACGACCCAAAATCTGGCTCCGCGAGCGTGGTGCTAGCATGAACCGTCGCAGCGAGCCGTGAAGCCCGAAACCGTGTTCTCATTAATTCTTTACGAGCCCGAGATACCGCCAAACACGGGCAACATCATCCGCCTGTGCGCGAACACCGGCACGGCGCTGCATCTCGTCCACCCCCTCGGATTTGAGCTCGATGCGCCTAGACTCAAGCGTGCCGGGCTCGATTACCGCGAGCTCGCTTGCGTCACCGAGCACGTCGATCTTGCTCACTGTCTCGAGGCCGTTGGCGCCGAGCGGGTGTTCGCGCTCAGCACGAAGGGGACACAGTCGGTCTATGCGATGGATTTCACGCCGGGCGATGCATTCCTGCTCGGTCCGGAGACGCGCGGTCTGCCGGATGACGTGTTGGCCGCGTTCGGGGAGACGGCGACGCTGCGATTACCGATGCGCGCCGGTAACCGCAGCCTAAATTTGTCCAATGCCGCCGCCGTCGTGCTCTACGAGGCGTGGCGGCAGAACGGCTTCGCCGGAGGTCAGTGACCGGCCCGAGCGCGTTACTCTGGCGTAATTGGCCGACGCATCAGCCGCACGACGGCCTCACGCGGGTCGGCTTGCTCGTAGACGACCTTATAAATTTCCTCGACGATCGGTAGGTCCAGGTCGAGCTGTTGGGCGACGCGATGCACGGCGAGTGCCGCGTAATAGCCCTCCACGACTTGGCCGATCGAATCTCTCGCCGTTTCGATATCGGCACCTTGGCCGAGCGCGAGCCCGAAGCGCCGGTTGCGGGACTGATCGTCGGTGCACGTCAGGACCAAGTCGCCCATGCCGGACAGCCCCATGAACGTATCTTTTTTCGCACCGAGTGCGACGCCCAGGCGAGTCATTTCCATGAGGCCGCGCGTCACGAGCGCGATACGAGTGTTTGAGCCGAAGCCGAGACCGTCGGAGATGCCGGCGCCGATAGCCAACACGTTCTTAGTCGCGCCGCCGACCTCGACGCCCGTAATGTCGGTCGAAATATACGCACGGAAGTTGTCGGTCGTAATGGATTCGGCGAGCCGAAGCGCGAAATCGGCATCACCGGATGCGATGACCATTGCGCTCGGCAGCCCGATGCCGACCTCGGCTGCGAACGTCGGGCCGGAGAGTACCGCGGTCGGGACTTCAGCGCCGAGCACTTGCTCGGCGACTTGATGCGGCAACAAGCCCGTGTCTGTCTCGAAACCCTTCGTCGCCCAGGCCAGGTGCTCGATATGGGCCGCCGCGTCGACGAGCCTGTGCAGCATCTCGCGAAAAGCGTGGCTTGGCACGACGACCAAGATATCCTCGGCGTGGGCGAGCGCAGTGTCCAGGTCCGTCGTGACGTTGAGGCGATCCGGGAATGGTGCGTCGGGGAGGTACGTCGTGTTGCGGCGCTCGCGGGCCATCGATTCGATCTCGTGGGTCTCGATGCCCCACATGATCGTGTCGCGCCCGGCGCGCGCGAACTGGATCGCTAACGCCGTGCCCCAGGAACCTGAGCCGAGCACGGCGATTCGACGGCTCATGTCAGCCTGACCCGGCGGTCGGCTCGGTCAATGGGCCTCCTCGGCCTTGATCTCGGTGCCCTGCTCACCGCCGTTTCCGCTCTGCGCGCGTTCGCGCATCGCCTGCGCGTAGAGCGCATCGAAGTTGATCGGCTGTAGCAGCAGCTGCGGAAACCCGCCGCGGGTGACGACATCGGAAATCGCCTCGCGCGCAAACGGATATAACGACCCGGGGCAGTAGCTACCGGTCAGCATGTGTAGCTCTTCGTCGTTATAGCCTCTGATACCGAACACGCCCGCCTGTGTAAGCTCGATCAAAAACAGCGTGTTGTCGTTGTCCTTCGCCTCGATCGTCAGCGTCAGGGTGACCTCGTGCGAGTCCTCGCCGATCGACGAGGTGTTCGAACGGATGTTGAGCTGCGTCTGCGGCTGCGCGTTCTGCCTGAAAACATCCGGCGCCCTCGGCGACTCGAATGACAGATCTTTGACATAGATTTTTTGCAGGATCAGCTGCTTTTCTGATGCTGCTTGAGTTTCTTCGGCCATAACGATTCCAGCGATGAGTGTCTAGCGAGCCTCCCGGAGCTGCGGTTCTCTTGAACGCGCGTGCGCCGCCCTAAAGCGGCGTCGGCCTGCCGCCGCCGCCATGATAACAGTCTGCTAGACCGGAAATCTCACCAGGCGGCTGCCGTACTGTGCGCAAGGGTCCAGATGGGTGGAAAAATGTTTGCACCCCAGTGCAGTCTTATCCGTTTGCGAGTGGCAGGTTCTCCGACCGCCACGCCTTGAGTCCGCCACGCAGCGAGAAGGTATTCTCGTAACCGGCTTTGCGCAGCGCGTTCGCAGCGCGCCCGGCGTCGGTGCCAGCGTCGCAAACCGTCAGCACGATCTTGCTCTTGTTCTTTTTCAGTGCGTCGGGGTTCTTCTCCAACTCCGCGAGCGGTAGGTTTCGCGCATTGGCGATGTGGCCGCTCGCAAATGCGTCCGCGGAGCGAACGTCGATGACGATCGCCGACTTGTTAATCAGCTTGACGGCATCGGTCGTCGACACGTTGGTGACACCGGTCGCGCGCAGGCGCAGCTCATAGGCCGTGACGAGACCGAACGAACCGATCAGCGCCATGACCATCAGCAGGTGATTTCCGGCAAATTCTGCAAGCTGCTCCATTGCCATTGTCCGCACTCCGTCCGGTTGCGTGGGTTCGCGATTATAGCAATCTGGGTATTGCGCCCGACGATCGCGTCGCTAGACTGGCCGGCGATGATACGGCGGCTCTCAATCGGGCTCGGTAAGGCGTGTGTATGCGGCTTGATCGCGCTCAGCGCCGCGGCGGTCGCGCAGGTCCCCGAGCAGCGTGCGCTCGATGCGGTTCGAGCCGAGATCGAGGCGCTCGAGGCCCGGCTCGCGCGTGACAGCGCGGCGCTCGAGCGGGAATACGGCGCGCTCGAGCGGGCCGAGGTCGCCAGCGCTCAAGCGATTGCGTCACTGCTCGACGTGCGCGCGCGCGTTGCCGAGAACGAGGCACGCGGCGAAGCGCTTGCGATCGAGCGCGCGGCGGTCGAACGACGCCTCGGCGGCGAGCAGGGTGCGCTTGCAGCCCAGGTGCGCATGAGCTATCTGTCAGGCCGCGAAGAAGCAATCAAGTTGCTGTTCAATCAGCAGGATCCGGCGCGCCTCGGTCGGATGATGACGTACTACGACTACCTGAACCGCACGCGCGCCGAGCGAATCGAAGCCGTTGCCAGTGAGCTCGAGGCTCTTGCCGAGATAGCCGCAGAGAGCGCGCGCGTCGCCGACGCACTCGCTACGCTCGCGGGAGAGCGGCAGGCCGAGGCCGACAATCTTTCGAGACTGCGTGTCGAGCGCGCCGAGGCCGTCGTGGCACTCGATGCAACGATCGACTCGGATCAAGCAGCGATCGCGCGCCTCGAGAACGAGGAGTCGCGGCTGAGCCGTCTCGTGCAGGAGCTCAACGCAGTGCTCGCGGACTTCGCCGTTGACTCCCAGGCGCCGTTTTCGGAGATTCGAGGCACGCTGCCGTGGCCGGTCGCCGGTGAGCTGTTGAACGGGTATGGCGAGGCGCGCGCTGGGCCCGACGTGCGCTGGCGCGGCGTTGAGGTCGGCGCGGCAGCGGGAACCGCGGTACGCGCGATCTATCACGGCCAGATTGTCTATGCCGACTGGTTTCCGGGTCTCGGTTTGCTGACGATCCTCGATCACGGTGAGGGATACATGAGCCTCTATGGCTACAACGAGGCTCTGTTCAAGGAGACCGGCGAGTGGGTCACGGCTGGCGAGGCCATCGCGCAAGTCGGCGATTCAGGCGGGCAAGCGCGCACGGCGCTGTACTTCGAGATTCGCGAGGACGGCGAGCCTGTCGATCCGGGTCGCTGGCTGGGGCGCGCGGCACCTTCACTTCCGTAGCGGCCTGTCGCGTCATTATGGCGAGCGTTTGGGGGTCGCCCTGTCCCTAATACCGACGGCCAAAGGGTTGTCATGAACGACCAGGCACACGACCATCCGGGTTCGCCGAGGATTCTGTTCGGCTGCGGGCCTGTGCTAAGGTGTGAGGCCGTCTTCGAGGGGGTCGTCCAAGGAATGCCGTTGCGAGTTCGATGCTTACTCGTCGTCGTCGTAGGTGCCGTGCTCGGCCTGACGATCTCTTTCGGCAGCAGCGTCATGGCCGCGCGGAACCATTCGGCGGCGGCAGCTGCAGGGCAGCCGCCAGACGAGCTCGATCGCATCGCCGAGGTCATCGACCACATCCGCCGTGAGTACGTCGATGCGATCGACGAGGAGCAACTCGTCTCGAGCGCGATCGACGGGATTCTCGCGGAGCTCGATAAGCACTCGAAGTATCTGGATACCGGCGAGTATGCGGATATCCAGATCAGCGCAGCCGGCAACTACGCCGGCGTAGGGCTCGACATTTCCGTGACCGACGGCAGCGTCACCATCGTCGCACCTATCGAAGATTCACCGGCCGAGGGTGCCGGCATTTTGGCCGGCGACGTCGTCGTATCCGTCGATGAGATCGAAATCAACGCCGACGATATCGATACGGCCGTCAGCCGCATGCGCGGTGCACCGGGCACCGAAGTCACGGTCAGCGTGCGCCGCGAAGGAGAAGCCGATGCGCTGAGCTTCGCGTTGACGCGCTCGATGATCCATGTCACGACCGTGCGCGGCCGCTATCTCGGTAACGGTGTCGGCTATCTGAAGATCTCGGGCTTTTCGGACTCGACCGGCGAGGACCTCGCAGCGGCGATCGACAACATCGATGCGCTTGCCGATGGAGCGTTGACGGGCGTCGTCGTGGATCTGCGCAATAATCCAGGCGGCGTCTTAGACGCGGCGGTCATCGTCGCCGACGCATTTCTCGCCGACGGTTTGATCGTGCGCGGCAGTGGCCGGGCGGGCGATGCGCGATTCGAGCGCCACGCAACCCGCGGTGACGCGCTGGAATCAGTCGACGTCGTCGCTCTCGTCAATACGGGCTCGGCGTCGGCGTCGGAGATCGTCGCTGGTGCGCTCAAGGCACATGGCCGCGCACAGCTCGTCGGCGAGCGCACCTACGGCAAGGCGTCGGTACAGACCGTGATGCCGCTGACCGCGGGTCGCGCGATCAAGCTGACAACGTCACGTTACTTCACGGCGTCGGGGACTTCGATCAACGGCCGCGGGCTGGAGCCCGATCTCGTGATCCGCGCCGATGACCCAAAAGCGTTGTTCGGCAGCCGCGGTATAGATATCGAACCGGAAGCGGACAATCAACTTCGAGCTGCTTTGCGGTTGCTAGGACATCGACCGCTGGCGTTGAGCCGGGCGCGTTAGGCTGTCGCTCGCGCCGTCGCGCGACCGGCCAACTATAGCCCTCGACAGCTCCCGGCTTCGCCGAGGAAACATGCCGCAGAACGACCAAGCGCGCCGTCAAGCGATCGAACATGCCCAACTGCGGGGATTCGAGCGTAGCATCGCCGGCGTCGAGTGGTTGCTGCTCGTCCTCGTCGTACTCTACGTATTCATTGCGCGTCCTGAGACGATGCGCGATTTGACGCTCGTCGGCGTCGCGTCGGCGTTTGCGATCAGCCTGCTCGCGCTGCGGTTCGTGCCGAGCCTGCGAGGGCGCACGAAACGCAAGCTCGCAATCGAGATCGTCATCATGATCGTGTTTTTGACGATCGTGCTGCGCGTGCTCGGCGAAAGCAGCAGCGGTGTCGTGAATCTTTATCTACTGCCGATCGTCGCGGCTGCGTTGGTCCTCGGCCGCCCGGGCGCGATCTGGGCGACGCTCCTGGTCTGCGCTGCGTACTTCGCTCTCGCGCTCGCCAGCTCCGGCCTAGCCGGGCTGACGCCGGTCGCCTTGACCGAAGCTGCCGCCGTATTGATGCCGTTTTTGCTCGTCGCATTTCTGACGAGTCTGCTCGCCGAGGACATTGAAGCGTCGAAGCGAGCGCTGCGATCGATGTCGGACCGCGACCCGATGACGAGCCTGCTGAACATCGGTGCATTCGTGCGCGTCGCCGAGCGAATGCACAGGAAGCTTGATCAACAGGGCGAGGCGTACTCCATACTCGTTGTCGATATCGATCAACTCAAGCTCATCAACGACACCTACGGGCACGCTGCCGGAAACAAGGCAATAGACACCGTAGGTAGGGCGTTGCTGCGGGTCACGCGTACCGGGGACATCGCCGCGAGAATCGGCGGGGAGGAGTTCGTTGCATTTCTGCCGAAGTGCGAGATTCCTGAAGCGACGGAACTTGCGCAGCGCCTGAAAAATCTCGTCTACGCTGCGACCTTTGAGGTCAATGTCGATATCGTTCGGGTCAAGGTCAGTGTCGGCGTTGCGAACTTCCCGATCGATGGCGAGACATTGCAGCGAGTCATGAGTACGGCAGATCGCGCGATGTACGAGGACAAGAAGCTGCGCGCGCGCCCCGAAGGTCAGCTCGTGATTCAGAAGCGCTGAGCGCCGAGCGGGTCTTCGCGACCATGTCCACGCAAGCCGTGCTCTCGAACACCGAGCTTGTGATCGAGGGCGGCGCGCAATAGTGCCTTCCGGCCAGTAACGGATTGCTACAGTAGCGTCGCTGCGACGGCTGCGAACGAACGGAGAGCGTAGGGATGTTCAAAGAATCAAGCACCCGGTCGACGAGCGGCGTGCTGCACAGTGCGCCGGCGCAGCGCAATACCGAACCGATTCTCGACGTGCTTGCGCGCGTGCTGCCAGCTGACGGCACAGTCCTCGAGATCGCAAGCGGTACCGGGCAGCATGTCGTTGCTTTCGCAAAGCGGTTTTCGCAGCTTCGCTGGCAACCGTCGGATATCGACGCAGAGCTCAGAGCATCGGTCGCTCAACGAACCGCGGCAGCCGCGGTTACTAATGTTGCGCCGCCGATCGAGCTCGATGCGACACAGCGACCTTGGCCACTCGATCGAGCCTCGGCAGTGATCTGCATCAACATGATTCATATTTCCCCTTGGTCTGCGACCGAAGGCTTGTTTGCCGGTGCCGCAGAGATTCTAGCTTCGGGCGCGCCGGTCGTGACGTATGGGCCCTACAAGCGCGGCGGAGAGCACACGGCGCCGAGTAACGCGTCATTCGACGCGTCGCTGCGCGGCCGCAATGCGTCGTGGGGTGTGCGCGATGTCGACGACGTTGCCGAGGCGGCTGCGCAGCGCGGCTTCGGGCTTACCGACGTCGTCGAGATGCCCGCGAATAACCTGTCACTCGTGTTTCATGCTCGATGACCGTGTCGCAGTCGAGTTATAGTGCGTTTTGGCGATGCAACCGCGAACGCGGCGCATGGAACACAGCTAGGAGATCGGCATGGCACAAGCGAGCGCGCGACACATTCTCGTCGACGACGAGTCATTCTGTCAGGAGCTCAAGCAAAAAATTCAGGATGGAACGGATTTCGCCGACATGGCTCGTGAGCACTCGACGTGTCCATCCGGGCAACGCGGCGGCGATCTCGGCACGTTCGGTCGTGGGCAGATGGTTCAGGAGTTCGACTCGGTCGTCTTCAGCGCGCCGATCGATGAAGTCCAAGGTCCTGTGCAGACGCAGTTTGGGTATCATCTGATCGAGGTCACGAGCCGCGATGACTGACGCGCGCTCTAGAATGACGCGCTACGCGTCGCCGATGCTAGCTGCGGCGCTGATGCTCGTCGCTATCGGATGCGCGCCTGAGGTCGGCAGCGAAGCGTGGTGCGAGCGGATGGACGAGACGCCGAAGGGCGACTGGACTGCCAATCAAGCGACCGACTATGCGCGGCATTGCCTGTTCAATTGACGACAGGCCGAGACATGCAACTGGCACAATATCCGTCGAGATTTCTCGTTGCTAGCGCGCTCGCTGCCGTAGGCAGCGCTGCGGCCGCGGACAACTACGCCGAGGGTCTCGCCCAGTGGCAGACGGCGAATCTCTCGACTTACGAGTACAGCTATCAGCGCGTCTGCGAATGTCATCCAGAGGAATCGGCCGACACGATCGTCACAGTCCGCGATGACGTCGTTGTCGGAGTGCGTTACGCGCGACCCGGTTTCGACGAGCAAGTCGAGCTGGAGCCTGAGAAGCTTAGCTGGTACCGAACGATCGACGATTTATTCTCGCTGGTTACGACTGCCGAGGCGTCGGCGGCGACGGTACGCGTGGCCTACGACCCTCAATGGGGGTTTCCGGTGTCGATTTATATCGACTATGTGACGGATCTCGTCGGCGATGAGGTCGAGCTTGCCGTGACCGGGTTCGAGCCGCGATAGGCCAGGCCCGAGTCGCGACAGACGGCGTTGGATTGGCGCAACAGGGACACGCGACGCGTCTTCGGCCAGCAAAGCGAGGCAGCCTGCGGTGTCCAGAAGGGAATCCTGGCGGGATAGTCCGCTTCTCGGGATTGACCGCCTCGGAGTACACGCTTACAGTCTAATGTCGCGCCTCGATTGGTGCGTGGAAGAAACAGGGCCACGCGTTGTCAGCCACGGTTGATCTCCCGGCCCAAATAGCTCCCGATTTCACACTGTTGATCGGGCCGCTGACGTTGAGTAAACGGTGTGAGAGTCTGTGTCGATGAATATCTATGTTGGAAACCTGTCGTACTCGATGAGTGATGCGGAGCTTCGAGATGCATTTGCCGACTTCGGTGAAGTGTCCTCGGTCAAAGTGCTGATGGATCGAGAGACGGGTCGGTCGCGGGGCTTCGGCTTTGTCGAAATGCCCAATCAGAGCGAAGCCGAAGCGGCGATCGCTCAGTTGAATGGCAAGGAGCTCTCCGGTCGCGCGCTACGCGTGAACGAAGCGCGCCCGAAGGAACGCCGCTAGCGAACAGCTAGAACGCGGCAGCACGGGTCTTGAAGGACGAAGCGCTTCAAGATCTTTTCCCGCACAATCACTGCTTCGGTTGCGGCCCGCACTATCGCGGCGGGTTGGAGTTGAAGAGCTAACGGTCCGGGTGCGGCCCTAGCGTCGTACGGCGCTCCCCTGCGCCTCGCCATTGCGCGGCCCGGGCGAATTCGTCAACGGCGAAACTATCCGACACCCATCGATGGTCATTCGATAGGGGCTGTGCAGGGCGTACGCTAGCAGGACGAGAGCCGCGCGACCGGGGGTTCCCCGGCGCGATTCTTTGGACGAGCAAGCTCGACGTCGACGTGACCGTGTTGGTCACCATGGTGATCCACGTTTCGTTAAATGCGGCAACGACTACTTTGCGACCGCAGCCGAATTGAGCTACGTTTGGATTGCCCGGTGGCGGACCGGGTTCGTAACTTAAGAAAACGATGATCTACTTGAAGTGGACGCGCAGCGATCTTGCTACGCTTGAGATGGATGCTCTCTATACCGAGGTCGATGACGATGGTTGGGTCCAGCGTGAGGTCGGCGTCGGGCCGACCGGTGTCGTCATTCATCAGTTGACGCCGACGACTCACCGACCGGGCTGGTTCGGGCTCGCCCGACTGTCTTCGTTGATGCTGCACAGCAATGTGACGAAGCATGAGTTCGAAACCGTTTGGGCCGCGGGTCCCAGCCAGGCTGCTCAGCCGTAGCTGGGTTAGGGCCGAGCCCGGCGACGCTCATTAGAATAGGCATTTCAGCGCCCGTAGCTCAGCTGGATAGAGCGTCGGCCTCCGGAGCCGAAGGCCAGAGGTTCGAATCCTCTCGGGCGCGCCATTGAATAAACGGGGCCCGGCGGGCCCCGTTTTCATTCATCAGTGCGTTGAGCGCTCGGTCTTCGTGTGCAGGGCGGGATAGCGTGTTGATCTGCGGAATGCGCGATGCATGACCAAAAATCTATTGGGATGCGGTATCGAGCATGTGCTGCATAGCCGCGAGCACATCGTCGTCGCTGAGATCGGCACGCGCGCCTTTTGCGGGCATCAAGCCAACGTTGCCCTGAAAGCCGTTGATCACGTGGTCTTCGAGCACCGCCCGATCCTGCGCAAGGCGTGGTGCCCACGCAGCCGGATCGCTGATCATTGGTGCTCCACCAACGCCGGCATCGTGACAGAGCGCGCACGCTTCCTGATAGATCTGCTGGCCCGAGCGTTGAGCGACCGCTGCTGCCGCTGGCGTCGGCGCCGGTGAGACTGGGGTCGGCGTCGGCGCTGCCGCCAGCGACGGATCGCCCGCGAGCGCGACCTGTCCGACAGGGGCAATGCGCTCGATAATGGCGGCATGGGCCTCAGCAGACTCGCCGGGACCGCCGTCGCCAACGAGATCGCCCAGCATCAGCACGCCGGCAATCAGGCCGACGAATACGCCGACAAGGATCATGAAGCCGTCGAAAAATTGTTGGTCGCGTTTTTCTACCACGAGATCGCGCTCAGATCAGATTGCCGAACATCAGCACGCCGGCAATCAGGCCGACAAATACGCCGACAAGGATCATGAAGCCGTCGAAAAATTGTTGGTCGCGTTTCTCTACCATGGATCTCATCCCCGTTTTCGGCGCGCAGAGTATATCGGCATTGGCAGGGACCTCAAAGCTGCCGGTCGAGACAACGCAGCTGGATGGCTTCGGCGACGTCGGCCGTTGCGATCGTCGCGCGCTGTCCGAGATCGGCGATTGTGCGTGCGACCTTTAATACGGAGTCGCAGCTCCTCGTGCTGAGCTGCCAGCGCTCGGCGGCATTGTCGAGCAGCGCTTGTCCATCTGGGTCGACTGCCGCGATACGCAGGAGCTCACGGTGCTCGAGCCGCGCGTTGCAGCGCGCCCCCCGGTGACGCTGCAAGGCCTGCGCCCGGCGCGCGGAGGCCGCAACGCTCGCGGTCTCGCCCGGCGGCGCAAGTGCGCGCGTTTGCGCATACGGGACGCGCGGCACATCGACGTGCATGTCGAAGCGGTCGAGCAGTGGCCCGGACAGGCGCCCGCGATAGCGCGCGATCGAGTCTGCCGAGCAGTGGCAGCGGCCACTCGGGTCACCCAGGTAACCGCACGGGCAAGGATTCATCGCAGCAATGAGCTGAAACTGAGCCGGATAGGTGATCCGCTCAGCCACTCGAGAGATGCTGATCGAGCCGGTCTGCATCGGCTCGCGAAGCGCCTCCAACGCGCCGCGGTTGAACTCGGGCAGCTCGTCTAGAAACAACACGCCGCGGTGGGCGAGCGAAATCTCGCCAGGGCGCGGGCGAGATCCGCCACCGACCAGCGCGGCGGTGGATGCGCTGTGATGTGGCGCGCGGAACGGTCTGCGCGCTACCTCGGCAGGCTCAATTCGCTGTCCAGCGAGCGATGCGATGCTCGTGACCTGTAGCGCCATGTCGGCATCGAGGCGCGGCAGAAGGCTCGCTAACCGCTGGGCGAGCATGCTCTTGCCGGTACCCGGTGGGCCCGTCAACAGCAGGTTGTGGCCACCGGCTGCCGCGATCTGCAGCGCCCGCTTCGCGACCGCTTGCCCGGCGACGTCGGCGAGGTCGTATTCGACGGCGAGCTCCAATGGCAGCGGCTCGTGCACGATCTGCTCGAGCCGCGTCGACCCGTTTAGGTGCTCGACGACCTCGAGCAAGTTCGTCGCCGCGTAGCACTCGACGCCATCGACGAGTTGCGCTTCGGTGGCGTTGGCGGCCGGCAAGACTACGGTACGGGCGTCGGCTCGCCCGGCAAGCACTGCCGGCAACGCGCCGCGAATCGGTCGTAGCTCACCGTCTAGCGCAAGCTCCCCGAGAAACTCGGTCTCGCTGACTGGCCAGTCGAAATTGCCGCTCGCTTTGATGAGCCCGAGAGCGATCGCGAGATCGAAGCGGCCGCCCTCCTTCGGTATATCGGCGGGACCGAGGTGGACCGTGATGCGCTGCGAAGGCACCGGCAGGCCGCAGTTTTCCAGTGCGGCGCGAACACGGTCTTTGCTTTCGCGCACGGCGGCAGCAGGCAGTCCCGAGATCCGGAATATCGGCAGGCCCGTGCCCAGATGTGTCTCGACGACGACCTCGTAGGCGTCCATGCCACGCTGCCCGCGGCTCAGCAGGCGTGCTAATGCCATTGTGGGAAACTCCGGCGAGCCCGGCGCGGCGGAGCGTCAATCGGGTGGGCGTTCCTCGAGCTCGGCGAGACGCGCCTCGAGCGCCTCGAGCTTCTCCCGCGTACGAGCCAAGACCGCAACCTGTAGATCGAATTCCTCACGTGTCACCAGATCCATCTTGCCGAGGCCTGCTTGAAGCAAGGACCGGAAGTTGCGCTCGAGGTCGTCGCCGAGCGCCCTGACGTTACGCGGCACGGCATCGACGAGCTCGCGGGCGATCTCGTCGAGCGAAGGTCGCGATGAATCGGTGGACATTGAACAGCTCCGAATTGCGGCTTGCCAGCAGAGAATGCCGCCGGATCGGCCGGAAATACTGCGATGATAACGCCGCTTGGCGCCACCTCGCATTTAACTTAATCTATTTGGCGTAGCGTCCGGGAAAGGCGAACTTGTTCACGGGGCTCGCCTCGGTCGGGTGCTAGACTTTTCGGACGTCTCGTTCCCGAGGTTCAGGCTACAGTGCGTGTCTTCTGGCTAGCTACAGCGTTGCTGGTTGCAAACGATGGCTTTGCGGCCGAGGTCTATCGTCAGGTCAATCCCGACGGCACGGTCACGTACAGCGACCGCCCGGCGAGCGATAGCGCGGAGACGATCACGATCGACACGCGCACGCCCGTGGGTTTGCCGCCTAGCGCTGCCGAGCAGCCTGCCGACGACGCACAACCGACCCCCGATACGCCAGCCGAGCCGCCGGAGCCATCGCCCGAGGACGTCGCCGCCGAGCGTGCAGCGAACTGCGCGGCCGCGCGCGAGCGTAACGATCGTTATCAAATGTCGCGACGGCTTTACCGCTCACTACCGGACGGCGAGCGCGAGTATCTGTCCGACGAGGAGCTCGATGCGGCAAGAGCTGGGGCTGCGGCTGATGTCGAGCAGTGGTGCAACTAACCCACCGAGCGCCGCTGATGCCGACGCGCAGACGCTGACTGAGCATCACTCGAAATCTGCTCGGCTCAGTGAGCCTGGGCGCGACGACGCAACGCTAGACGCCTTTTTCCTTCCCGACTTCTGCGTGCCGCGCATCGTACTCGGCGTTGTGTTGATCTCGGAGCTCTTGGCGCTGGTCTTGACGCTCGCGCGTCCGGATCGTGTCGGATTCCTGCAGGAGCTTGCACGAATCTCGCTGTTCATGCAGTGGCTGGGTCTAACGAGCGCTACATTGCTGTGCTACAGCCGGCGGTTTCTCGCGCGTTTGGCCGTGCCGACTGCCACGGCCTGCGTGTTTGCTCTACTGCTCGTAAACACGGCCGTGCTCTCGGAGATTGCTTTCCGGCTCGGCATGAGCCTGAGCGCAAGCGGCATCAGCGAGACGCTATTTCCGGAATCGCGTTGGTCGTTCCTGCTTCGCAACCTAGGCATTTGCGCGATCGTTACCGCTCTGTTGCTGCGTTACTTCTTCGTCGCGCACGCATGGCAGCGACACATTAGGGCCGAGGCGCGTTCCCGGATCAATGCGTTGCAGGCGCGGATCCGACCGCATTTCCTGTTCAATAGCATGAACACGATCGCGTCGTTGACACGGACTTCACCAAAGCTTGCCGAGGAGGCCGTCGAGGACCTCGCGGATCTGTTTCGCGCGACGCTCAAGGACTCTTCGACGCCGTTGCGGCTCAAGGAGGAGCTCGAGTTATCGCGCATGTATCAACGGATCGAGGCGCTGCGCCTCGGCGACCGACTCGCCGTGAGCTGGGACGTTCAGGCGCTGCCGATGCGGGCGTTCGTGCCGAGCCTGACGATACAACCGCTACTCGAGAACGCGATCTATCACGGTATAGAGCCGCTGGATTGCGGTGGGACTGTCGACGTGCATGGGTGTTTAGACAATGGTGACATCGTGCTTACGGTCACGAATCCCGTATCTGCCGACGGCCGGCGCTCGAGCCGTGAGGGCAGTCAGACGGCGATCGACAACATCCGCCAGCGCCTCGACCTCGCTTATGGTGACCGTGGCCGTCTCGAGGTGTCAGCGGACGACGGGCGCTACACCGTGACACTCAGATTTCCGCACGAGGAGTGACCGTGACGCATACGCTGCTGATCGTCGACGATGAGCCGCCGGCCCGCGAGCGCTTGGAGTCGCTGTTGAGCGAGATGCCCGACTGGGACGTCGTCGGCAGTTGCGCAACGGGTTCAGAGGCGCTGCGGCTCGTCGAGGAGCTCGAGCCCGCGGCCGTGTTGCTCGACATTCGGATGCCGGGCATGAGCGGCATAGAGGCCGCACGCCATCTTGCGACGCTGAGCTCGCCGCCGGCGGTCGTTTTTACGACGGCCTACGATCAATACGCAGTCGAAGCGTTCGACGCGCAGGCCGTCGGCTATCTGCTCAAGCCCGTCCGCGCTGAGCGGCTGCGTCGTGCGCTCGATCAGGCCGCGCGCTTGAGTGCGTCGCAGCTGCGCGAGGTCGCCCGCAGCGGCACCGAGCCGGCGACGCGGCGGCATATCGCCGCGCGTCTCGGCGAGCAGCTGCGGCTCATTCCGCTCAGCGATATTGCGCTGTTTCGTGCCGACCAAAAATACGTCTGCGTCGTGCACGCCGGCGGCGAGGATTTGATCGACGAATCGCTGCGCGATTTGGCCGAGGAGTTCGCCGATTCTTTCGTTCGCATCCATCGCAGCATTTTGGTCAATGCCGCTAACATCGAGTCCCTGGATCGCGATGCGCTTGGCAAGTACCTGATTCAGCTCCGCGGCAATCCCGAGCCGCTGCCCGTGAGCCGACGCCAGGTCGCCGACGTGAAGCGCTTCCTGCGGGGACAGACCCCGCCGGCCAGATCGAGTCCTTAGCCGGACCGCGATATTGCCGTAGTCGCCAAGCTGCGACGCGGCCGGTGTGGTAAAAAGACGTTTTCGCTGACTAGATCAACGGATGACGACAGACGCCGACAACGCCCCGGTCGACGCGCAGCCGCCCGAGCCAGAAACATCCGCCCCAGAGAGTTCTGCCGCATCGCCCGTAAGTGACGGCATCGCCGATGCGAAGTCGGAACCGGCCCCTGAGCCTCGGCAACGCAGCGGGCGCGGCGTCATCGTTTTTACGCTGGCGCTCGCATTCTTTGCGGCCGGCGCAGCCGGGTTTCTGTGGTGGCAGTATCGCCAGTTCTACGTCGCACTCGACCGCGCCGACGGTGAGACCGAAATTGCGTTGCGTGACGTGCGTGCCGAGCTTCGCGGGCTCGAGGATGCGCTCGGCGAGCTTGGCGAGGACCGGGCCGGGCTCGTCGACGTCGTCGAGGAAATCGTCGACCGGGTCAACGAAATGCCCGTGCGATTCGCGGCACTAGATGAGCGCATGGCCGCAATGCAGGGCGTTTCTAGCGACGCCCGCGGCCGCTGGCTGCGCGCGCAGGCGGAGTACTACCTGAGCATTGCGAACACCGAATTGACGCTGCGTCGCAGCCGAGCCAATGCGGTTGCGGCTCTCGAGCTTGCAGATCGCGCGTTGCTCGATGCCGGCTCTCCGGCCTACACCGCGGTCCGTGAGCGTATCGCCGGGGAGGTTTTGGGCCTCGAGGCGGTCGCCGTGCCGGACGTCGAGGGATTGAGTTTCAGTCTGGCGCAGCTCAAAACGAGCGTCGCGACGCTACCGATGCGCTCACCGGGTCCGGATGGCGGCGAGGATGTGCCGATCGACGATGCGCCACCGGGCATCGGTCGGCTCTGGCAGAGCGTCAAAAGCGCGTTGGCTGGGATGTTTCGGGTCGAGCGGCGCGATACGTCGAGCGCGTTGTCGCTGTCGAGGAACCAACAAACCGTCGTGCGCCGACAGATCGAGCTGGAGCTGACGTTGGCGCGGGCGGGTCTCGTCGAGGCGATGCCTGAGCTTTTTGCGGCGAGCATAGCGAACGCTCGTGAGCTGCTGCTCGCACATTTCGATACGCAAGACGTAGCGGTCGAAGGTGCAGCCGCGCTGCTCGACGAGATGGCGGAGCTCGACGTCGCACCCGCGTATCCCGATATCAGCGGCTCGTTGACGCTGCTGCGCGACATCGCAAACAGAGACGGCTGATGCGCCTCGGCCTGTGGACCCTTGCCGCGGTAATCCTCGGTGCCGTCGTCGCGCATTTGCTGTTGCAGGATCGCGGCTACGTCCTCGTCAATTTTCTCGGCTACAGCATCGAGATGTCGGTGCCGGCACTCGTCGTCTTGCTCGTCGCCGGATATTTCGGTGTGCGCGCGCTGTTGCTGATCTGGCGTGCGCCGCGCGCGCTGGGCACGGTTGTCGCCGATGCGCGGATGCGGCGCGCTGGCACCAAGCTCACACGCGGGCTGATTCACATGGCCGAAGGCGATTGGTCCAAAGGCGAGCGGCTGTTGACGCAGGGCATCAAGGGTAGCGATTCGCCGCTGATCAACTACCTGTTGGCCGCTAGAGCCGCACAGCTGCAAGGCTCGAATGAGCGCCGCGACGATTGGCTGCGGCTCGCCTACGAACGGTTGCCCGAAGCCGAAACCGCGGTCCTGCTGACGCAGGCCGAGTTACAACTCGAGCACAAGGAGTATGAGCGCGCACTGGCAACGCTGAGCCGGATCGAGGAGTCGCATCCCGATCATCCACTGGCGCTCGAGCTATTGGTGCGGACCTACGGCGCGCTCGAGGATTGGGAGCGTGTCGTTGCGCTGCTACCGAAGATCGGCGGGCTGCGTCTAGACACGGCCCAGATCGGCGAGCCGGCCGCCGCCGCGTTGCGGCATTTCGCCGAGCGCCCCGATATCGATGCTGCCGACATCGAGTCGTTGTGGGCACGTTTGCCGCGGACGCTCAGGCAACGGCCGGCGTTGATCGCAACTCACGCCGAGGGTTTATCGCGGCTCGATCGTGGCGATTCGGCCGAGAAGATGTTGCGCCAGGCGCTGAAGTCGGAGTGGAACGAAACGCTCGTGCTCGCCTATGGCACGGTCGTCAGCTCATCGCCGTCGCGGCAGCTCAAGCGCGCCGAGCAATGGCTCAAGGTGCACGCCGAGGATGCAGCGCTGTTGCTGACGGCGGCACGGCTGTGCATGGCCGTCGAGCTTTGGGGCAAAGCGCGCAGCTACTTGGAGTCGAGTCTCGCGATCGATCCTAGGCCTGCGGCCTACGCGCTCTACGGGCAACTGCTCAAAGAGCTCGGCGAGGAAGACGGCGCGGCCGTCGCCTTTCGTTCCGGGCTAGCGCTCGTCACACGCGGCGCTGCCGACCTGCCGGCGCTCGGGGCACCGCGCGCGTCGCGCGATGACGAGCAGGCTAGCGAGGCTGCGAACGACGCGACTGAAGCCACTCGATGATTGGCTCCCACTGCTCCCAGTCGGGCCACGCTAGATACGGTGGCAGCTCGTGGATGCCGATGCCGCGTTGATAGGCGCGAATGTAGTTTTGCGCCTCACGTAGCGTCGCGATATACGGCACTTTCAAGCTCGACAGGTACTCGTCGAGCTCTTCGAAGATCAATGTGTTCTCTTTGACGCGGTTGGCAACGATACCGACCTTGGCCTGCCGCTTCTCGATCTTGCCGCGATGCATGAGCTCCGCGATGAAGCCCGAAGCGGCCTTGATGTCTATCGGTGACGGCAGCACCGGCACGATGATCGTCTCGGCGTGTCGGACGAGCTCTGTGAGCTCCTTGCCGTGCGAGCGTGCTGGTGCATCGATGACGATGACATCGGCATTGCGCGGTGCGTGGCGCAGGCCGTCCTCGAAGCCCGAAACTCCGGTGATGGCCTCGTAGTCCTCGGAACGCTCCTCGAGCCAGGCCAATGCTGAGGCTTGTGGGTCGTAGTCCGCGAGGACCGTCTCGTAGCCCTCGGAAGCGAAATAAGCGGCCAAATTAGTGGCGAGCGTGCTCTTGCCGCAGCCACCTTTGGCGTTGGTGACGAGAATGTGTCGCATGGACGTCCCCAGATAGCGAAGGTTGGATCGCGCAGTATCGTAAGCGTAATCGCGGCCGCGCGTAACGACGGCTAAAAGTAGCCAGCATTATGACAAATGTCCAATTGCGGAGCCGTGAGGTCGTGTCACTAGTCGACGACCAAGAGCAGAACGTTGCAGGAATTCGAAGCGGGCGACACTCGCCCCATCCCGCTAACGCATGCGCTGTAGTCCGTTCCCGAAGCTGGTGGCC
Source organism: Rhodospirillaceae bacterium (assembly GCA_024640685.1). Classification (GTDB taxonomy): domain Bacteria; phylum Pseudomonadota; class Gammaproteobacteria; order Steroidobacterales; family Rariloculaceae; genus JAHEEM01. The sequence continues at coordinate 29,678 of JAHEEN010000014.1, forward strand.
GACGGTTTCTCGTAAATGGCTAGCGACACAACCTCTCCGCGGCGCAAGTTAGCCGATGCCGAGCGCAGCCCAGATCGAGTCAATGCGAGCAATGACGCTCTCGGACATTGCAATTGGCCGGCCCCACTGCCGATCGCTCTCGCCGGGCCACTTAGTCGTAGCATCGATGCCGAGCTTCGAGCCAAGTCCTGCGACCGGCGACGCGAAGTCCAGATAGTCGATGGGCGTCGAGTCGACGACGAGCATGTCGCGCGCCGGGTCGGTGCGCGTCGATAGTGCCCAGATCACATCGGACCAGTTACGCGCGTCGATATCGTCATCGACGACGATGATGTACTTCGTGTACATGAATTGGCGCAGGTACGACCAAACGCCCATCATGATTCGGCGCGCGTGGCCCGGGTACTCCTTACGGATCCGGACCACGGCGAGGCGGTACGAGCATGCCTCGCTCGGCAGAAAGAAATCGACGATCTCGGGAAACTGCGTCTGCAATAGCGGCACGAAGACGTCGTTGAGCGCGAGCGCGAGCACGGCCGGCTCATCGGGCGGCCGCCCCGTGTACGTCGAGTGATAGATCGGATCGCGGCGGTGCGTGATTCGGTCGATCGTCATGACCGGAAAGGTCTCGACCTCGTTGTAATAACCGGTATGGTCGCCGAACGGACCTTCCGGTGCCGCGTCACCAGCGCGGATATGCCCCTCGAGCGTGAGCTCGGCCGTCGCCGGGACGACGAGGTCCGACCCGATGCAGCGCGTCACGCGCGTACGTTCGCCGCGTAACAGGCCGGCAAAGGCGTATTCGGACAACGTATTGGGAATGGGTGTCACGGCCGCGAGCAGGCAGGCCGGATCGGCGCCGACACTGATCGCGATCGGAAACGGCTCGTTGCCACGCGCAGCGCACCACGCAGCATGGTCGGTCGCGCCGCCGCGGTGCGCGAGCCAGCGAACGATGATGCGGTCACGGTCGATGACTTGGGCGCGATAAATGCCGACGTTCTGTCGGCCCGCATCCGGCCCTCGGGTCGCCGTCAGCCCCCAGGCAATCAGCGGGCCCGCATCGCCGGGCCAACACGTCTGAATCGGCCATCTCTCGAGGTCGACGTCGGCACCTTCTAGCACGACCTCCTGACATGGGCCTGCGCGGACCTCGCGGGGCGCCATCTTCAGCGCCTCGCGGATCAGCGGCAGCTTGTGCCACGCCTCGCCGAGACCCTCGGGAGGATCGGGTTGCTTCAACGCCGCGAGCAGGCGGCCGAGCTCGGCGAATCCGCTCGTCGCGTCGATGCCGAGCGCGGCAGCGATACGCTCGGTCGTGCCGAACAGATTTGTCAGCACCGACACGCCGGTCGAGTCGACGTCGGAGAATAGCAGCGCCGGGCCGCCGCGGGCGAGCGTGCGGCGGCTGATTTCGGTCAGCTCGAGGTTCGCGCTGACGGGCTCGGTGACGGTTACGAGATCGCGCTCGCGTTCGAGCGACTGCAAGAAATCTCTGAGGTCGGTGAACTTTGCCTCAGGCTTGATCCAGCTGGATTCCACTATAATGCGTTCGCTACCGGCCCTTCGCCGAGCCGGCTCGTTGGGAAAGCCGATCACGTTAACTGTACGGGCAGCGCATTGGTAGCCCGGATATCTCAGCAGGCGGCCGCTGCTTCGCAACACAGCGGCCATGCGTCATGCCGATCGATTGAAACCATGGAAGTCACATTCACGAAAATGCACGGTGCCGGCAACGACTTCATGGTCGTCGACTGGCCGGACGGCGTGCCGTTGCCGGACGCGTCGCTGATTCGTCGCTGGGCGGATCGCCGCCTCGGCGTCGGTTTCGATCAGCTGCTCGTGCTGTTGCCGTCGAGCGCTGCCGACGTCGATCGCGATTACCGCAT
>JAHEEN010000133.1 GCA_024640685.1 Rhodospirillaceae bacterium
GGACCGGCTGCGCGAGCGCATCGTCGATCTCGCGATCCAGGAATGGGGCTACTTCGGTTTCACGGTCATCGATGAAACCGCGATCGGCTTTCAGAACCGCCGCCGGGGGCCCGGTGAGCGGCGACGCCGCGGCGTCGAGCCGTCGGAATCCGAGCGCGTCGCGCAGTCGATCGCAGGCTACTGGAGCGTCACAGCCGACGGCGCGTGGATCATCGAGCGGCAAAACCGGATCTGGCAATCGACGGGCGTCGGCCGCCGTTGGCAGGACCCGTGGTCGGCCGCGTTCATCTCATGGGTCATGTGCGAGGCCGGCCTCGCCGAGACCTCACAATTCAAGCGGCACATCGCTCACTACGCCTATATCGACCAGGCGATCGAGGCACGCGACGGCGCAGCACCGAACGCCGCATTCACAGCCTACGAGATCGGTGAGAGACCCGTCGAGCCGGGCGACCTGCTGTGCCGCGCGCGGCGCGGCGCGTATCGCACGCTCGACGAGCGCCGCGACGACCTCGGTGTCGGCGCGCGCAGCCACTGCGACGTCGTCGTCAAGCTCGAGCCCGACAACGATCGGGTTCTCGTCATAGGCGGCAACGTGCGCGGCTCCGTGCGCCTGAAGTTCTTGCCGACCTTCGCTGCTATCGACGCGGATTCGGGCTACTACAACCAAGTCGGCCGCGGCGACCGCGTCGTGTTCGCACACTTGAAGCTGGCAGCAGCTGCGATCGACGACAACGCGTTCGAGACGAGCCCGACGCTTGAAGCGTTGCGCCGCGAGCCCGCTTCGATCGCGGCGCTCGAGCGCCAGCTCGCCGCAACGTCTCGGCCCGCGCGAACACCGACATCGAGCCAGCAGCCGGCCGGCTAAGGGATCACGCACCCACCGCCCAGGATAAATCGAGGTCTGACCCCGATTAATCCCGCCCTATTGCGCCAAGCGGTAACACCGGACATAAAAAAACCGCCCACCGAGACAAGCCCGGCGGGCGGTTCGTTGTTGGCGTCAGCGTGGCTTAGTTCACTGCAAAGCAGTACAGCAAACCGTCGCCCCCCGTGCCTTCGAGCGCCGACTGGCTGCAACCGCGTGACGTATGCGTCGAATTCCAGGACGCATTCGGGCCACCGGAGCGGTCATGGTGACCGAGGCGGGTCGTTGCGTTGTCGTCACCGCTCGTCCAGTTGTTGCACGTCGAAACCGCCGCGTCGTTGTCGAACAGACGACCCATCGAATCCGAGCCCGTCAAAATGTCGTGACGATTGACCGGCGCGCCGCGACCGGCGACTTCCTCACCATTCTCGTTCAGCGCTGTGTAGCCACGGACATTGTTGCGATCCTCATGCAGATCGGCGAGGTTCGCCGCAATGAGCTCGCCTTTGGCGTTGTGCCATGGCCCAGTGCCGATGCGGTCGCGCGCGTTGACGGCCTGCATGCCGCCCGACGCCGCTTGGCTCAGGTACGCGTGCCACGTCGCGTCACCGCGGCCGGCTGCAGTCGCCAGTCGCTGGCACAGCGCGTCGGCACCGGCGAGACCGCCGAGGTTGCCGCCGTTCCCCGGACCGTCGCTCGTGACGAAGAAAGTCATTTCCTGGCTCTGCGCGGATAAGGGCAGCATCCACGCGCCCACTGCGATGAGCGTGAGCAGCCCCTTGATCGTTCTCATCAGATTTCTCTCCTAGACTCTTGTTGTTGAGATCAGACTCTGTCCGAGTCTACCCGATTTAACATGACACATTCAGTCTGCAAACAGCGACAGTGCCACTAAAACGCCGCCGAAACGGCCATGATACGGCACCCGGCTCAGTCCCACTCGACCTCTTCGCCGCCGTCGGTCGTCAAGAAGCCGAGCAGGCAGCCGTTGGAGCGGTCGCGAAGCTGATGGCAGCGCACGGAGATCGTGTCGCCCGCCTGAACCGTGTCTTTCGTAATGCCCTTGCGCGCGAGACCGGAAGCGCTGGCCGCCTCGAGCGCCCAGATTGCCGGCTCGCTGCCGCCGTCGTCGACCTCGAGGTAAATCCAGATGTGCGGATTGACCCAATGCAGCTCCGACACCGTACCTTCGAGGTTCAAGTATTCGGTCATGATGTAGTTGCCGTGCGAGTGGTGCGCCCACGTCGGGAGCGCCAACAGACACGCGGCGGCCGCCGCTAAGCTGATACGTCTCATAAGTTTTCCAAGCCTCCAATAAAATCGATGCGTGCGGCAGCGGCCCGCCGGCCGCTGTGCACGACTACTGTTGCGCCTGCTCTCCCTCGTACTGACGCCGCATCTCGCGCAGCCGCCTGCGCTCTGCGCGGTCCGGCGCATTCAGCACCTTCGGCGCGTCGGCGAAATTGTCGTAGCGAATCCGATTGCCCTCGGCATCGACGAAACCGAGCGACTGCTGGAACATGCCCGGCGGGGGCGTGCGCGGACCCACGGTCGCCTCGAGAATGTAGAGCTTGCTGTTGTGCAAATATATCGCCGCATAGAGTCGCCGATTATCCGGATAGGTCATTTGAATCTGCTCGCCCTCGATACGATCGACGTAGTGATAGGCGTCAAACGTGACTTCACCCTCGCGTTGCCTGATTTGACTCGCGGCATAAATGACCGACGCGCGAATGTCGATCTCCCAGTAGAGATCGACGTAATCGGCTTCGTTGCGGCCCTCGCGTGCGAGGTAGACGTCGAGCGCATTCGTGTAATCGGCAACGGTGACTTTGTACTCGCCGCGAGCGCCGGCATCGCAGCTATAGACTCGGCCCGGCAAAACGCTGCCGTACTCCGACTCCCAGTCGATTGTTTCGATCGAGAATTCGCAGGGCACGTGAACGCGAAATCGATCCTCGTCACTCGTGTACGTATTCCACTCCTGTGCGCCGGCCGGCATGGCCAGCACCGCGGCGAACGCGGTGGCTAGGATTCGCAACTCGTTTTTGCTCACTGCGGAACTCTCCTCAGTCGATATTCTTGACGTTATGCGCCACGGCTACGCGCTCGATGGCCTGTTGCGCTGCCTGCGGGCCACGCGGCGCGTAGCGTACTATGAATCAGCGCTCTAGGCTCCAATTTTAACCTTCGGGCGGGCCGTTTTCAGCTGCCGGCCGACAGGCTGCAACAGCCCCTCTCAAGCGATATAGTCGGCCTCTCGAGCACCCCACGGCGCACGGTCTTGCGACCGAACCCGCCGTGCGGCTCGAACGATAATCAATGAGACAGCGGGGAGAGCCGGTATGTTCCAGACGCGAACGGTGTTGCCATCGATACTGATCCTGGCCCTGAGCGGCACAGCAGGCGCGCAGACGCGCGAATCCGGCCCGTGGTGGCCGTCACCGCATGGAGCTGACGACCAGATCGGCTCGGCGAATTACATAACGCCGGCAAAGATACTGACGGCATTGTCGATCCCGCGGACGGGCCAGACGTACGAGCTCGGCCACGTCTACGAGCAGGGCATGCCGCTCTACGGCGATAGGCCCTGGTACATGCACACGATCCCGGCGCCGACACCGACCCGCGAGGGTGGCGGCTACGCACATTCGGAATACTTCACGGGCTTCATCGGGCAGATGGGCACACAGTGGGATGCGCTCGGCCACCAAGGCGAGTACCTGCGAATGGCCGATGGCTCGATCCAGACGGTCTACTACAACGGCTTCACCGAGGAAGACCTGACCGGTCAGAACCGCGGCCTGAACGGCCTCGAGGCCCTCGGCGCCGAGCACTCGAAACCGTTCGTGACACGCGGCATCTTGATCGACATCGCCGCTTACAAGGGCGTCGACTCACTCGAGGCGGGCTACGAGGTGACCGTCGCCGACATACGCGGCGCGCTCGAGCGGCAAAACATTGCCGAGAGCTCGATCGAGCCGGGCGATGCGATTTTCTTCAACTACGGCTGGTCCGTGAACTGGGGCAACCCTTCGAAGTACAACGACTCCTATGTCGGCGTCGGCGACAACGAAGGCTCCCCCGGGATTGCGCGCGCGGGCGCCGAGTGGGTCGTCGAGAAGAAGGCGTCAATGGTCGGTGCGGATTCCTGCTGCGTCGAGGTGCGGCCGCGACCGGACCCGACGGCCATCGTGCATCACATCCTATTCCGCAGAGAAGGCGTGACGATGCTCGAGAACATGGTTTTCGAGGAGCTCGCAGCCGACGAGGTCTACGAGTTTCTGTTCATCGGCCTCGTCGAGCGCATCAAGGGCGCGACCGGCTCGATGATGCGGCCGATCGCGATTCGCTAAAAAATTTATGGAAGATTAGGGGTCAAGATAATAGGGATCCGACCCCTATTATCTCTATTATCTTTAGAGCTGCCGCGTCTCACCGAGCCGCGGCAGGCTGACGTCGGCGGTGTAGCGATTCTCGAGCTCTGTCGCCAATGCGCGCTGAGCCTTCGGCTCACCGTGCACGAGGCAGACCGGGGGACGGTCTGCGAAAGCGCCATACCAGTCGAGCAGACCCTGTTGGTCGGCGTGTGCCGATAGACCGCCGATCGTGTGCACGGTCGCGTTGACCTTGATCGTGTGCTGCCAGAGGCGCACATACTCGACACCGTCGACGAGGCGCCGTCCCAACGTGCCGTGCGGCTGGTAACCGACGATGACGACATGGCACTGCGAACGCCACAAGTTGTGCTTCAGGTGATGCAGGATGCGCCCGCCGGTGCACATGCCGCTGCCGGCGATGATGATCGCGCCGGACTCGATGCGGTTGAGTGCCATCGACTCCTCGGATGTCCGGGTCGCGGCAAAATTGCTGAGCTGCGGCCGGTCGCTGCGCTCTCGGAAGACCTTGGCGCCGTAAAGATGACGAAACTGTGCGTAGACCTCGTTCGCCTGGATTGCCATCGGGCTGTCGAGAAACACCCGCCAGCCGCTGAGGTTCCATTCGTCGAAATGCTCGTCCAGGAGATACAAGAGATCCTGCGTCCGACCGACTGCGAATGCCGGAATCAGCACATTGCCTTTGTAGCGCTGAGCATCTGCGAAGACTTCGCCCAACTCGACGAGCGTATCGTCGAACGAGCGGTGCAGCCGGTCGCCGTAGGTACTCTCCATGAGCACGAGATCGGCGTGCTCGACCGGCGTCGGGTCCTCCATGATCGGCGCAGCCCGGTATCCGAGATCGCCGCTAAATACGACCTTGCGCTCGACGCCATTCTCCGACAGCCATAGCTCGACGATTGCCGCGCCGAGGATATGCCCGGCGTCCTGCAACCGTATCGAGGCATTCGGACAAATCTCGCAGCGTTCCCCATAGCCGATGCCAACAAATTGCTCGACGGCGCGCTCGGCATCGTCACGCGTGTAGAGCGGCTCGATCGGACGTAGACCCTTACGCTGCCGGCGCTTGTTCTCCCACTCGGTGTCTTTCTCGTGGATATACGCCGAGTCGCGCAGCATGATCTCGCACAGCGCGCGCGTCGCATGGTGGGTATAGATCGGCCCTCGATAGCCCTGCTTGACGAGCAGCGGGAGGCGACCGGAGTGATCGATGTGAGCGTGGCTGAGCACGACCACGTCGATGTCCTTGACCGGCAGCGGCAGAGGGTCGAGGTTCGCCTGCTCGTCGCGGCGACTGCCTTGAATCTGGCCGAACTCGAGCAGCACGTTCTGCCCGCCTGCACGAAAGAGGTAGCAAGACCCCGTGACCGCGCCGGCCGCACCGAGAAATGTCAAATCCACGCGACTACCGGTTCTTCAGCTCGCGACAGCGCCGAGCGTCTCGAAAGGCTGACCCGCTAGCGAGGCCTTGAAGTTTTCGAAGATCGCGTACGTCTCGTCCCATGACGGACGCGCTCTCATCGCCTCGATCCAGCGCGTGATGTTCGGATACTCGCCGAGACCCACGCCGATGCATTCGCCGAGTGTCACGATCGCTGCGCCAAAATAATCGGCGATCGTCGGCTCGTCGAAGCCGGCGAGAAAAAGCCCGGGCCCCGGAAAGTAGTGCGCGTCGAGCAATGCGAGCGCCCCAGCGGACTTCGATTTGCCCCAATCGAGCGCGCCCGCATGGGCCTCATCGCTGCGGCGCTTGTGATGCGGGAAGAGCTGCGGGTAGACGAGATTGTAGCCGTAGTCGCGGTAGAAGCCCGTGTTGAACCAATCCATGAGCTCGTTGATTCGCGCGCGCTGCTTGAGGTCCTTCGGATATGCCGGGTGGTTCGATTTCTCGGCGAGGTATTTCAGAATTGCGGAGCTCTCCGTCAAGATAAATCCGTCGTCATCGAGCGTGGGCACGAGGCAATTAGGATTCATCGAAGAGTATGCCGCTTGTCGCTGCTCGCCCTTCATCAGATCGACCGGAATGAACTCACAGTCGATATTGGCTTCCAGACAGAATTGCATGACCGGACGACAAGCCGTGGACACCGGGTTGGTATAGAGCTTCATTCGACACCCTGCGGCGATGGCCGCTTCATGAGGGCTGGTCCAGACCCGGCGTCCCGATACCGTCCTCGGCGTCGAGCAACGTCGGGAGACCAAGCACGAATTCTTTGATCTGATCCCTGACGCAGCGATAGTGACGCAGCGCCTCGTCGTTGTCCACGGCATCGCGCGCGAGCCGCGGCGGGTCGTCAAAGCCTCGATGCATCGTTCGCACGGCGCCTGGAAAAACCGGACAGCTCTCGCGCGCGCGGTCGCAGACCGTGACGACGCAGTCGAATATCTCCTCGTCCAGGTCGTCGACGGTCTTGCTGTGCTGCGCCGAGATGTCGATGCCGATCTCAGCCATAACCGCAACGGCTCGAGGATCGAGGCCGTGCCGCTCGGCACCCGCCGATCGGCAGTCGAACCGGTCACCGCAGAGCGCGCGACATAGACCCTCGGCCATCTGGCTACGGCACGCGTTACCCGTGCACAAGAACAAAACGTGCGAGATAGGGGTTCGATTTGCGGTCATTAACGCTCCGCGGTCAAGGATATCTGGATCGCCGGACCGGAGTATCGCGCACGCTGTCCATCAAATAAAAAAACGCCGGTAACGGAGTCGTTACCGGCGCCAGTGGGGTCGGACGCAACCGAGTTAACGGCCGCGCTGAGTTGATATCAGTTGAGGTTCCATTGCAGATCCAGGCGGAACGACGTGCCGAAATCCTGCTCGAGCACGGCGACATCACCGCGCGTTATCTCGGTGACCTCGTCAAGCAGGTTCTGGAACCTGAAGCGCATCTGAAGTCGGTCGGTCGGATAGTACTGATAGATGAAATCCAGTGAATCGAACGGTTGCTCGAAGGCATCCGGGATGCCATTGCGCCCGGCAAAGAACACTCGCTCAGAGAAGGTGTTGTAGACCAACGACCAGCTGTGGTTGCCGTTGTCCGAATCGAAGCCGAGCTGAATATTGGCGATAACCTCTGATTGCTGCGACATCGGCCGAACATTGTTCGTCAGTGCGGAGCCCGCCGCGCCCATCGTGATCTCGGAGTCGCTGAGCGTCACGTTGCCGCCGATGAAGAATTTCTCGATCCAGTCGCCCCAGCTGTCGCCGAGAGAGCTTAGATCCTTGAGCCATTCGATCTCGATACCGGTAATTTCAGCTGACTCCGCGTTGACGAACGTCAGCACGATATCGTCGTCCGAGCCCGCCGACTGAATCGTCTCGATTGGCCTGTCGATCTCCTTATGGAAGAACGACACCGTGAAATTGTCGCCGTTGCCGAAGAACCACTCGCCGCGGACATCGAAGCTGTCGATCGGCGACGTAACGAGTGTCGGGTTGCCGATCACGCGAATCTCGGTCAATGGATCGATGAATACCGACGGTGAGATCTCGCGAAGATCCGGGCGCGTCGTCGTCTGACTCGCACCGACACGAAGCTGGAAGTCCTCGGCCCAGAAGTCGGGGCGGCTATAGGTCAGAGCCAATGCCGGATAGACGTCGTCTTCAGTGAACACGAGATTATCGAGAAACGCGGCTGCCGCATCCGGATCTCCGATCGGAAGACCCGGCACTTGACCGAGACTGGCGTCGAACTCGTACTGGTCGATCGACAACGCAGTCTGCACGAATTGCTCGTAACGCACGCCACCAACGACGCGCCAAGCGTCGCCGAGCAGCACATCGGCCATGAAGTACGCGCCATCGAGCGTCTGGCCGGCAAGATAGCTCTCAGTCGCTATTCCACCGAGATTGAGTTCAAAATCGTTGGCGGGGTCGAGAATTCTGCTATCCGAGAAAACTTCACCGGGGGTTCCGGCCAGCGCATCGAGGTTATCTGTGCCCAGAAAGAGCTGCGTCAGTAGATACTGCCGGCCCTTGTTGCTGATGTCCTGACCGACACTGAGCTCGACTTGCGCGTCGCCGACTCCGAAATTCTGCGAAAGGTCCCAGCCGTAGCTGTCGACCTCGTCCTGCAAATCCGTAAATCGGAAAGCCCCAGTCCCAACGCCGCGCAGCACGGCGGTAGATAGCAGCGCACCGGATGAGGGATCGATTCGATCGATGCCGGTGATCGAAGTCTCATTGGGAATATCGGTCATCGCCGTCGAGTCGGAGAAATACCAATCGAAAGTCATGCCGCGGAAGAGATCGTTGTCGAGGAACTCGACTCGATCGAGTGTATCGTCGCCAAGCGTGTGGCTGCCGCGAATCTGATGAGTCATCAGCTCACGCTCCTCGAAGCGCGTCTGATACTGCCGTCGCTGTAGCCCGTCGGCACGGATGAAGTTCAGATCGTAACCGAGGCGCAACGAGGCTTCATCCTCGGTATTGCGCAGCACGAAGCTGCTCGTGTTGATCTCGTGATCTGCCGTGAACTGCAAA
>JAHEEN010000332.1 GCA_024640685.1 Rhodospirillaceae bacterium
AACCTCTGGGGTCACGACGACCCGCTCACCGTAACGCTCGAAGAGATGATTACGGTCGCGAAGGCCGCGCGGCGCGGCACCGAACGCGCGCTCGTCAGCTGCGACTTTCCGTACGGGCCGCTGCAGGCCGGCACCGACGCCGCGCTCGACGCGGGGCTGCGCCTCGTCAAGGAAGCCGGCGTCGACATGATCAAGCTCGACGGCGCCGCCGATTTCCCCGAGTCCGTGACGGCGCTAACGCAAGCCGGCATCCCGATCTGGGCACAGTTCGGCATCACGCCGCAAACGGCGATGAGCCACGGCCTCCCATACCGCGCGCAATCCGAGCCCGGCGCCGAAGTGCCGGCGGAGCTACGCGACGAGCTCGTCCGGCAGGCCGAGATGCTCGAGGCCGCCGGTGCCGCGCTGCTCGACTTCACGAACTCCGGTCCGGTCGTCGGCCCCGCCGTCGTCGATGCCGTGTCGATTCCGGTCATCGGCGGTTTCGGCGGCGGGCCGTGGCTCGACGGCCGTGTGCGCATGGCGCATGCGGCGCTCGGCTACGGACTGCGCTTCCTCGAGCAGGAGGCCGACGCGTACGCGCAGTTCTCGAAGCTCGCCGAGCAAGGCCTCGCCGAGCTGATCGGCGACATTCGCGCCGGCCGCCAGATCAAAGGCGCGCCTGGCGCTAGAAAGTAGCTGCGCGATGCCGACCGCAGTCATCGACGGCATCGAAACCCGCTACGAGGTCCACGGCGACGGCCCGGCGTTGCTGATGTTCTCGCCGGGCGGCTTCGACGCGACGCTGGATAAGTGGACGACGCTCGGCGTCTACGCCCGCATCAAGCTGCTCGATCATTTGCCGAAGTCGTACCGCTGCATCGTCTTCGATCGACGCGAGACCGGCCGCTCGGGCGGGCGCATCGAGACGCTCACGTGGGACAATTACGTCGCCCAAGGCAAGGGCTTGCTCGAGCATCTCGGCGAGGACCGCGCGCACTTGCTCGGCGGCTGCATGGGCTGTTGCCCGGTGCTGCGGTTCGCCGTGACCCACCCCGAGATCGTCCGCAGCATGATTCTGTACTGGCCGGTCGGCGGCGCGCGTTACCGTATTCGCGGCCACGCACGCATTGCCGAGCACCTCGCTTACGTCGACGAGAATGGGCTCGCTGGCGTCGTCGAGCTCGCGCGCACGTCGGACGCAGGCTTCAGCAAGGACCCAAGGATCGGCCCGTGGGCGCCGGTCATTCGTAACGATGCGGCGTTTGCCGAACGCTACGCGCAGTTCGACGTCGATCAGTACCGACGCATCGCGACTGACACGTTCAACGGGCTCATCGATCGCGATACCTCGCCGGGCGCCGAGCCCGAAGCGCTGTTCGACGTCGATATTCCGGCACTGATTGTGCCCGGCAAGGATGCCGCACATGCGACGTCGGCTGCGCGTTATCTCGAGGAATGCCTACCGCGGGCCGACTACTGGGACCTGCCGCCCGATGAGCAGCTGGGCTCCAACGTCCCTGCGCGGCTGCTCGAGTTTCTCAACGCCGCGGACTGAGCCTTACGCGACGAGATCGACCGTCGACGGCGCAAACAGCGACTCGATCTCCGGTTTGCGCGTCAGAATACCTTGCGACATCGCATGCGCGATCAGCTCGTCGAGCACGGCGCGATTAGTCTCGACGCCGTACGGCAACGGGTCGTCACCGAGCTGCTGAATCCGGCTATACAAGCGATCGCTGCCCGACAGCGTTTCTAACGGCTGCGCGCCCAGCCAATGGACGTAGCGCCGCTTCGACTCGGCAAATGCATCGAACACCGCGGCCGCAAGGCTAGGATGGGTAGCGAGCACGTCGTTGCGAACGACGACGCAGTGATTGATCGGATAGTGACCGCGCGACCGGTATGCCGCCAGCCCAGCCTCCTCGGCGTCGGCGATCAGCGGCTGAATCGCAGGATTGTCGACGCGCACGTTGATCGCGGCGGCAAGCTCGCCGGCGAGCAGCTGTTGCTCCAAGTCGCCACCGGCTGCGATCGGCTCGACGTTCGGCGGCAGGCGGTAGGCCTCGACGTGCTCATCGCCGCTCAACACCCAAGTGATTCGACTGAGATCGACACCGTACTCGGTCGCCAGCACCGAGCGCGCCCAAACGCCGGTCGTGACCGTATAGCCGCGCCCGACACCAACGCGGCGGCCTTCGAGCTCACGCGGGTCGCCGATCGGGCGGTTCGTATTGTGAACGATCGCGCCATGGTGAAACGCGCGCACGAGAAAGATCGGCAGCGCCGTGAATGCAACGCCGTGCTCGCGCGCGCACAGATACGTCGTCAACGCCATCTCGGCGACGTCGAACTCGAGCCCGCGGACCATGCGGCGAAACGTACCGACGAGACCCGGCACGGTCTCCACACCAGGCTCGAACGTGAGCTCGAAACCCTCGGGCGTCACGTCGCCGTCGACGAGCGCGGCGTTGTTACCTTGCCGGCGCGTGACGGCCTTGAGCGCTACACGCGTCATGACGTCACTGCTGCGGCTTGGTCTCGGCTG
>JAHEEN010000333.1 GCA_024640685.1 Rhodospirillaceae bacterium
CGAGACGACGTACAAGGCCGCGTTGCAGATGCAGTTCACCGACACCATCATGGGCTACCTCAGCTACTCGGAAGGCTTCGACTCCGGCGGCATCGGCAACATCACGACGAACTCGGGTCGTATCTTCATTCCGTATGATCCGCAGACCGTCGAGAATACCGAGATCGGTGTGCGTGCAGATCTGGCGGGCGGCAAGGTGCGCCTCAACGCGACGTACTTTGATTCGGACTGGCTCAACATCCAGAACGCTGGCGTCGTCAAGGACCCGAACACGGGCGTCGAGCTGCCGACACTGGCTACGACGAACGTCGGTACGGCGAACGCAAGCGGCATGGAGCTCGAGTTGACGGTCCTGCCGACCGACAATCTGACGTTGAACTTCAACCTCGGCTTGCTCGACACGGGATACACCTACATTGCTCCCGGTACCCCGCAGCTCGACACGTCGACGGAGTTCCAACAGGCGCCGGACGAGCAGTGGAACATCGGTCTCCAGTACGTTTCGAACTTGGCAAACGGCGGCTCGATCACGAGCCGTGTCGACTACGCCTACAGCTCGCAGTTCTGGCGCTCGCTGGTATTCCTGCGTCTGGACTGGTACGGATCGAAGAACAACGGTCCTGTGCCGGATGGCTATGACGAGTCGGGCGACTGGGGTGTCGTCAATGCACGGTTCACGTACGAGCCGGCCGACGCCAGGTACGCATTGTCAGTGTTTGGCACGAACCTGACGGACGAGTACATGCTGAACTCGGGCTTCTTCCACGGTATCTGGGGCTACGACTTCTCGAGCGTCAGCCGTCCGCGTGAGGTCGGCGTTTCTCTGGACTACCGATTCTAATTACTGCTCGAAAGAGCGGACTCTGCTGCGCCGGCGATTCTCGAATCGCCGGCGCTTTTTTTTTGCGTTGGCGGAGTGTCAGTGCGCGTCAAACGACGGAATCGGGCGGCCGTCGAGATATGCGAGCAGCACATCGCAGGCAGACATCGCGAAACGCGAGTAGCCGTCGTCGGTCGGCCAGCCGAGGTGGGGCGTCAGTACCACATTGGCGAGCCTCGTGAGCGGGTGCTGCGCCGCTAGCGGCTCCGTATCGAACACGTCGAGTCCCGCTCCTGCGATGCGTCTGTGCTGCAGCGCGTCCACGAGCGCGGCCTCGTCTACAATCGGGCCGCGCGCAGTGTTAATGAGATAAGCGCTCGGCTTCATGAGTGCGAGCCTGCGCGCGTCGATCAAGCCCCGGGAAGCCGGAGTCAGCGACGCGTGTATCGACACGACATCGGCAGTGCCGAGCAGCGCATCGAGATCCATCCGCTGCGCACCAACCTCGTTTGCTGCCGCATCCGTAAGGCGCGGGCTCCACGCCGCGATCTTCATGCCGAAGCCTTTGGCGATGCCAGCCGCATGCGAGCCGACGCGACCGAGGCCGACCACACCGAACGTCTTGCCGTGCAGGATCGGTGTGCTCGGCGTTTGCCAACGGCCGTTCACGACATTCGCATGTTGCGCCGGAATTTGCCGCATCAGCGCTTGTGCGAGTCCGATCGCGAGCTCCGCGGCGCCGATGGAATAGCCACCCGAGGCTTGCGCGATGACGATGCCGCAATCTCGCGCCGCCGCGAAATCGACGTGCGCCGCATGATTTCCGGTCTGCACGATGATCTTGACGTCTTGCAGTTGGCTCAGTAGCTCACGAGTGAAGCGCGTGCGCTCGCGATTGGCGATCAACGCGTCGAAGCCGCGCAGTCGTGCCGGCGCGCCAAAGGCCTCGCTCAATATTTCGACTTCGGCGCGGGTCTTCAGTTGTTTGACGCCATCCGTTTGCGCCCATGCGTGATGTATGTCGTCTAGGATCGCTACTCGCATTGCGTCATCCGAACATCAAGAAGCACAGCACGGCGCCTACCAGTGACATCGAGAGCCCCCAAAACAGTAGGCCGTTGAATAGCTTGCGCGTGTCGCTGCCCGGAGCCGCGCCGGCAATGAACAAGGCGCCGACCGTCGACAAAGACGACAGATCGACCAGGCTCGCGCTCACGTTCATCGACCACGCGATCGGCAGCGGATCGAGTCCCCCGAGTCGAGCTGCGAGCTCCGGCACCATCGGCAAGAATGCGGGAAGCACGACGCCCGAGGTGCTGCTATAGACCGATACGAGCCCTGTGCCGAAAGCGACGACAGGCTCTATCGTCAACGGCGTGGAGAGCCGTGCAATGCCTGTTGCGATCAGCGCGAGGCCCTGAGTTTCCTGCAACAGGGTGATGAGCACCGTCACGCCCGTCACCATGAGAATGACGCCCCATGGCATGCGCTGTATGGCTTTGTGCTCTTCGACGGTACGAAGCAGAATCAGTACAACCGCGACGAGCAAGGCGACCATGCCGACGTTCAGGCCAAAGCCTGCAACGGCGACGATCAGCACGCCGATGCCGGCCGTTGTGAGCCAGTGGCGTGGCCGCATCACGGCGGCCTCGGCGGGTTCGACGTCGGCAGCGGATGCTTCGGCCGTGCCCTTGCGAAA
>JAHEEN010000134.1 GCA_024640685.1 Rhodospirillaceae bacterium
GTGTGCAACTCGGCCCAGCGGCCCTCGTCGCCGGCGTTGATGAGCTGAACCTCGAGCGGCTCGGCGTGCTCGTCACTACCGGTCGAGAGATCATCAATGCGCCGGCGCATCTCTGCACGGTAGGCCGGGCGCAGCAGATCGGTCATCGGCTTGTCGATCAGCGCGCTCGCCGGCAGCCCGAAAATATCCGCTGCCGCGTCGTTGGCATCGAGTATCGTCTCGTTGTGAACGATCGCGAGCTCCGGAAGCAACTCCGTCAATGCCGAAAACAAATCCCCTGGTTCACCGACCGCGGTTCGCAAGCCGCTGTGGAGGCCATTGACGGCTGTCGCGACTTCAGCGAGGCCGCCGGGCAACGCCGCAGCGTCGAGGCACTGCTCGCCGGGCTGATCGGCGAGGTCTCGGACCGCATTGGCCAGATCTCGCGCGGCAGCATCCAGCGATCTGCGTGCCCTTAGCGTGATGAGCAGCGCGACAAGCGCGATACCCGCCACAGCCAAGCCCAAGAACCCGAAAATTGCAGTCGGTTCCACGCGTCGACCTAGGCTAGCGCGCCCGGAATCCACCCGCGCGAGCCAACCGATGCCGTGCGGCTCCGTAGGCTCCGGAAGCGGTAATGGAGTTCAGCTGATATCTTCCCTGCTCGCATGGGGCCGTGCGCCCTTCTCGCCTCGCTGCGCTGCTGCGAGGTTATTATCATTCGCACCGACGACCGCGACGATGCCCGAGCGGCATCCAGTATTGTCTGCGGCGCTCGTTACTCTTTCCTCGCGTTCACTAAGATACCGCATCCACCGATGGGCAACGCCGGCGATTAACCATAATTCGTCGCGATGTCGCCTTGTGCGTGACAGGCAAACTCCGTACCCTAGCGCGCGTATCGCAGCGACCCACCGCCATCGAGAATCCACACGAGGCGACCATGTCCAAAGACCTACGATGAGTCTCGAGTTCGCTCGCAATCAGATGATCCGCCAGCAGGTCAGGGCCTGGGAGGTACTCGACGGCCGCGTGCTCGACGTGCTGCAAACCGTGCCGCGAGAGACATTCGTGCCGGAAGCATATCAGGGTGTGGCGTTTGCCGATCTTGAGATCCCGCTCGACCACGGCCAGGCGATGATGGCGCCGAAGATCGAAGGCCGCTTGTTGCAGGCACTGCGGGTCGAGGCGGCCGACCGCGTACTCGAGATAGGCACGGGCTCGGGCTTTT
The DNA here is from genome assembly GCA_024640685.1 of Rhodospirillaceae bacterium. Taxonomy (GTDB): domain Bacteria; phylum Pseudomonadota; class Gammaproteobacteria; order Steroidobacterales; family Rariloculaceae; genus JAHEEM01. The sequence goes on from JAHEEN010000134.1 coordinate 1,211, forward strand.
TGACGGCGTGCTTGGCAAAACTCGGAGGCGCCGTCGTCAGCGTCGACATTTTCGCGGACTTCACGGCGGCCGCCGCGCTCCGGCTGGAGCACGTCGGCGCCGACAACGTCGACCTGATCACAGCTGACGCGCTGGAGCTAGACCGCCCCGACGAATTTGACGCGATCGCCGTCACCGGATCCGTCCCCGAGCTCGACGATCGGTTCATCCGAATGTTACGCCCCGGCGGACGATTGTTCGTCGTCGCTGGACGCGATCCGGTCATGGAAGCGCAGCTGATCACGTTGATGAGTCCCGGTCACTGGTCGCGGGACGCGCTATTCGAAACCTCACTGACACCGCTGATCAACGCCGACAAACCAGCGCCTTTTGTGCTGTAGTGGCCGAGCCGATGTGGCGCGCGAATACCGCAGTCTAACCCCCCGAGAGCTCGTAGACCGCTGGCCAGACCGCATTTCAGCCGGCGTTCAAATTCTCGACGTTCGCGAGCCACCGGAGCTCGCTCTCGCATCCGTGCCTGATTGCATCGCGATACCGATGCGCGAGATTCCAGGTCGTCTTGAAGAGCTCGACCGCGACCGGCCGATCGTCGTCATGTGTCACTCAGGCGTGCGAAGTGGACACGTCGCAGCCTTTTTGATAGCAAACGGATTCGAGCACATATTCAATCTCGACGGCGGTATCGATGCTTGGTCGACCGACATCGATCCGACAATCCCCCGATACTGAGCTCGTCAGAGTCATCACTTCCGAATCGCCGGCAGGTCCACCATGAGTATCACACAAACGCTTCGAGTCAGCCTCTTGAGCCTAGCTGCGGTCGCCGCCACGAACGTCGAGGCGGAAACGCTGATTGAGATCTATCAACGAGCGCTACAAAGCGATCCGTTAATACGCCAAGCGGAGGCGCTCTATCTCGCTAACCGCGAGACAAAGCCGCAGGCTCGAAGCGCCGTGCTGCCGTTTGTCTCGCTGTCCGCCGGAGCGGCAACGTCGAGCTCGGAAGATCCCAACCGGCCGTTTAATTTCGCCACGGGAGAGGTGGACCCGAATATTCTAAGCACGGAAGTCGATCGCGATTCGACCAACTGGTCGCTCAACCTCGATCAAACCGTTTTCGATTGGGGGCAGATTCTGCAATTGAGGCAGGCCGACAAGATCGTCGCCCGCGCCGAGGCCGACTACGAGGTTGCCAAGCAGAATCTGCTGGTACGCGTCGCGACCACGTACTTCCTGGTCCTGGCAGCCGAAGACACGCTGGCATCGGAACAATCGGCCCGGGAAGCAATCGGGCGGCAACTCGAGCAGGCGCAGCGCCGCTTCGAGGTCGGCTTGATCGCTGTCACCGACGTCCAGGAGTCGCAAGCGGGCTATGATCTCGCCGTTGCAACAGAAATCTCGGCGCAGCAGAATGTGGCAACGACGCAGGAATTTCTGCGCGAAATCATCGGCGAATACGTGCAGGATCTCGCTGCGCCAGCCGGCGAGATACCGCTCGTGACACCGCAACCGGCTAACGTCGAGGCGTGGGTCAAACAAGCACTCGAGCAAAACCTGTTGTTGGTCAGCGGTCGGCTGGCCGCCGACATCGCTCGTGACACGATCTCGATCCAACGCAGCGCACGCCTGCCGAGCGTCACGTTCTCGACCTCGCTGGCACATTCGGCGTCTGATACGGTGCGATACAACAACCTCGTCAACAACCCACCGTGCGCGATTCTCCCGACTCTATGCCCGCCGACCCAGACCCCATCGCAGACCGCGTCAGACAGTTACAGCTTTGCACTACGACTGAGCGTGCCGATTTATACGGGCGGCTTCAACGCGTCACGAATTCAGCAAGCCGTCTACGAGCACCGCGGTGTGATCGAGTCACTCGAGCAAGTCGCACGACAGACGGAGCGCGAGGCGCGCGACGCTTACTTGAGCGTGATCTCCGAGATCTCTCGTGTCCGCGCATTGGCGCAAGCCGTCGAATCGTCCCGCACAGCGCTGCGCGCCACGGAGGCCGGATTCGAGGTCGGAACGAGAACGACCGTGGACGTGCTGACCTCGCAGAACAATTTACGTCGCGCCGAGACGACCTATGCGCGCAGTCGCTACGACTACATCTTGAACGTGCTGCGATTGAAGCTTGCGGCGGGGACATTGTCGGTAGCCGATATTGAGGAAGTCGACAGCTGGCTCACCGATCCGGCCGGATAGCTGTTCACGCGACTCGTCGCATGTCGGCACTGATCGAACCCGGATAAGGCTCAGCCCCGTCGAATGGCGTCGATGAGTCCGCTTGTCGAGCGCCCTTGCCGAAAACTCAAAATTCGAATTTCACCGCCGTTAGCGATCACGGCCCTGCCGCCTGCAACGTCCTCGGCGCGATAATCGCCACCCTTGACGAGCACATCCGGCAACAAGCTCGCAATCAGCGACTCCGGCGTGTCCTCGCTGAACGGCACGACCCAATCGACCGCTGCGAGGCCTGCGAGTACGGCCATTCGATCAGCGAGCGGCGTGATTGGCCGTCCGCTGCCTTTGAGCCGCGCCACCGAGTCGTCATCGTTAATTGCAACGATCAAACGGTCGCCGAGCGCCTTTGCTTCCTCGAGGTAGGCGACATGACCGGCGTGAAGAATATCGAAGCAGCCGTTCGTCATGATGATGCGTTCGCCGCGGTTGCGTGCTTCCCGCAATAAAATTCGGAGCTCCTCGGCACCGACTAGCCCTCGTCCGCCAGCGCCACGGCGGTGCAGCGCGAAGCTCAACTCGGCCGGGCTGACACTCGCAACGCCGATCTTGCGAACAACGAGACCGGCGCCGAGATTCGCCAAACTTGCCGCCGAATCGAAATCGAGCCCGCTGCCGAGTCCGGCGGCCATCAGCGCGATCACGGTGTCGCCGGCACCCGTGACATCGAATACCTCACGCGCCTCGGCAGGCAGTGAGATGGCCGGGGCACCTCTGCCGAGCAAAGTCATCCCGCGCTGACCCCGCGTTACGAGCAACGCGTCGAGCTCGAGCTCGTCCCGCAGACGCTCGGCGCGTTCCTCGAATTCGCGCTCACTCGTCCACGCGCCCGCGACATCGGCAAACTCGCGCTCATTCGGCGTAATGATCGTTGCGCCGCGGTAGCGCCCGAAGTCGCGGCCCTTCGGGTCGACGAGCGCGCGCTGGCCGCGCTGTCGAGCAACGCCAATCAGGCTCTCAACGGCTGCGAGGCTGCCCTTTCCGTAATCGGAAAGCACAACGATATCGGCTGTAGGCATCCAATCGGCCGTCTGGTGGGCAAAGCGCTCGCCGTGATGACCGATTGGTTCCTCATAATCGAGTCGGATCAGCTGTTGGTTCCGCGACAGTACGCGTAGCTTGTGGATCGTCGGGCAGTCGTCCATGCGCACAAAGCGGCAGACGACACCATGCTCGGACAACAATGCCTCGAGCGCATCGCCGCGATCGTCGCGACCGACGAGCGCCGCAAGCTCGACGTGGCAGCCGAGCGCTGCGAGATTGAGCGCGACGTTGGCGGCCCCGCCGGCGCGTTGCTCGGAACGTTGCGTACGGACAACCGGCACGGGTGCCTCGGGCGAAATTCGCTCCGTTGCGCCGAACCAATACTCGTCGAGCATCGCATCGCCGACGACGAGCACATTCAGCGCGGAGAAATCGGGAATCGTCAACGTCACGGGAACACCTGGGTCTAGGCAGCGGCGCCAGCTATTTTAGCCCGAATACCTACAACGGCTCGAAGCAAAAAAAAGGCCCGCTCCCGGTCATGCTTGACCAAAGAGCGGACCAACGGCGGACCGATAAGAATGCGCTACCCGCGCCGCGACGCTAACGTCTCGGCGCTAGCCGCACTTCGAATACCCACAGTTCAGACACGTCATACAGCCGTCGAGCATGACGGTCGCTGCCGTGCTGCACTTCGCGCATAGTTGTGCACCCTCCGGAAAATTCTGCTCCGCGAACGCGTCCTGCTGTCCGCCGCGTGCCTCGAACTCGGCACGCTTACCTTCGAGAAAGCTCTGTTGCTCCTCGCTCATGCCGGATGGCTGCAGCAAACCGATATGTAGAAGATGCTTTTCAACGATATGGCCTAGCTCGGCGATAATTGATGGCATGAATTTGCCGCCGAGCTGCCAGTAACCGCCACGCGGATCGAAAACGGCCTTGAGCTCGTCGACGAGAAACGTCACGTCCCCGCCTTTACGAAAGACAGCCGACATGATCCGGGTCAGAGCGACGATCCACTGGTAGTGATCGAGATTCTTGGAGTTGATGAAAATCTCGAACGGCCGGCGTTGCTCGTGAGGCGTGCCTTCGTTGAGTACGATGTCGTTGATCGTCACGTACATCGCATGGTCGGACACAGGCGTCTTGACCTTGTACGTCGAGCCGATGAGCATCTCCGGACGCTCGAGCTTCTCGTGCATGCGGATAACTTTCGTCTCCGCATCGCGATCGCCTGCCGCGGTCGTAGAACGCGAGCTGGGCGCGCCTTGCTGCGGTTCGGCGGCAACGTTGTATTTGACGATTTTGCTGTCGACCTTGATTCGTGCCATTGGTGTTATCTCTTCAACGTCCAAGTTACGCCCTTGGGCCGTAACGATCGGCCTTCCGTCATCGCACGCAGTGCCCGCACCCAACGCGATGCCGGCTCGTCGATTGGCCAGAGCGCCGCGCTTCGTCGCTGCCGGCCAAGGCGCGTCTTACGAAATGACATCGCTTCAAATCTTCCCGTAGTAGCCTTCTTTGAGCGCGTCGAACAAGTTCGCTGCGGAATGCACTTCGCCGTCGTACTCGATCTCGTCATCGCCCTTCGCCTCGATGACGGTGCCGTCGTCGAGCGTAAATCGATACGTCGTGTTCTTCAGATCCTTCTCCTTGACGAGTACGCCCTGGAACGCCTCCGGGTTGAAACGAAATGTCGTACACCCCTTCAAGCCTTTCTCGTGCGCATAGAGATAAATGTCTTTGAAATCATCGTACGGAAAGTCTGTAGGCACGTTGGCTGTCTTGGAAATCGACGAATCCACCCAAAGCTGCGCGGCCGCTTGAATGTCTACGTGCTCTCGCGGCGTAACGTTCTCCGAGCTCACGAAGTACTCAGGCAGCGCCTCAACCGGGTCGACGCTCTCCGGGCGCGCCTTCGAGTTCACGAGCTCGCGATACGCGAGCAGCTCGAACGAGAAGACATCGACCTTTTCCTTAGTTTTGCGACCTTCTTGAATGACGTTGCGGAAATAATGGTGCGCGAAAGACGGCTCGATGCCGTTACTCGCATTGTTTGCCAGCGACAACGCAATCGTGCCGGTCGGTGCTATCGAGCTATGGTGCGTAAAGCGCGAGCCCTCCTCGGCAAGCGTATCTACGAGCTCGGGCACCACGCCTGCGAGACGCTGCATATAGCGGCTGTACTTCGCATGCAACACGCGACCGGGCACCTCGTCGCCGACCTTCCAACCGTCGTCGACCATCTCCGGCCTCAGTCGAAGCATCTCCGGCGTTACCGCGAACGTCTCGGCCAACACCGGCGCGACGCCTTTCTCGCGAGCGAGCTCGAGCCCCGTCTCCCAACCAGCAATCGCGAGATCTCGCGCGACGTCCTCGGTAAATCGAACAGACTCCGCGGAGCCGTAACGCATGCCTAGCAACGTGATCGCCGATCCGAGGCCGAGAAAGCCCATGCCGTGGCGTCGCTTACGGCTGATCTCGGCACGTTGCTCGGGTAGCGGCAGTCCGTTGATCTCGACGACGTTGTCCAACATGCGCGTGAATACGCGCACGACCTCGCGAAACTCCTCCCAGTCGAAGCGGGCATCGCCGCTGAACGGGTCGATGACGAACTTCGTCAGGTTGATCGAGCCCAGCAGACACGCCCCATAACCCGGCAACGGCTGTTCTCCGCACGGATTCGTTGCACGGATGTTCTCGCACCACCAGTTGTTGTTGAGCTCGTTGACGCGGTCAATTAAGACGAAGCCCGGCTCGGCGAAATCGTAGGTCGACGACATGATGACGTCCCAGAGTCGGCGCGCCGGAATCGACTTGTAGACGCGACACGCGACGAGGCCTTCATCGTTACGGATATAGGCGTCGGGCGTCGGCCAGTCCCGCCAAATCACCTGCTCGGGATCGCCGAGATCGATGCCATCCTCGTCCGCCTCGCGTTGCGTCAACGGAAATGCCTGCGGCCAGCTACGATCGTCGCGCACTGCAGCCATGAACTCATCGGTGATCAGGAGCGACAAATTGAAGTTGCGCAACCGACCGTCCTCGCGCTTCGCACGAATGAACTCCATCGCATCGGGATGGCCGATGTCGAATGTGCCCATCTGTGCGCCGCGTCGTCCGCCGGCCGACGACACGGTAAAACACATCTTGTCGTAGATATCCATGAACGACAGCGGGCCCGACGTATGCGCGCCTGCGCCCGAGACATACGCGCCCCGCGGGCGCAGTGTCGAAAATTCGTAGCCGATTCCGCAGCCGGCCTTGAGCGTCAGGCCTGCCTCGTGGACCTTCCCTAGAATCGCGTGCATCGAGTCGCCGATCGCGCCGGATACGGTGCAGTTAATCGTCGACGTCGCAGGCTTGTGCGCCGCCGCGCCGGCATTCGACATGATGCGGCCCGCAGGGATCGCGCCGCGTTGCAACGCCCAGACGAAACGGTCGTACCAATATTCGCGCTTGAGCGGCTCCTCGACATCGGCTAACGCTTTAGCGACGCGCGCGTAGGTGCCTCCGATATCCTCGTCGACTGGCTCGCCGGACTTGCTCTTAAGCCGATATTTTGTGTCCCAGATACCCCTCGACGCCGATTGCAACGGCAATTCGGAGACCTTAATGGCTTTCAGTTCCAGCGCTGTCTTCATGATTCGTTTTATTCCCCCACGGCGCCCAGGTCGCAGGCACCCCCCCCTGATCCGGCTGGCCCGACGGACCTAGCCCTGAGCTCAATCGAGCGAAACCTCCCCTAGCGGGCGTGCCAAAAAAGCGCCCGTCGTCGTTCGTTCGAAGCTAATTCAACGACACAAGATGTTGTGTCGTTGGGGTCTTAGACTAGGACTCCAAGCCGTCAGTGTCAAGCCCCTGAACTTGACAGCTGTAATCATTAAATTGCTTATTAAATAATAGGTTATAGATCTTACGCAGATTTTATACGAATATTTTTTTGCTACTCCAAGAAAGCCATTCGTTTTCTCGAGGACACAACATATAGTAGTCCTTTATCCCCGCCCGATACCCCGCTTATCCACAGCCTGTGCACCGATTTGCTCAGCCTAGCCGAACTTGAAATCGCCGCCTGCATCCCCATTTCGACTGCCATCACCTTGTTTACGTAATGGAGAACGAAAGCCATGAACCTCATTCGCTACAACAACCCGTGGGGACTGATGGACCGCCTGCACCGTGACGTCGACCGTCTGGTCTCGGCTCGGCTTCTCGCCGGC
>JAHEEN010000015.1 GCA_024640685.1 Rhodospirillaceae bacterium
GGTCGAGGCCTATCCATGTGTTGTACGTCGTCTTGGCGAGCACGAACAAGCCACCGAGCAGATGCAGACCGTGCAAGCCCGTCAATAGATAAAAGAACGCATCGGCTGGATTCGTCGCCATAAAATGGCCGGCGGACGTCGCTTGCTGCCAGGCCTGAACCTGACCGGCCAAAAAAGCAACCGTGAACACGCCGCCGGCCGTCAGATTGGCGCGTAGCGCGTTCAGCCGACCCGCGCCCGCGGCATTGCGCGCGAGCTGCAGCGCGATGCTGCCAAGGATCAGCAATGCGGTGTTGAGCCACAGCAACTGCGGATCGGCGAGCGGACGCCAATCAGCGTACTCGGAGCGCTCGACGTACATGATGATGAACAGCAAGAACAAACTCGTGACGACGCCGAGAAACACGAACAAGCCGACGCGCTGCGGCGGTTGTGTGACGAGATCGTCGTCGGAGATAACGCCCTTTTCGATCCAAGGCTTGGCCCTGAGCCGGCGCACGAGCAAGAGCCATATCAGAATGGCTCCGATCAGCGCCGTGAAAAGGACGTTGACGTTCACTAGTGGTGAACTCCATGATCGCGGCCTGCAGTGACGCCTTCATGAGGCGGCTCGGTCTGCGGCACGAAATCCCTGTCCTCACCGGGCACGCTGTAGTCGTACGCCCAACGATGCACCTCGGGCAACTTGTCGCCCCAGTTCAAATGTGCGGGCGGCGTTTGCGGCGTCAGCCACTCGAGCGTCGTCGCCTTCCAAGGGTTGCCGCCGGCCGGTTTGCCATTACGCAGGCTCCAGAGGATGTTGACGAAGAAAAACAGCTGAGAGGCAGCAACAAAGATCGCCGCCACGGTGATTCCGGAGTTGAGGGTTTGCGCGGACTCGGGAATGAAGTCCGAGCCATAGGCCCAATAGCGGCGCGGCATGCCGAGAATGCCCAAATAGTGCATCGGCAGATAAACGGAATACGTGCCGAGCAGCGTGCACCAGAAATGCAGCTTGCCGAGCGTTTCGTTGAACATTCGCCCCGTCATCTTCGGATACCAGTGATAGATGGCGGCAAACAGCACGAGCACCGGCGAGACGCCCATGACCATGTGGAAATGGCCGATGACAAAATACGTATCCGACAGCGGCAGGTCGACCGTCACGTTGCCGAGGAATAGGCCCGTCAGACCGCCGTGGGTGAACGTGAAGATGAAGCCGATCGCAAACAGCATCGGCACGGTCAGCTGAATGTTGCCGCGCCACAGCGTCAGCACCCAGTTGTAGACTTTCAGCGCCGTCGGCACCGCGATGATCAGCGTCGTCGTCGCGAAGAAGAAGCCAAAGTACGGGTTCATGCCGCTGACGTACATGTGGTGTGCCCAGACAATGAAGCTCAAGCCGCCGATTGCGACGATGGCCCAGACCATCATCCGATAGCCGAAAATGTTCTTGCGGGCATGCGTCGACAGCACGTCCGAGACCATGCCGAACGCCGGCAGCGCGACGATGTAGACCTCGGGGTGGCCGAAGAACCAGAACAAATGCTGAAACAGAATCGGGCTGCCGTCGTTGTATGGACCTTGCTCGCCCATCGACAGCATCTCCGGCATGAAGAAACTCGTGCCGACGACACGGTCGAGCAACATCATGATGGCCGCGACCAATAGTGCGGGGAACGCGAGCAGACCGAGGATCGTCGCAACGAAGATGCCCCAGATCGACAACGGCATGCGCATTAACGTCATGCCGCGGCAGCGGGCCTGCAGAACCGTCGTCACGTAATTCAAACCCCCCATCGTAAATGCGATGATGAAGACGGCCAATGACAGAATCATCAGAACGATGCCGCCGTCGACACCCGGTGTACCCGGAGAAATCGACTGCGGTGGGTATAGCGTCCAGCCGGCACCGGTCGGGCCGCCGGGCACGAAGAAGCTCGCAAGCAAAATGATGACCGACAGCAGGTAGACCCAGTAGCTCAGCATATTCATGAACGGGAACACCATGTCCCGTGCGCCGAGTTGGAGTGGGATCAGATAGTTACCGAAGCCGCCGAGGAACAGCGCCGTCAGCAGGTAAATGACCATGATCATCCCGTGCATGGTCACGTACTGGTAGTACTCGTTCGGCGACACTAGTGTGAACGAATCCGGAAAACCGAGCTGCAGTCGGAACATGCTCGACAGAATCATTGCGACGACGCCGACGGCTATGGCCGTGCCGCCGTACTGAATTGCGATGACTTTGTGGTCCTGGCTCCAAACGTATTTGGTGACCCAAGAATGCGGATGGTGAAAATGCTGTTCCTGATCGCGATCAGCAATTGCAACGTATGCCATCAGATAACTCCCGGCTTCTGAATCTTGTTTCCTAAAACTTCCCTGTCGCTCACGCGGCTGTTATCGCAGCGTGTTGATGTATGCGACGACATCGTTGACGGCCTGCTCGTCCGGTAGCATGTCCGACAACAGCGCCATTTGCTCTCCGTAGATGTCGCCGTCGTGTGCGCCACGAATGCGCGCTCTGAAGTTGTTGAGCTGCGTGACGAGGTACCAGTCCGACGTGCCTGCGAGTCGCGGTGCATTCGTCGACCAGATGCCTTCGCCGTTGGGACCGTGACAGCTGGCGCACGTCATGAACAGCTCCGCGCCGCGGCTGACGTCGCCGGTGACGGTCGGCTCGACCGGCTCGTCGGGCAGTGACTCGATGTAGGCGGCAATGTTACGCATTGCGTTTTGGTCCGGCACGGTTGCCATCATCGGCGCCATCGTCGCGCCGAAAGTGTCGCCCTCGGCCGTGCCGCGGACGCCGTCCTTGAACAGCCCTAGCTGCCGTTCGATGTACCAGGCGCCGAGGCCCGCTAGCTTCGGCGCATTGAGCGCCTGCTGGCCTTGCCCTTGCGGGCCATGGCAAGCTGAGCAGACGGCGTAGCCGGCTTGGCCTGCGGTTAGATTCGGCTCCGGTTGCGCCATGAGCTCGCCGAACGTCGGCTGCGCGGCATACCAGGATTCGAAGTCGTCGTGCTCGTCGACGACGACGGCGCCACGCATCGCGAAATGGCCGACGCCGCAGAGCTCCTCGCACAGCAGCTCGTACCGACCGACGCGCGTCGGCTCGAACCATGCGTACGTGACCATGCCGGGCACGAGATCCATCTTGACGCGGAATTCAGCGACCGCGAAGTCGTGCAGAACATCCTTCGAGCGCAGCAGCATCTTCGTCGGCTGGTTGATCGGCAGATGCACGGTTTGGTCGAACACGAGCACGTCGTCGCGTCCTGCCGGATCGTCGGCGTCCAGTCCGAAAGGATTGTCGACGGTAACAAACGTAATATCGGCATTGCCGAACTGGCCGTCTTCACCGGGGAATCGATAACTCCAATGCCACTGCTGGCCGACGGCCTCGACCTCCGCGGCGTTGTCCGGCACCGTGACAAACTGGCCCCAGACGACGAGGCCGGGTGCGAGCATGGCGGCGACGCCGATCGAAGTAATCACCGTCAGCCATGTCTCGAGCTTCTTGTTCTCCGGGTCGTATTCGGCGCGCGCGCCTTCCTTGTGGCGAAACTTCAACACGCAGTAGACGAGAAAAAAGTTGACCGCGAGAAACACGACGCCCGTGACCATGAACGTGATATCGACGGTCGTGTCGATCATGTCCCAGTTGGATGCGATGTCCGTAAACCACCACCCATAGAGGGGACTGACGAAATGAAATATCAGCGTGGCGATCACGAGGATCAGGATGACAACGGCTATGGCCATGGCTCGAAAATCCTTAAGAGTTATTCAACGATCTATGCGCAAGACTCTCGCAATCAAGTCCGCAGCTCACTCGATAATGAATTTGCCGTTCATCAGGACGTAGTGTCCCGGGAACGAGCAAAAATACGTGTAGTCACCGCCGGCCGCGAGACTCGAGATATCGAACGTGACCGACGTCTCTTCGCCGCCGCCGATAATTGTACTCGCCGCCAGCACGCGGGCGTCGCCTTGCGGCACATAGTTCGGCGCGCCGGCGCTCGCACCGGCTTGGGCGACGGCATTGAAGTCCGGCGTTGCGGTCAACACCCAGTTATGCCCCATCGCAGTGGCCGGCAACTGACCGGTGTGGCGCAGCGTAATCGTAACCTCGCCGCAGCTCGCACTGACACGGATCTCGGCAACGTTGAATTGGATTTGGTCGTTGCCTTCGATGGTCTGCGAGCACTCCTGGGCGCCCGCTGTGCTGCACATAGAAAATCCTGCCAGCGCAAGCGTGGCAAAGAGCGTTCTCATTTAATAATTCTCCCACCCCGGAGACCCGGGGCCTGCGCAGGCGAATGTTAGCAGAAGCGGCGCCCGTAAGTCATGGGATTTACGTAGCGGAAATCCCTTACGCAATAGTCCTTCGTGGTGGGGTTTTCTAAAGTGCCGATGCCCGCGTTTGCGCTCGCTCGGAGACCAGCTGCCATGGTCGGGATTGCGCCAGGAAGCTGTGGTAGGACGCCCAGACCTTCGCCGCGAGCGTGTCGCGTGCGGCAAGGTCCTCGATAGCCTCGCGCGTCAGTGATCTGAGCTCGGCGAGCACGGCTTCCGGAAAGGCGCGAATCTCGACGTCCGGATCCTCTCGCAGCTGCTCGAGCGCCCCGGCATTGCGCGCATTGAACTCCGCTGTCATGTCGAGATTGGCAGCTTGGCAGGCAACGCCGAGGGCCGCCCGCAAGTCGGCCGGCAATCGCTCGTAGGCATCCCTGTTGACCATGCACTCCATCGTAGGCCCCGGCTCGTGCCACCCCGGGTAGTAGTAAAAGCGTGCCGCGCGGTGCAGGCCGAACGCAACATCGTTGTACGGGCCGACCCACTCGGTTGCATCGATACTGCCGGTCTGCAGTGCCGTGAACAGCTCCGCGCCCGGCAGTGCGACCGGCGTGCCGCCGGCGCGGCGCAGGACCTCGCCGCCGAGGCCTTGAACCCGCATCCGCAGGCCCCGCAGATCCTCGACGCGCTCAATCGGCCGGTTGAACCAGCCGCCCATCTGGACGCCTGAGTTTCCGGCAGCGAACGGGATGAGATTGAACGGCGCATAGACCTCCCGCCACAGCTCCATCCCGCCGCCGTAGTAGAGCCAGGCGTTCATCTCGTGCGTGTTGAGGCCGAACGGCACGGTCGAGAAGAATTGCACGGCTTCGGACTTGCCGCGCCAGTAGTAGGCGCCGCCGTGGCCGAGCTCAGCTGCGCCGCTCGAGACGGCGTCGAAGACCTCAAACGCCGGGATCAGCTCGCCGGCCGCATAGACCTGGACGCTGAGCCGCCCGCCGCTGATTGCCTCGAGGTATCGCGCGAGGGTGTTCGCGCCGGTGCCGAGCCCCGGGAAGTTCGGCGGCCACGTCGTGACCATTCTCCACGTGAAGCGCTCGGCCGTGCTCGCGGGGGCCGGGCGATCGGTCGGCGCTTGGCTGCAGCCGGCAGCTGCAAGCCCTAGTCCCGTAACGAGCGTTCTACGCGTCAGCATGTCGTGTGATTCGGCCATCGAGTCGGTCACTAATAGCAGAGCGCAGATTGCGTGCCTACTTTTGTCTGGCAAACCCACATGTTTCAAAAATCGACCTACCAGAAAGCATATATCAACCACTATCTCAATATAATCAAATCAGTGGGTATGACAGGTATATTTTTGGCATTATTCTATATTTCAGTGGTGTTAATAGGTTATTATTTTCTCATTATAAGTACATAGGTGGGAATTCTCGGGCTCCAGCTGGCAGCCGCCGCAACCTGGCCCGGGCACAGTTTGCCGGTCGCGTCTCGACGTTGTTGGACCGGCAGGGGGGTGCTACAGCATCCGACGGCTTGCCGGCGACGTCGGCGTGGGCGAGAGTAGCCAGTGAGGTCGATGCGATGATCGGATTGGTGCAGAGAGTCAGTAAGGCGAGCGTCGAGGTCGGCGGCGAGCGCGTTGCATCGATCGGCCCGGGCCTGCTCGTTCTGATCGGCGTCGAGCGCGGTGATACCGACCGCGAAGCGGCGCGTTTGCTCGAGCGCATCGTCAACTTTCGAATCTTCGATGATGCCGACGGGCGGATGAACCTCAATGTCGGCGACGCCAGCGGCTCGTTGCTGCTGGTGCCGCAATTCACGCTGGCCGCCGATACGGCTAAGGGTAATCGGCCGGGATTCTCCCGGGCTGCCGAGCCTGCCGACGGCGAGCGCCTGTTTGGCGCGCTCGTTGGCCTTGCCAAGCAGGGCCCGGTATCGGTTGCGACGGGCGTATTCGGGGCCACGATGCGGGTAGCCTTATGTAACGAGGGCCCGGCCACTTTTTGGTTGCGGGCGTAGCGCTGGACGACCCCCGTTTGGCGTATCATTGACCGTTCGTATCCGCATTGGAGAACTGACATGGGCTTAGGTGGGATCAGCATGTGGCAGCTGCTCATCATCCTGCTGATCGTCGTACTGATCTTTGGCACGAAGCGGCTCAAAACCATCGGGGGCGATCTCGGTGGCGCGCTCAAGAGCTTCCGCAAGGCCATGGACACGGACGAGTCGGACAAGGACAAGGACGAGGACGACGAGCCGAGGCGTATCGAGGATGGCAAGCCCGATGCGGAATTTGCCGAGCAGAAGGACACGACTCAGAGTAGCTGATCGATGTTCGACGTCGGCTTCGCGGAGCTCGTGCTGCTGTTCATGCTCGGTCTAATCGTGCTCGGGCCGGAGAAATTGCCGCGGATCGCCGCACAGATCGGTCGCTGGGTCGGGCGAGCGAGACGCACGGCAACGCAGCTGCGCTACCAGCTCGAGCGCGAGATCAACCTTGACGACCGGCCGCGGCGTCCGTATACGCCACCACCGAAAACGTCGCAGATCGTGCCGCCCCCCGGCACGCAGCGCGACGACGCTACCAGCGATCAGGAGGCTGCCGCAGACGCCGGCGAGCCCGCGACAGCAAGCAGTGGCGGCGCGGACGATCCCGACCGCGACACCGGGACATGACCGACACCGCAAACCCCGAATCCCAATCGGAGGATGACAAGCTCGCCGAGGGCACGTTGCTATCGCATCTCGTCGAGCTGCGCACGCGGCTACTGCGAGCAGCGCTTGCGGTGCTCTTTTTGTTCGTTTGCCTAGTTCCGTTCGCAGAAACAATTTTTACGGTCGTCGCCGAGCCGCTGATGCAGCAGCTGCCGGAAGGCGCCGAGATGATCGCGACGCAAGTCGCCTCGCCGTTTCTGACGCCGTTCAAGCTGACGTTGTTCGTTGCGCTGTTTTTTGCAATGCCCGTCGTGCTCTATCAGATCTGGCAGTTCGTCGCGCCAGGGCTCTACAAGAAAGAGAAGCGATTCGCTATCCCGTTGCTGATATCGAGCATCGTACTGTTCTACGGCGGCGTTGCATTCGCCTACTACGTTGTCTTCCCGCTGATGTTCGGGTTTTTCGCGGCCGTGACGCCCGAAGGGGTCACGATGATGACCGATATCAGCGCCTATCTCGATTTCATTTTGACGCTGTTCTTTGCGTTCGGCATCGCGTTCGAGGTGCCGATCGCAACCGTCATGTTGGTATGGAGCGGGCTCGTCCCGACGACCACGTTGCGCGGCGCGCGCGCTTACGTGTTCCTGGGCGCGTTTGTGATTGGTATGTTCCTGACGCCGCCGGATGCGATCTCGCAGACACTGCTCGCCGTGCCTGTCTATCTGCTGTATGAGTCGGGGCTGATTTTGTGCCGCGTGCTCGGCGTAGAGAAGCGCGGCTCCGAGGATGCCGACGAGACCGATGAAAACTCGATTGCGGGTTAGTTGGCAGCGCTTCGCCCAACGACGCATCGGTGAGGTTGTGGGCTCGGTCGCCGCGACATGAGCGCGGTCGCCTCCGGAGCGTCGCCACGGGCCGAGTTCTTCGGTCACCCGCGAGGGCTGGGCACGCTGTTCTTCATGGAGATGTGGGAACGTTTCAGCTATTACGGCATGCGTGCGCTGCTCGTGCTGTTCATGGTCGATCAGGTCGAGCGCGGCGGCTTGGCATTCGACGATCAGACTGCGACGGCTATCTACGGAATCTACACGGCAGCGGTCTTCTTCGTGGCCTTGCCAGGGGGCTGGATCGCGGATCGCTTGCTTGGCGCGCAGCGCGCCGTCTGGTTCGGTGGCATCGTCATCATGTCCGGGCACTTCGTGCTCGCGATTCCGGGAATCGCGCCATTTTTTCTCGGCTTGGTCCTCGTCGTGCTCGGCACGGGACTGTTGAAGCCGAACGTCAGCGCGATCGTCGGTGAGCTTTACGATTCCAGTGACGAGCGTCGCGACGCGGGCTTTACGATTTTCTACATGGGGATCAACATCGGTGCCGCGATTGGGCCGATCGTCTGTGGTTGGCTCGCCCGCGGCAGCTGGCACTACGGTTTCGCGGCCGCAGGCGTTGGCATGCTCGTCGGACTGGTGCAGTTTCGTGCGACCCGTAATTATCTGGGTTCCGCCGGGCTAGAGCCCGAGCACGCCTCGGCCGGTAGCGATATGCCGCGCAGAGCTTGGGCCGGAATTGCAGTTTGTCTCTTCGTGATCGCTGCGTTTTTGGCAGCTGGTTTGACGGGCACGCTGACGTTCGATGCCGTTCAGCTTGCGCGCGGGGCCACCTACGTGATCGCCGGAGTCGGCCTGCTTTACTTTGCGTACCTGTTCGTGCTCGGCGGTCTGACGCAAGCCGAGCGCAAACGCGTCGTCGTCATTCTCGCGTTGTTTCTTGCCTCCGCCATGTTCTGGTCGGGCTTCGAGCAGGCCGGATCGTCGCTGAATCTCTTCGCCGAGCGATTCACGCTGCGCGAGTTCGGAGGCTTCGAGATTCCGACGCCGTGGTTTCAGTCATTGAACCCGATTTTCATCATCGTCCTTGCGCCGCTGTACTCGATGTTGTGGGTAGCGCTCGCGCGGCGCCACATGGATCCGACATCGCCGGTCAAGTTCGCGCTCGGCTTGATGATCCTTGGAGCGGGATTCGCGGTGATGATCGGTGCGGCTGAGCTCGTCGCGAGCGGCAATCAGGTGCTGCCGACGTGGCTGTTTTTCACGTACCTGCTGCACACGATGGGTGAGCTGGCGCTGAGCCCGGTCGGCTTGAGCTCGGTCAGCAAGCTCGCGCCGCGACGCTTTGTGGGTCAGATGATGGGTGTCTGGTTCCTGTCGATGTCGCTCGGCAGCATCCTAGCCGGCCTGATCGCCGGTGAGTTCGATCCCAACGCGATAGATGAGATGCCGGCGCTTTATACGCAAATCGTTGCAACGACGGTCGGGGCCGGATTGATACTGTTAGCCTGCGCGCGGGTATTGAAGCGACTGATGGGCGAGCAGACAGAGGTCGCGACGAGCGTGCGATCGTAGAAGGGAACGAGGAGAGAGCCGATGGCCGCAACGCAACCGCTTCCGCAGCTCACCATCAAGGCAATTGCGCTTGGTATCGTGCTGTCGATGGTGCTCGCTGGCGCAAATGCGTACTTGGGTCTGTTTGCCGGTATGACCGTCTCCGCATCGATTCCGGCAGCCGTGATCTCGATGGCGATCCTGAGGCTCTTCAAGAACTCGAACATTCTCGAGAACAACATTGTCCAGACGGCTGCCTCCGCCGGTGAGTCGCTGGCTGCGGGCGTGATCTTCACGATGCCGGCGCTGATCATCCTGAATTATTGGAGCGTGTTCGACTACGTCTGGGTCACGGTCATCGCGGGACTCGGCGGGTTACTCGGTGTGATGTTCACGATTCCGTTGCGGCGCTCGCTGATCGTCGAGGAGCAGCTCGCATACCCCGAAGGCACGGCAACCGCCGAGGTGCTGCGGGCAGGGTCTGCACCCGGACAGGGCGCAAAGATGCTCGCGATCGCAGGTCTTCTCGGTGCGGGCGTCAAGCTCGTCGAGACCGGCTTGCGACTCTGGGCCGGCACCGCGCAGGCTGCGACCTATGTCGGCACGAGCACTATTGCCTATGTCGGCATGAACTTGTCGCCAGCCCTGGTCAGCGTCGGCTATATCGTCGGACTCAACATCGCCGTGCTCGTATTTCTCGGCGGTGCGATCTCGTGGTTCGTCGCAATTCCGTTGTACTCGGCGGTCTATCTCGACGGCGATCCCGCGCTCGCTGCACAGTTTGCGAGCGGTGCGGCGGCCGAGGACCTCGCGTTCGCTATCTGGACGTCGAAGATTCGCTATCTCGGCGTCGGCGCGATGCTAATCGGCGGCATTTGGGCGCTGATCTCGATGCGCGGCTCCCTCGTGTCGGGCATCGTCAGCGGCCTCAGCGCCGAGCGCAAGACGGATGAAGTCTATGACCACACGACACACGATACGCCGATGCGACTCGTGTTGGTCGGCGTCGCGCTGTTCGTTGTTCCGATTTTCGTGATTTATCAGTCGATCGTCGCGAACACCGGTGTGGCTATTGCAATGACTGTCGTCATGATTATTGCCGGGTTCTTGTTCTCGTCGGTCGCTGCCTATATGGCCGGTCTCGTCGGCTCGTCGAACAATCCGATCTCGGGCATCACTATCGCGACGATTTTGTTCACGTCGCTGATGCTGCTGTGGCTACTCGGCATCGAGTCGACGAACGGCCCGGCCGCAGCGATCATGGTCGGTGCCGTCGTTTGCTGCGCTGCCGCGATAGCCGGGGACAATCTTCAGGACTTGAAGGCCGGGTACATCGTCGGCGCGACGCCGTGGCGCCAGCAAGTCATGCAGGGTGTCGGCACCGTCAGCGCCGTGCTCGTCATGGCGCCGATTTTGAACTTGTTGTTGCAGGCCTACGGCATCGGCGTGCCGACGGATCAACAGCCGAATGCGTTGCTCGCACCGCAGGCAACGCTGATGGCGTCGGTCGCGGAAGGCGTATTCGGTGCCGGACTGCCGTGGGGTATGGTCGCAGCGGGTGCCGCGATCGGTGCGGCGATAATCGTTGCTGACGAGATGCTCAAGGCGCGCAACGCATCGTGGCGCGCGCCCGTTCTTGCGGTCGCCGTTGGCATCTATTTGCCCCTCGAGCTTGCGTCGGCGATCTTCGTTGGCGGGCTCATCGCGCACTTCGCAAGCCGTCGCCGCGGTGACGGTGAAACCGGCACACTTGCGGAGCGCAGCGGCATGTTGTTTGCCGCGGGCTTGATCACTGGCGAGGCGTTGATCGGCATATTCATGGCGATTCCTATCGTCGTATCCGGAGACCCGAACATCATCGCGATGGACGTCGAGTTGCCAAGCGTTACCGGTCTTGTTGTCATTGGTATCGTAGCGACGTTGCTGTATCGCGTAGCGACCCGGCGAAATTGAGCGCCGTCAGCGCCGCAGAAGCAGATTGACGATCACGGTCAGCGCGAGGCTTACAAGGATCATCGACGTTATCGGGATGAACACCCGGACGCCGTCACGTTCGATCGAAATATCGCCCGGAAGGCGACCGAACCAGGCGAGAAGGCCTGGCGCGAACTGCAGCGTGAGCCCGACTGCGAGCAATGCGAACCCGCCGACTATGAATAACTTTGCGAGCATCGTGCGAGTGTCTGTCCTAACGGTCGTTTCGGGAGCGACCCGTGTCGCGCATTGAGAGTAAGCTGCCCGGCGTCGGCACGACGATCTTCACGGTCATGTCGCGACTCGCCGAGGAGACCGGGGCGATCAATCTATCGCAAGGGTTTCCGGATTATCAACCGCCGCAGCGGTTGCTCGATCTCGTGACGAAGCACCTCAATCTGCGCCACAACCAATACCCGCCGATGATGGGGATCGCGCCGCTGCGTCACGCGATCGCAGAAAAGGTCGGCGCGCTTTACGAGCTATCGGTCGATCCGGAAACCGAGGTTACGGTTACAAGCGGTGCGACCGAAGCCGTGTTTTGCGCCGTCCATGCCGTCGTTCGTGCAGGTGACGAGGTCATCGTGCTCGATCCTGCGTACGACTGTTACGATCCGGCCATCACGCTGGCCGGCGCGCGCACGATCCACGTGCCGCTGATGGCACCACAGTTCACGATCGACTGGACGCGCTTGCAGCAGGCGCTCGGCCCGCGGACCCGTATGATCGTCATCAATTCGCCGCACAATCCGACCGGTACGCTACTCGAGCGTGCGGATCTCGATCGCATCGCGGCGTTGATTGCCGATCGCGATTGCTACGTGCTCAGCGACGAGGTCTACGAGCACATCGTGTTCGATGGGCAGCCGCATGCGAGTGTCACGACGCATCCACGACTCCGCGATCGGAGCTTTGCGGTGTTCTCATTTGGCAAGACCTATCACGCAACCGGCTGGAAGATCGGCTACTGCGTTGCGCCGGCAGACATGACAGCGGAGTTTCGGCGCGTTCACCAGTTCAATACGTTTACGACCGTGACTCCGATGCAGCACGCGCTCGCCGAGTTCATGACGGCCGTGCCCGAGCACCACCTCGGTCTTGCGGCGTTCTACCAGGAGAAGCGGGACTTCTTCGTCGAGGCGATGCGTGCGTCGCGGTTCGAGCTACTGCCGTCGCGCGGGACCTTTTTTCAGCTTGCTGATTACAGTGCGATCTCCGATGAGCCGGATGACGCGTTCTCCCGATGGTTGACCGAGACGCACAAGGTTGCCGTGATACCGATCTCGGTGTTCTACGAGACCCCGCCTGACACGCGCATCGTCCGCTTCTGCTTTGCGAAGGAGAACGCGACGCTCGCGGAGGCAGCGCAGCGACTCGCGTCGCTGTAAACGAGCGAGCCAACTCCGACCGTGCCATCGTCAACCACGCACACCAACGCCCCGCTCGATGCCAAGCAGATTCGATTGCTGACGCTAGCGGGTAGTGCATCGGTCGGTGTCGCGCTAACGCTGATCGCGCTCAAGGTCTGGGCGTGGCGCGCGACCGGCTCGGTTGCGATGTTGAGCTCGTTGGCAGACTCGGTGCTGGATCTGCTTGCATCGCTGGTGACGCTGTTCGCCGTCAGGGTCTCGATCGTGCCGGCCGACCGCGAGCATCGTTTCGGGCACGGTAAGTCCGAAGGTATCGCCGGCGTCGTGCAAGCGGTTATCGTCAGTGGATCGGCGGCCTATGTGTGCCTACAGGCCATCGAGCGCTTGATTGCACCGAGCCCAGTCGAAAGTCCGGCGACGGGTTATTTCGTCATGGCGTGCTCTATGGTGCTGACAATTGCGCTCGTCGCGTTTCAGCGTCACGTAGTCAAGCGTACCGGCTCACTGGCGATTGCCGCCGACTCCGTGCACTACCGCGCCGATATTCTGACGACGCTGGCCGTGCTCGCGGCCGTCTATCTGTCGTCCGAATGGGGTCTGCACGGCTTCGATCCATTGTTCGCGCTCGTCGTTGTCGGATTGATTCTGTGGAGTGTCACGGAGATCGTTCGCGACGCGCTGAAGATGCTACTGGATCGGGAGCTGCCGGATGACGATCGGCATCGCATAGAGGCGCTCGCGCTTGCGCATGCGGAGGTCCGCGGCGTGCACGATTTGCGCACGCGCTCGTCCGGCGCGACGCAGTTCATCCAGTTTCACATTGAGCTCGATCCCAGTATGGAGCTCAGCCGCGCGCATGCGGTTTGCAATGCGGTCGATCGCGAGGTCAGGGATGCGTA
Organism: Rhodospirillaceae bacterium; assembly: GCA_024640685.1. Lineage (GTDB taxonomy): Bacteria > Pseudomonadota > Gammaproteobacteria > Steroidobacterales > Rariloculaceae > JAHEEM01. The sequence continues at coordinate 13,558 of JAHEEN010000015.1, forward strand.
CCCCGGCGCCGACGTGCTGATTCACGCCGATCCGCACGGACTGGCCGAGCCACGCGACCCATTCTGAGCCCGCCAATGCAGGCCGCTCGCGCGGCCGTCTGGTCGAGCGCCGCCGTTACTCGCCGGCGCGCTCCATCTCGATGAGCTGGTCGATGACCGCGATCAGATTCGGGTAGCTGCCGGCCATCGTCGCGTTCGTCGTGTACTTGCCGTTGACGATGACGGTCGGCACGCTCGATACGCGATAGCGGCGCGCGAGCTCGTCGGCGCGCTGGATCTTCGTGTAAACGGCGAACGACTCGAATGTCTGGTCGAACGTCGTAGCGTCGACGTCATAGTTCGCGAACAAGTCACGGATCAACGTCGGATCGTTGAGGCCGTTGCGGTTGACGTGGATCTCGCGAAACACGTCCGCATGCATCTCATCGAGCTTACCGAGCGCCTCAGCGGTGTAATAGATGCGCCCGTGCAGTTGCAGGAGCTCGTTCCACAACGCCGGGATTCTCACGAAGCTGACGTCCGCAGCCAGGTCCTCTTTCCAGCCCTCTAAATACGGGTCGAACGTGTAGCAATGCGGGCACGCGTACCAGAACACCTCGGCAACCTCGATCTGATCAGGTCCGGAGCTCGTCGGCTGTGTCGGTGACAGGCGCTCGAAGTGCGTGCCGAGCTCGAACTGGCGCTCTGCGGGTGCGGCCTGCGCCAAAACGATCGGCGCTGGCTCAGCCGCGCTCGCCACAACGCTGCGCTCTTGCGCGGAAAGGCCGACTGCAACGAGTCCTGCGGTCAGAACCGCAACAGGCACTAGCGCGATGCGAAATGCGTTGTTCGTTTTCATGGGGATCACTCCTCGTTGCTAGCTCAATTTAGGCCCTGCATATAACTGGCGACAGCATCGATCTCTTCGTCGCTCAAGCCCGCGGCGATCTCTTGCATCATGTTGTTGATCGATGCGTCGGAACGGCGAGTGCCATTGGCGTACGCTCGCAGTGTGTTGGCAATATACGTTGCATGCTGGCCGCTGACGACCGGGTAGCCGGCGAGCGGGTTGCCGTTGCCGGCCGGACCGTGGCAGGCGATACAGCCGGGGATACCCCGATCGGCGTCACCGGCTTGGTAAATGCGTGCGCCGAGCTCGACTAGCGCGGGATCGGCACCGCGCGGCTGGCGCGTCTGGCTTTCGAAGAATGCGGCGACGTCGGCGGCGTCGGCATCGCTGAGCTGCGCGGCGAAGCTCGACATCAGCGCGTCCTCACGCTCGCCCGCCTTGAACGCCGCGATCTGGCGGGTGATGTACGCAGCATGTTGGCCGGCGAGACTCGGCCAGACGGGATTCGGGCTATTGCCGTCCGGCCCATGGCACGCGGCGCAGACCGCCGATTTTGCTTGACCGGCTGCCGCCGAGCCCTGTGCGCTCGCCTGATTGAACATCGCGAGCAATGCAAGCGTACCGACGACGGCTATCACGGATTGCAACCTGCGGTGTATTCGAGTTGGCAAAAATTCCTTGTGCGCCACGCTGTTAGATCCTTTTCGCGTTAGTCTCTCAAACGGCGGCAGATTGTACACTAATCCACCTTAACCCAGGATGACAGCAGCGCCGCTGCAGCTTGAATTATGACCAACGGATTCGATGCGAGTTTCATGACCGGCGCGCGTTCCGTGACGCAGTTTCCGCCCGATGTCGGTCGCGAAGTTGCGATCGCCGGACGCTCGAACTCCGGCAAGTCGAGCTCGATCAATGCGATCACCGGGCGCTCCCGGCTCGCACGGACGAGCAAGACGCCGGGGCGTACGCGCGAGATCAATTTCTTCAGCGTCGGCGACGAGCGCCGCATCGTCGACTTGCCCGGCTACGGTTACGCGAAAGTCTCGGTCCAAATGCGTGACCAATGGCGTGCGGTGTTAGAGCGGTACTTTCGAGGTCGCCGCTCGCTGCGCGGCTTGATCGTCACTGTCGATATCCGCCGTGGGATCGGTGAACTCGATGCGGTCATGCTCGGTTGGGCCGAGTCGGCTGGCGTGCCGGCCGCGGTGCTCGCAACGAAGGCCGACAAGCTCAGTCGCAGCGCGGCGAAGCGGGCGCAGCGAGAGATGTCCGAGGCCGCGGGCCCGACGATTCCGGTGATTCTGTTCTCGTCCACGAGCCGCCTCGGCGTCGATGAGGCGCGTATGCAGTTGCGCGCCTGGCTCGCCACGGGCTAGCAGCCTGTTAGCTTCGGGGCTTGGCCTAGAAAGTGACCCCGGGCGCGGGATTCAGGGGACGCGCCCGGGGTCGAGCTGCCCGGTATGGGGTCACCGGGGTCTTGGTTCCCGCTTAGGGAGGTTAGCGGGAGGCGCGTAGAGCACCTGCTGTATTAGTCGCCCTTTGGGGCCGAAAAGTTCCCGCGGCTAGGCGCCCCGCGCGGATCTTCCGGTCTACGGCCCGGTCAGTGCGCCTCGTCCCAGTTCCGGCCGATGCCGGCCTCGACCTTCAGCGGCACGCTGAGCTCGGCGGCGGCCTCCATTCGTCGGGCGATCTCGGCGGTCACCGCCTCGGCGGCGTTGTCGGCGACCTCTAGCACGAGCTCGTCGTGGACCTGCATGATCAGGCGTGCATCGGCGCCGCTTTTGCGCAGCCAGCGATCGACGTCGATCATCGCGCGCTTGATGATGTCGGCGGCGGTTCCCTGCATCGGCGCGTTGATCGCGCTGCGCTCGGCATATTGGCGGCGCTGGTGATTGCGGGAGTCGATCTCGGGCAGATAGAGTCGCCGGCCGAAAACCGTCGAGACGAAGCCGTGCTCGCGCGCGCTCTCCCGGGTCTCGTCCATGAAGCGTTTAACGCCTGGATAGCGGCTGAAGTACAGATCGACGTACGTCTGTGCCTCGCCGCGCTCGATGCCGAGCTGGCGGGCGAGGCCGAACGCCGACATTCCGTACATCAGGCCGAAGTTGATCGCCTTAGCAGAGCGCCGCTCGCTCGCCGTTACCGCGTCTAGCTCGAGTCCGAAGACCTCTGCAGCCGTCGCCGTGTGAATGTCCTGATCGCTCGCAAACGCACGCAGCAAGCCCTCGTCTTCGGATAGGTGCGCCATGATCCGAAGCTCGATCTGGGAGTAGTCGGCGGCCAATAGACGGAAGCCCTCGGGTGCGACGAATGCTTGGCGGATGCGCCGGCCCTCGGGCGTGCGAATCGGGATGTTTTGCAGGTTCGGATCCGACGACGACAGCCGTCCGGTCGCCGCGACCGCTTGGTGGTAAGACGTATGGATCCGGCCCGTGCGTGCGTTGACGTCGCTAGGCAGCTTGTCGGTGTAAGTCGATTTGAGCTTCGCGAGACCGCGATACTCGAGGATCAGGCGCGGCAGCTCGTAGTCGGCTGCAAGATCCTGCAATACGTTCTCGGCGGTCGACGGCTGGCCTTTCGGCGTCTTGCCGAGCACCGGCAGGCCGAGGCGGTCGAACAGAATTTCTTGCAGTTGCTTTGGCGAGGCGAGATTGAACGGCCCGCCCGCCTCAGCGTGAGCCCGTTGCTCGAGCGCCATCATCGCCTCGGCGAGCTCCTGGCTCTGTGTCCGCAACATGTCGGCGTCGACGAGCACGCCTAAGTGCTCCATGCGCTGCAGTACCGGCACCAACGGCTGCTCGATCTCCTGGTAGACGCGCTTGAGATCAGGCGACGCCTCGAGCTTTGGCCATAGCTCAGCGTGAAGCTTCCACGTGACATCGGCATCCTCGGCGGCATACGGCGCTGCGACTTCGATATCCACCTCGTCGAAGCACAGCTGCTTGGCGCCCTTGCCGGCGACTTCCTCGTATTTGATCGTCGTGACGTTCAGGTATTTGGAGGCGACTGAATCTAGGTCGTGGCGCGTCGCCGTCGAGTTCAGCACGAATGACTCGAGCATCGAGTCGAAAACGATGCCGCCCAACGCGATACCGTAGTTCGCAAAGATGTGTGCGTCGTACTTCAGGTGGTGGCCAACCTTGGGCGCGTCCGACTCGAGCCAATCGTGCAGTCGCGCGAGCACGCTGTCACGATCGAGTTGCTCAGGCGCGCCGGGATAGCGATGACTCAGCGGGACGTAGGCGGCCTCTCCGGGCGAGATGCACAGCGAGAGACCGACGATCTCGGCATTCATGTAATCGAGACTCGTCGTCTCCGTATCGAGCGCAACGAGCTCCGCCGCTGCAATGCGCTCGAGCCAACGCCCGAAGGCCTCTTCGGTCAGCACGGTTTCGTAGCTGACTTCGGGCGCCGGTGTATCGTCCTCGGGACTGGCCTCGATGCGGCGCAGCAGGCTGCTGAGCTCGAGGCGCTTGTAGAGCGCGAGCAGGCGCTGCTCATCGGGCTCGCCGAGATTAAGGCCTTCGGGCCCGATGTCCAGCTCGAGATCGCAGACGATTGCCGTAAGCTCGCGATAGAGCGGCAACTGCTCGAGGGTCGCACGCAGGTTGTCGCCGGCCTTGCCGGGTATGGCATCCGCGTTCGCGACGATGGCATCGAGCGTCCCGTATTCCGCGAGCCATTTGGCAGCGGTCTTGGGTCCGACGCCGGGCACGCCGGGAATGTTGTCCGACGTGTCGCCAGTCAGCGCCAGAAAATCGATAATCTGCTCCGGCGCTACGCCGAACTTCGCCTTGACCCCATCCGTGTCGAGCTTCCTATCGCTCATCGTATCGAGAAGCGTTACGTCGTCGGCGACGAGTTGCGCCATATCCTTATCGGACGTCGAGATAACGGTCTCGAGCCCGCGCTTGGACGCTTCGCTAGCGAGCGTACCGATGACGTCATCGGCCTCGACGCCTGCGACGCGAACCAACGGAATGCCGTTCGCTTCGATTGCCTCGAGCAGAGGCGCAATCTGCGGACGCAGATCGTCCGGCATCGGCGGGCGGTTGGCCTTGTAGTCGTCGTAGAGATCGTTGCGGAAGGTTTTCCCGGGCGCGTCGAACACGACCGCGATGTGTTCCGGCGCGTAATCGTCGAGCAGCTTGTAGAGCATGTTCAGGACGACCATGATCGCGCCCGTCGGCTCACCGGCTTTGGTCCTCAAGTCGGCTCGTTGCGTGGCGTGAAACGCCCTGAACAGATACGAGCTTCCGTCGACGAGAATGAGCGGCTTACTCTTGCTCGTCTTCTTCTTGCTCATCGTCCTCTGGCCCTTCCTCGCTCGGCGCGTCAGTGGTGCCCGTCTCCTCGGGTAGGGTCAGCGGGCCGCTCTGACCGCAGCTCGCGAGCAGCGTGCACGCGACGATCGCGATCGCAATCGAGCGCGTATGAGTCCACACGCGCATTCTAGTCGTTGTCTCCCGTCTTGCCCGCGAGCTCGGCGGCGACACGCCGGTACGCTTCGCGAAACGGGATCCCTTCGTCCACGACGAGCGCGTTTGCCCGCTCTGCGGCATAGAGCTCGGGATCGAGCTCGATCGCATCCTCGCGAAAGCGTATGCCGCCGAGGGCATGCGCCATGATCGTCGTCACTTCGGCCGCGATGTCTATGCTGCGAAATAGCGGCACTTTGAGTCGCTGCAAGTCGCGGTGATAGCCGGATGTCAGCTTCGACGTGATCGTCATCGCCTCGAGTAGTGCGCCGGTCGGCACGGCGACGGCGGCGCGGACGAGCTCGAACACGTCCGGGTTGCGCTTCTGCGGCATGATCGACGAGCCGGTTGTCATGTTTTCGGGCAGCGCGACGAACGCGTACTCCCGCGTGTAATAGAGCAGCAGATCCGCAGCGAGCCGGCTCAAGTCGCCGAGCAGCAGCGCGATCTCGAAAATCAACGTGGACTCGGCCTTGCCGCGGCTGAGCTGCACTGCTGTGACCGGTTCCTGCGTCTCGGCAAAGCCGAGAACTGCGCGGGTGTGGTCGCGGTCGAGCTCGAGGCCGGCGACGCCGTAGCCGGCGGCCGATCCCAGTGGGTTCGAATCCGCGCGCGCGGTTGCCCGCTCGATGCCGGCGGCATCGTCGCGCAAGGTCGCAGCGAAGCCGCCGGCCCACAGCGCGACGGAGCTCGGCATTGCAGCCTGCATGTGCGTGTAACCCGGTAGCGGCAGCGTGCCTTGACGGTCTGCGACTGCATCGAGCGCTGCGGCGACTTGCCGCGTGCGCTCCGCCAGCGTCGCTGCCGCATCCTTTATATAGAGTCGTAGCGCTGCCAGAACTTGGTCGTTGCGCGAGCGGCCGAGATGAACGCGCCCGCCGTTCGGGCCAATGCGTTCAATCAAGCGACGCTCGAGCGCGCTGTGGCAGTCCTCCTCGTCGAGCGTAATCTGCCATTCTCCGCGCGCGTGCTCCTCGCCCAACGCGGTCAATGCTTCGCAAATAGTCTTGCAGTCTTCGTTCGACAGCAACGATTGCTTGGCGAGCATCCCGGCGTGAGCGATCGACGCGCGCACGTCGTACGCGACGAGCCGCTCGTCGAGGCGATGATCCTCACCGGCGGTAAATCGCAAGATTTGCTCGTCGAGCGGCTTGCCTTTGTCCCAGAGCCGTGTGCTGCTCATCGTCTCAGCTCGTCTGCTCCGCAGGGCTCAGGTGATTAACGTCGTTGACGACGAGCGTGCCGGTGCCCTCGTTCGTGAATACCTCGAGCAACAAGCTGTCGGGCAGCTCGTAGGAGATCACGTGCACACGCGGCACGCCGTCGCGTAGCGCGCGCTCGATCGCCGCGGCCTTCGGCAACATGCCGTCGGCGATGCGGCCTTCGTCCTTGAGGCGCTTGAGACCGGCGATATCGACATACGAGATCAGCGAACGTGGGTCGTCGCGCGACTCGAGAATGCCCGGCGCGCCGGTCGCGATAATCAGTTTCTCGGCGCCGATTGCCGCCGCGATCGCGGCGGCAATCGTGTCCGCGTTGATATTCAGCAACGTGCCCGACTCATCGGCCGACAGCGGGCTGATCACTGGGACGAGGTCGTTGTCGAGCTGCTTGGTCAGCACGCTCGCGTCGACCGAGTCGATGTCGCCGACGTAGCCGTAGTCGATGGCGTCGCCGCCGCCGTCGCGCGCCACCGGCGGGCGCTTGTGCGCGCGTATCAAGCCGGCGTCGACACCGCTGATGCCGACGGCCGGTAAGCCGAGCTGACGGCATGCAGCGAGTATTGTCGTGTTGATCTTGCCGTTGAGCACCATCGTTGCGACATCGAGCGAGCCTGCATCGGTGACGCGCCGACCGTCGACGAACGCGCTCTCGATGCCGAGCGCTTTTGCAAGCGCTGTCGACTGCGGCCCGCCGCCGTGCACGAGCACGACGCGGATGCCGACGCCGTGAAGAATTGCAATTTGCTCGACGATCGCGCGAGTCGCCTCGGCGGACTCGAACGCCTCGCCACCTGCTTTGAGGACGAACGTCTTGCGCTTGTACATGCGAATGTACGGTGCGGCGTGCTTCAATGCCGTGACGACGATTGCGCGCTCGTTGCTGGTTAGACGGGACATCTCGCTCACCCCTTGAGCAGTCGGTGGAGAACAGCCATTTGCGCGAACATGCGATTGCGCGCCTCGGCGATGACGATACTGCGCGGCCCATCGAGCACGCGGTCGCTGACGACGACCCCGCGGCGCACGGGCAGGCAGTGCATGAAGCGACAATCGGCATCGGCGGAGTCGAACCACGGGTCGTCGACGCACCAGTCAGTGAGCTCTTCACGCGCCGCTAGATCGGCGGGCTTGTCGCCGTAGTGCTGCGTCGACATCCACGACTTCGCGTAGATCACGTTCGCACCCTCGAGCGCCTCGGCGCGGTCCTCGGTTTCGGTCACACGGCCGCCCGATGCATCGGCGAGCGCGCGTGCTTGCGCCATGATCGGCTCGGGCAGTGCGAATCCGTCCGGGCGCAGCACGACGACGTCCATGCCGCGCATCGCCGCCATCTTGACAGTCGTCGAGGGCACGGCTAGCGGCAGCGGTCGAGGGTGGAACGCCCACGACAGCACGAACCGGCCGCCGGATGACGGGACGTCGAAATCGTTCATCGTTTTCCAGTCCGCGAGGCTCTGGCATGGGTGCTGGATCGCCGACTCCATGTTGATCAACGGCACGTCGACGAGCGTAGCGAGCTCCTCGAACTCGCGGTCGGCGATCTCGGTCGCGAGATCGCGGCGCTCGGCAAACGCGCGGATGCCCATGACGTCGCCGTAAGACGCGATAACCGGCACGGCTTCGCGGATGTGCTCGGCCGCCGCGCCGTCCATGACGATGCCGGGCCGTGTCTCTATGCCGTGTATCGACATGTCCGGCGAGATGACAAACGAGTTGCCGCCCAACCGACCCATCGCCGCCTGAAACGATGCGAGTGTCCTAAGCGACGGGCTTAAGAAAAGCAGCGACAGAATCTTGCCCTCGAGCGCGCGCGGCTCGGGCTGGCGCTTGAGTCGCTCCGCGAGCTCGAGCAATGACTCGATCTCGGCAACCGGGAAATCCGCGAGGTCATTGAAGCGATTCATCATCGAGTTCCTTGAGTGCTTCTGCGAGTTTTTCGACGTGTATGGCGTCGATGATCAGTGGCGGCAGCAAGCGCACGACGTTCGGGTCGGCGCTCGTGCCGACGAGGACGTTACGCTCGAGCAGCGCGTCTCTCAGGCACGCGGCCTTGACGCGCGATTTGAGTCCCAGCAGCAACCCGGCACCGGAGATCGATTCGATCGGACCGACGCAACATTGCTCGCGAATCAAGCTGGACATCGCGCGGACGTTTGCAAGCACGCCGTCGGACTCGATTGTGTCGATGACGGTCTCGATGACTGCGCAGGCCAGCGGGCCACCGCCGAACGTCGTGCCGAGGTCGCCGGCTTTGAGCGTCGAGGCGAGATCCTCGGTCATGATGACGGCGCCACACGGAAAACCTGCGCCGAGCCCTTTCGCCGTTGTTAACACGTCGGCGCGCACGTCATAGAGATCGGCGCCGAATGGCTCGCCCAAGCGGCCAACGCCCGTTTGAACCTCGTCGAGAATCAATAACGCGCCGGCCGCATCGCAAGCCGCGCGTGCAGCTGTGAGGTACTCCGCGCCGAGGTCGTAGGCGCCGGCCTGACCTTGCACGGGCTCGGCGATCACGGCAGCGGTGTCGGCGTCGACGAGCGCCGCGAGCGCGCTGGCATCGTCGCGGGGTGCGAACGCGATGTCCATCGGCGTGCGCGGAAATCCGTACCAGCGCTCCCGGGCACCCCAGGTCACGGCCGACGCGGCTGCGCTGCGCCCATGAAAGCTATGCTCGAGGGCGACGATCTTGCTGCGGCCCGTGGCCCTGATCGCGATACGCAACGCATTCTCATTGGCCTCGGCGCCGCTGTTGACGAAGAATACGCGGTCGAGGCCGGCAGGCGCGAACGCCGCAAGTCGCTCGGCCGCGGTATTGCGTACGGCGAGTTTGACGGCGGTGCTCTGGAAGAACAGGCGCTTGGCTTGCTCGGTCAACGCAGCCGCGAGCCGCGGGTGGCCGTAACCGAGTGCCGCGACGGCGTGGCCGCCATAGAAATCGAGCACGCGGCGCCCGGCCGCATCCTCGAGGTAGGCTCCCGAGCCGCGGACCGGCTCGAACGGCAGCGTCGGATAGACCTCTATCAGTCGCGCGTGCGTCTCGGCCATCACTACACCCATCCTGGTGACACGCCGGTTAGGCCTTCGTGCTCGGGCCAACCCGACAGGCGATTGACCCATTGGATCGCGCCGCCGGCGGCGCCCTTGACGAGATTGTCGATGACGCAGCAGACGCTGATCGCGTGATTGTCGACGGCGACGCTGAGTCGTGCGTAGTTCGTGCCGACGACGTCTTTGACGCGCGGCGGAGAGGCAACGACGTCGACGAACGGGGCGTCGGCATAGTACTCGGTGAGTGCTGCGCGCGCAGCATCGGACGAGTCGACGTTTGCGCGTCGGGCGAACACAGTTGCGTGAATGCCGCGTGCGAATGGGCCCGAGTGCGGCACGAAGTGCAGCTCGATCGGCGTGCCGGTTGCCGACTCCGCCAACGCGCAAACTTCGGGGTCGTGACGGTGCTTGAGCGCTTGGTAGGCAAACACGTTGCTCTGGCGTACCGGGTGATGCGTCGTTTCGCGAGGCGTGCCGCCTGCGCCGGTGCTGCCGGTGATTGCGCTGACGTAGAAGTCCGGTTGCGCGAGCCCCTTCGCGACCAGCGGCACGATCGCGAGCAGCATTGCGGTTGCGAAGCAGCCCGGTTGCCCGGCATGCGGCGTGTCGACGTCGCCCGCGTGCTCCGGCACCGCGCAGCGAAACGCGCTCAACAGCTCCGGCGCCGGATGCGGGTGGCCGTAAACGGCTTCATAGGCGTCGCTGCTGCGGAACCTGAAGTCAGCAGAGGCGTCGACGACCGTCAGCTTGCAGCCGGCCGCATCGGCTGCGTTTAGCAACTCGGTGACGAGCGGCGCCGAAGCGCCGTGCGGGGCCGCTGACAGCACAACCCAGCGTGGCGCATCGCGGAGACGGCCGATCGCCGACGCCATGGAGTCGAACGTCGCATCCTCGAGCATCGGGCCGAGGTGGCCGAATGAGCTCGCGATCGGCTTACCGGCAACGCTCGTCGAGACCGCCGCGCCGAGCGATAGCTTAGAGTGTAGGCCGACGAGCCGCAGCAGTTCGCCGGCAACGTAGCCGCTGCCGCCGAGCACGATGACCGGAACGGGTGCGTTGCTCATGCTTCGGCCGCCTTTTCTTCGAGTACGCCGAGTTTCTCGAGCAAGAGATCGCCGAGCGCGGCGCCATGCGTCAGCGCATTGATCGCGCGGACCTCGGCGCGCTGCTCGATGATATCGATGCCGACTTGGTTGTCGGTTGCCGGACCGGTCACGAGCGCGGGCTCGATGCCGAAGTTCTCGCGGAGCAAGCGAATGCCACCCCATGCGCCGACCGGATCGTTGGCGCACAACACGACGGCTGTCAGCGCGTCGCGCACGGCCGAATCCTTGAGGATCGCCTCGACGCCGTAGGCGCCGAGCAAGCCGTCACCGAGCTCGAAGGCGATCGCCTGAGGCCTATCCTCGGCCATTCGCGTCAACAGCATGCGAGTCAGCGCGGGCGCGTTGGCCGGCGTCGTTGCGAGGATGCCGTGATCGGTAAATATGCCCGTGCGTCGCGCGCCGGCATCTTCCATCGCAAGAATGTCGCGGCGCAGCGCGACACCGGTCGCTTTGAACGCATTGACGGTCAAGCCGTTGTGCCGAAAGCGGCTGATTGCCGCACATGCGGCGACGGTCTTGCCTGCGTCCATGCATGTACCTGCGAACGCGACGACCGGGACGCCGCGAACGTTGACGCCGGCGGTTTGGTCGAGCTGTGAGGAGCCGACGCGCGCCGGCACGCCGATCCGCTCGCCGAGGTACGGGAACTCGAGCACGGTGCCAATCACGCGGCAATCAAACGGCTGACCGTGATTGGGATTCGCGGAATCGCAAATCCCGAGCACGCCGCCGAGATTCAGAATTTGCACGGTGTCACCCGGCGCGAGCTCGGTCGGCAAATGCCCCGAGTAGCCGAACAGCGCCTTGCGATGCCCGAGCGCGCCGATGATGACGTCGCCGCGCTTGACCTGCGCCATGCGCCCGCTCGTAAGCTCCAGCGTGTTGTAACGCGACTTATTGTTCAGCACCTCGACGGCAACGAGGACGCCTTCCTCGCACGGTATGTCCGCGCTGACGCGCACCTCGTGGCCGATGTCGTTGTCGATTGCGACCGACGCGATTTTGTCGACGATGACCGAGCGCATGTCAGTCCCCTCCCGCGCGCGTGTAGAGCATTCCGGGTAGCGACAGGATCTTCGAGAAGCCAAGCGCATCGGCTGGCGTCCACTCACCGGCCGCTTCGCCGTATTTGCCACGGCTTGCGGCCATCAGCGAGTGCGGCGAGTCCGCGCCTTGCACGAACACGCTGCCCGGCCGTAGCCCGCAACGCACCGTGCCAGTCACACGCTGTTGCGAAGATGATAGTAGTGCCTCGATGTCGCGGCACACCGGGTCGAGCTGCCGGCCTTCGTGGACCAGGTCGCCGTAGACCAGCCCGAGCGGCTCTTTGATGCGCTGCTGAAGTCCCGTCAGCGTCAGCTTTTCGAGCTCGCGATGCGCGACGATCAAGAGCTCGGCCGCCGGCGCCTCGAACGCGACGCGACCCTTCGTGCCGATGATCGTATCGCCGAGGTGAATGCCGCGGCCGATACCGAAGCGGCTGCCGATCGCTTCGAGCTTCTCGATCAGAGCGACCGGCGCTGCTGACTCGCCGTTGACGGCCGTCGGTACGCCTTGCTGGTAGGAGATCGTCACGGTCTGGGGCTCTTGCGGGTCGCTGAACGCTGACGCGCTCAAGACCCAAGCGCTCTCGGGAATACTGCCGGTCGACGTCAAGGTCTCGGTGCCGCCGATCGTCACGCCCCAGAGGCCACGATTGATCGAGTACGCCGAGCCCGAAGCCGGCACGGGTACGCCGCGTGCCTCGAGAAAGGCGACCTGATCCTTGCGCTGCCACGCGTGATCGCGCACCGGCGCGAGAATCTCCAGCCCCGGCGCGAGCGTGCGCAGGATGACCTCGAAGCGCACCTGATCGTTTCCGGCAGCCGTGCAGCCGTGCGCGACTGTTGCCGCATTGCGCTCACGCGCGACGTCGGCCAACAGCCGTGCCTGAATGCCGCGCTCGGCACCCACGCACAGCGGATACAGCTGCCCGCGCCGCACGTTGCCGACGATCAGGTATTTCAGAACTTCGTCGAAAAACGCCTCGCGCGCGTCAATCAGCACGTGCTCGATTGCACCGAGCGCGTTGGAGCGCTCGGCGAGGGCATCGCGCGCGGCTGCATCGAGCCCGCCGGTGTCGATCGTCGCCGTGACGATCGGGCGATCGTAGGTCTCGTTGAGCCACGGCACGCAAAACGACGTGTCGAGTCCTCCGGAGAATGCCAGGATGATAGGCGAATCGTTGTTGCTCATAGCTTGGCCTTCCGCAGATGCTGTCGCAGCCGCGCCGCGAGGCGACGTTGCTGCGCCGCGCCGGCAGTTGCGATGAAAATGGTGTCGTCGCCCGATAGCGTGCCGACGATTTCGGGCCACTCGATGCGATCTAGCGTCACGGCGACGCGCTGTGCGGCACCGACCGCTGTCGTCACGACGAGCAGATTGGGCCCGGCGTTACGCAGATCTCGAACGAACTCCGCGACCAGCGCGAGAGCTTCGCCGTCCTCGTTCGGACCGCTGGGCCGCGGCGGCAGCTCGTAGCCGGTCTTGAGCTTGGCGACACCGAGGCTCTTGAGGTCACGGCTTACGCTAGACTGCGTCGCCGTGTAGCCTTCGGCCTTGAGCAATCGAACGAGCTCGGATTGGCGCGTGATCTTTTCGCGCTCGAGCAAGCGGGCAATTGCGCGCTGGCGCGCCTGTTGTTGAGCAATTGCGCTGGGCATGGAGTTTAGGGCTGGATGAATAAAATTGCGCATACGTTAATAGATATGTGCAAATAAAGCAATACCTGCGCGGCCTGATCGAGGCCGCGTTGAAGGAGTCGTCGATGGAGGAAGCGCTAGAGGTCGTAGAGGTCGTCGCCGGGCGTGAGCCCGAGCACGCGGTGATCTGGTTGCATGGGCTCGGCGCCGATGGGCACGACTTCGGGCCGATCGTCCCGGCGTTGTCGTTGTCCGGTCCCGTGCGATTTGTGTTTCCGCACGCGCCGGTTCGCCCGGTCACGATCAACTACGGTACGCGGATGCGCGCTTGGTACGACATCTTCGCGCTGGATCGGTTATCGCACGAGGATGAGGCAGGGCTGCGCGCGAGCCAGGCCGCGGTCACGACGTTGATCGATGCCGAGGTTGCGCGCGGCATTCCAACCGAGCGCATCGTGCTCGCCGGCTTCTCGCAGGGTGGCGTCATCGCACTGCAGACGGGCTTGCGCCTCGAGCAGCAGCTAGCCGGCATCATGGTGTTGTCGGCGTACCTACCGTTGCGCGCGACGGTCGCCGATGAGCGCTCGGCTGCGAATGCGGCGACGTCGATCTTCATGGCACACGGCGACCAGGACCCGGTGCTACCGCAGGCACTCGCCGTCGAATCGCGCGATCATCTGCGCTCGCTCGACTACGACGTCGAGTGGCACAGCTATCCAATGGCGCACATGGTCTCGGCCGACGAGATCCGCGATATCTCGACGTGGCTCAACGCGCGTTTCGCTGTTGGCTGAGCGCCGGCTCGTCGAACGTCAGGTCTCCACTTCGAACGCGTAGCGCACGGCGCCGAGCACGTCGGCGTCGGCGCCGAAGCTGCGCTCGACGAACGTCACCGAACCTGCGTGGTCTATCAGCACGAGTGTGGATGATCGGGTGCCGTAACGAGGATCGGTGATAAAGAGCTCGGTGCGCCGGCGAGCCAGCGTAGCCTGCGCTGACTCGGGTGCGGTCGCATCGCGGTCGGACAGCATCGCAAGCAAAGCAGCCTGTGGGTCGTCGCTCGCGAGTGCCGCAGAGAATCCCGCTTCGGCTCGGTGTACGCGCGGCCAGTCCGAGCCGAGGGGGGCATTGCCTAGCGCATGCGTGCCAGGCATTAGACTGTGAGACCCAAGTCCGGTCGCCGCGTAATGGAGCTCGGTCCCATCCCAGACGAGCAGATTGCACGGGCCGTACTCGGCGCTGTCATTCGCGAATTGCGCAGCAAAGTGCGCAGCCGAGGTGGCGCCGATCAAGAAACCGCTGACGAGATCGCCACGCGAGCGTGGGAATGTGCGCGGTTGCTCTTGTGGCAGGTTCGTGACTGCCGCTAGCCAGCCGTGCCGATTGACCGCAAGCCAGCTACCGCCGGCGACGCGGTCGCGCCCGCCGAGGACGGTCGGGTGGTCTTCCCACCACGCGGCCGTTGCCGTTGCGCGCGTATGCAGCTCGTCGCGATTGGCGGCGAACGCGAGGCGATAGTTGGTTCCAGGACCGAAGCGGAATGCAGCGATACACATTCGCTCAAGCCGGCAGAGGACCCGATCGCAGCGTCGCCGTCGCAGCCCCTGGGCGCAGTGTCGGGCACGCCGGGCACGCAGCCTTTGGCAGCGTCAGCAGGTCACGTAGGTAAACGGTACCGCAGGACCCACAGCGCTCGATGCCGATCTCGTCGCCGCGGCGCACCGTCATCAGTAAATTCCACGCCCACTCGAACGTCAGTGTCGGTTTCGGTACCACGGTTTGATAGACCTCGAAGCAGCGACAGAAACGGATGCCTAGCTCGATGTTACCGCTTAATGCTGGGCCTGGAGGTGCGGCGACGTCGACGAGCGCGCTTGCCACCAATAGGTTGACCAACACGCCCGACTCCAGCGTCCGCGCCGGCGTTCGAATCAGTGGCGTGATCTGCGTCGGCGTTTTGCCGCGGCGGCGCTTGACGTTCTTGTTTGCGTCGAATTTGAAGTAGCTCGTATAGAGCTTGCGAATACGGTCGTCGCTCAAGCTCGTGACGTAGCGAATCGTGCCCGTGCGCGCCTCGTGTCGAATCATGCGCAAAGCGAGCTCGAAACGGGCTTTTTCTCCTCTATAGCGGTCGTCGGTTGTGCGCATGTGGGTCCTCCTCGGGCGTTTTTACATTGGAACGGCAGTTTCGGGGTCTTAGCCTAAATTAACCATAAATGGTAAATTAGGACCATATATGACCGATTCGCTGAAAAACAACACAGTGCCGACGACGGAGCCGACCCATCTCGCCGATTGGCTCGGGCATCTTCGAGCGTTGAACCGACTCTTTTTAGGCTATCTCGCAGCGCTCGCGCGCGACGGTCGCCCGTGCCTGAACTTGCCGCAGCGCGTCGCCCGCTGCCTGCGTGTGGCTTCAGCGGACTCACTCGATCGAATTGCCGATCTACCGGTTGCGTTGTTTCGCCTCGACGTCGCCGCCGATAACGTGACAGCGGCGCTGCCGCGCGACGCAGAGGAGCAGGCTCGGTGGTCGCTAGCGATGACGATCTTGAGCAGTGCCTGGCATCTCGCGCGCAGCCATCCATTCGAGACCCGGACGTTCTTGCATCTTTCGCAAGACGGTCTGCGCCAGCTGCGCTCGATCCCGGTCGCCGAGATCGCGACGGTCGCTCGGTCGCCAGGGCTGGTGAGCTGTGCTTTCACCGACGCCGTGCTGACATGGCCGGCACTCGTGCGGCTCGAAGGCGATGGTCCCGACGAGCGCATGCTGACGCTGATCGCACTGCAGCCGCCGCTGTCGGTCGCCGCTGACGTCCCAGCACCCGACCCGATGCGGCTATCCGTCTGACCGTACGGTCGCGCGCCGCTCGTGCGCGTGTTTGCGTTTAGAATGGCCCGCTGCGAAGCAGCCGAGGTAGCGATCCTGGACGCGCTCGTCATCAACGACCTCCGTAAGGTCTACAAGAACGGTCTCGAAGCCTTAAGGGGCATCGACCTCGTTGTCGACGAGGGTGATTTCTTTGCGTTGCTCGGGCCCAATGGCGCCGGCAAGACGACGGCGATCGGGATCATGACGTCACTCGTGACAAAGACGAGCGGCACCGTGCGCGTGTTCGGCCACGACATCGACCGCGAGCTCGAAGCCGCGAAGGCTTGCATCGGTGTCGTGCCTCAGGAGATCAACCTCAACGCGTTCGAGAAGAACGAGAATATCTTGCTGAATCAGGCCGGCTACTACGGCGTGCCGCGTGCCGAGGCCAAGCGCCGCGCAGAGAAGTATCTGAAGGCGTTACATCTCTGGGATCGTCGTCACGATATTTCGCGCAACCTGTCGGGCGGCATGAAGCGGCGGCTGATGATAGCGCGCGCGCTGCTGCACGAGCCGCGGCTGTTGATCCTCGATGAGCCCACGGCCGGCGTCGATATCGAGATTCGCCGCTCGATGTGGCAGCTGATGCGTGAGCTAAACGAGTCGGGCATGACGATCATCCTGACGACGCATTATCTCGAGGAAGCCGAGAGCCTCTGCCGCAACATTGCGATCATCGACGAGGGTCTGATCATCGAGAACGATTCGATGATGCGCGTCGTCTCGAAGCTACAGCGCGAGACGTTCGTGCTGACGTTGCGTGAGTCTCTCGACGCGGCGCCCGAGCTCAACGGCTTCGACGTCACGCGCCGCAACGAGCACGAGCTGGAGGTCGAGATCACGAAAGAGCACAGTCTCAACGATCTTTTCAGCGCGCTATCGGCGCGCGGCCTGCAGGTGACGAGCATGCGAACCCGCGCCAACCGTCTCGAGGAGTTGTTCATGCGTCTCGTCGAGTCCAAGGGTGCAGGCACAGCAGCGTGATGGACAGCGCTGAGCTCACAACTCGAACACCGGAATCGACCGAGACGCTGACCGTTACGAGTCTCGCGCGAATCAATTTCGTTGGTTTCGTGACGATCGTCCGTAAGGAGGTCAATCGGGTCTTACGGATCTGGGTGCAGACGATCGTTCCGCCGGCGATCACGATGACGCTGTACTTCGTCATCTTCGGTAGCTTGATCGGCCAGCGCATCGGCGAGATGAACGGCGTGCCCTACACGTCGTTCATCGCCCCCGGGCTGATTATGATGGCCGTCATAACGAACTCGTTCGGCAACGTCGTCTCGTCGTTCTTCTCCGGCAAGCTGCACCATCATCTCGAGGAAATGCTCGTGTCACCGCTGTCGGTCGCGACGATCAT
>JAHEEN010000135.1 GCA_024640685.1 Rhodospirillaceae bacterium
TGAAGCGGCTCGCTCTTCGGCGCTGGCTGCGAGGTGCCCGCGAATGACCGATATGACGCTATTCATGCTGCAGCGACTGAGTGCGAAGCTGCTCGCGCCGCTGGTCATCGTTCACGTCGGCTTGATCTTGTACGCGACCCACGGTGGCCTGAGCGCTGAGGAAATCTTGCTGCGTACGCGCGGCAGCTTCCTGTGGGGCGGGCTATATACGTTGTTTGTCGTGGCCGCCGCGGTGCACGCGCCAATTGGTTTGCGCAACGTTATTTACGAGTGGACCCGTTGGCGTGGGCGCGGCCTCGACTGGGCAATCGTGTTGTTCGCGGTCGCGCTGCTGATGCTGGGCTTGCGTGCGGTCTGGGCGGTCGTCGGATGAGCACGGTCGCGCAGCGTCTCTCGAGGCCCGCATCCCGCAGGCACGCAGGCTACGGCGCGTTTGTCGCGCACCGGATGTCCGGTGTGCTGCTGGCCATGTTTCTGCCGATGCACTTTCTCGCACTGGGGCTCGCGCTCGAGGAGGAGGCTGCGCTGCAGCGCTTCGTCGAATTCACCGATCACCCGCTCGTCAAGATTGCCGAGTGGGGCCTCGTGATCCTGCTCGGATTGCACTTAGGTTTAGGTCTGCGCATCGTCGCGATCGAGTTCGGGCCATGGCGCGGGCTACGTCTAGCATGGGTCAAGTCGGCCGCTGCGATCGCAGCATTGCTGGGGCTCGCGTTTCTCGTGGTGTTGGCCATCTAACTGCCGCCGCAGTCGTACCTCATCCGTATGCACGTCGAACGCCACAGCACCGATTTGTTGATCCTCGGATCCGGTGGCGCCGGGCTGCTTGCTGCGTTACACGCCAAGCAGGCGAACCCCGATCTCGACGTCACCGTTGTCGTCAAAGGCCTGTTAGGCAAATGCGGTTGCACGCGCATGGTGCAAGGCGGCTACAACGTCGCAATCGCGGCCGAGGACTCCGTCGAGCGGCATTTCATGGATACGATCGTCGGCGGGAAGTGGCTGCCGCGTCAGGATCTCGCATGGAGGCTCGTCGAGGGCGCCGTCGAGCGCATTCACGAGCTCGAGAACGAGATCGGCTGCTTTTTCGACCGTAACCCGGATGGCACGCTGCACCAGAAGGCTTTCGCCGGGCAGAGCTTCGACCGCACCGTGCACAAGGGCGATCTGACCGGTATCGAGATCATCAATCGGGTCATGGAAAAGGTACTCGTATCCGGAGCCCGGAAGCTCGAGGAGCATCGTGCGATCGAGCTGATTGGAGCCGCCGACGGCTCCGGAATCTCCGGCGCACTGTTGATCGACGTGCGCAGCGGCGGCTATCGGTTCGTCAAGGCCAAGGCGGTGTTACTCGCGACCGGCGGCGGGCCCACAATGTACCTCTACCACACGCCATCCGGTGACAAGAGCTGTGACGGCATGGCGATGGCGCTGCGCGCGGGGCTCGCGCTGCGCGACATGGAAATGGTGCAGTTCCATCCGACGGGCCTGTTGGCGGGGGCCGATACGCGGATGACCGGCACTGTGCTCGAAGAGGGCTTGCGCGGCGCCGGCGGTTACTTGCTCGACGGCAACGGCGAGCGCTTCATGGAAAGGTACGATGCGGCCGCCGAGCGCGCGACCCGCGACGTCGTCAGCCGCGCAATATACGCAGAGATGCGCGCGGGGCGCACGAGCCCGATGGGCGGCGTCTATATCGAGATGGCCCACCTCGGGCCCGAGAAGGTCGCGAAGCGCTTTCCCGGCATGGTGAACCGCTGCGCCGATTGCGGCTTCGACCTGGCTGGCGGCCGGGTCGAGGTCGTCCCGACCGCGCACTACATGATGGGTGGTGTCGAGTTCGAGGCCGACACGAGCACTGGGATTCCGGGTTTGTTCGCCGCCGGCGAGGATTGCGGTGGCGTGCACGGTGCGAATCGGCTCGGCGGCAACGGCGTCGCCAACTCGACGGTCTTCGGCGGCTGGGCCGGCGAGCGCATGGCGGCGTATGCGGCGGGAGTTGCGTCACCGGCGGATCCCGACGAGCAAGCGATCGATGCTGGCATAGCGCGCGCCGAGTACCCATTCTCGGTGAGCGTCGGCGATCTCGGTGAGCTGCGCGAGGCTCTGTGGCAAACGATGTGGGATGACGTTGGTGTACTGCGCACCCGCAATGGGCTAGCGCGCGGCTTAGCCCGCATTGCCGCCCATGCCGAGGCTCTGCGCACGGTCGGTCTCGCCGATGGTGAGCGCGGCTTCAATCTGTCTTGGCACGATTGGCTCAACCTCGAGAGCCTCATTGACATCAGTCGGGTCATTGCAACCGCGGCGCTCGCCAGGGAGGATTCACGAGGGGCCCACTACCGTGAGGATTTCCCCGAGACCGGCGACCTCGATACGACGGCTTTTGTACGCGTGTCGCAGGGCAGCGGCGAGCTCGACATCGAGCACGTGCCGGTGGAGTTCTCGATCGTGCGCCCGGGCCAGTCGCTGATCGACGGCGATGTCGGAGCGCCGGTGGCTAGCGCCGAATGACGGACGGAGTAGGAGCGATGATTACGAACAGCCAGATCGAGCGAGCGGCCTATGACGTCATGTGCAAGGCGGCCATCGACATCCCCGAGGATTACCTCGATGGGATCAAGGAGCGCGCCGCGGCGGAGACCGGGCCGTTATGCTGCTTCGTGCTGCAGTCGATGATCGACAACTACGAGGCGGCGACGACCGACCGTCGCCCGATGTGCGCGGATACCGGCTTGCCACGCTATTACGTCAAGGTCGGCAACGACGCGCGATTCGATGGTGGGTTCGTCGGGCTCGAGCGGGCGCTGCGCTCGGCGACGGCGCGTGCGACCCAAGATGTGCCGTTGCGCCCGAACCGCGTGCATCCGCTGTGGCGCACCGACCACGACAACAACGTCGGTATCAATGCGCCGGAGATCGAATGGAGCTTCGAGCCCGATGTCGACTGGATCGAGATCACGACGGTGCACAAGGGCGGCTTGTTCGGCACCGATTACCGGATGCTGTTCCCTGCAGACGGCATCGACGGCATCAAGCGATTCTTTCTCGATACGTTGATCGCATTCGGCAAGCGCGGTCTCGCGTGTCAGCCGGCAATCGTCGGCATCGGCCTCGGAGGCTCAAAGGATATCTGTATGGTGCTCGGTAAGCAGGCCGCGTGCCTTAGAGCTGTCGGCGACCGCAATCCGGACCCCGAGATCGCCAAGCTCGAGATGGAGCTCAAGGAACTCGGCAACAGCATCGGCATGGGAGCGATGGGTTTCGTCGGGTCGTCGATGGTCGTCGACTGCCATATCGAGGTCGGCTTCACGCATACGGGCGGCATGCCAATGAGCGTGCACTGCTTCTGTCTGTCGTCGCGCCGGGCCACAGCCCGCATCCATGCCGACGGCAGCACCGAGCTCCGCTCGGATCCACAATGGTTTACCCCTTACATGCGACGGGAGACGGTCGAATGGCAACCGCAGGCAGCGAGCTCGAACAAGTCCGGCTGAGGATTCCAGCAACGCCTGAGGATCTCGCGGCGCTCAAGCTCGGCTCCGTCGTGTTCCTCGACGGCGTCGTCTATACCGCACGCGAAGGTGTCTACAAGCGCGTGCTCGAGGACGGCGTCGCGTTGCCGGATGGCTTGACCGAGATCAGCAATGCGAATTTCCACTGCTCGCCGGCTGCATCGCGCAACGACGACGGAACCTACAACGTCGGCGGCGTGACCGCGACTGCGAGCTTTCGGTTCTCGAAGTGGATGCCCCAGTGGTTCGAAAAGTCAGACGCCAAAGTCATCATCGGCAAGGGGGGTATGTCCGGTGACGATTACAGGAACGTCTTCGTGCCCCGCGGCGCGGTCTATCTGACGACCGTCGGCTACGGCACCGGCGCGCTGCTCGGCCGTGGAATCAAGGGTGTGCGGGACGCGCACTGGATCGATGAACTTGGCATCGCGCAGGCCTTGTGGGTCTACGATGTCGAGAACTTCGGCCCGTTCCTCGTCGATAGCGACCTCGAAGGCAATAGCCTGTTCGAGCAGCAGGGCCAGCTCGTCAATGCGAACCTCGAGCGCATCTACGCGGGCCTGAAATCGCCGAGCCTGAGCCGCTTCGGCGAGACTGACGACCGCAGCGAGGAGCTGATCTAGAGCGGCGGCGCGCCGCGACGGCAGCTCGCGGCGTGGTCTATCGGACACGGCTTTGACCGATCCGCGCGTGCGTCCTATGCTTTGCGGAAAACCACAGGGGAGCAGCTCATGTCGTCCGAAGAACAAAGACCAGTTGTCAGAATCGCACCGAACAACCCGGTGTTCGACCTTCCGGTCATCGTTGGAATCGAGGAAGGGCTGTTCGATAAGGCAGGCTTGGACGTCCGTTTCACTGCAAGCTACGCGGATAGGGAAAAGGATCACGCCGAGCGGCCGATCATGTCGCGGCTCAAGGAGCAGCTGTTCGACAGCGGTGAGGCTGACAGCTACAACGTCTGCGAGTGGGCCAGCATCGATCGGCTGGAGCGCGGTGAGCGCTCGGGCAAACTTGCGGCATTGCGCGCCGCGGTCGCCGCACAGGCGATTGTGGCATTCGACGACGCGTTACAGGTGCCGCGGGATATGGCCGATGTGCCCGTTCTCGTCCAGGAACTGACCGGCTCGCACTATTGCACCCTGCAGATGCTCGAAAGCGCAGTCGGGCCGGAGCACGTCAATATCGCGGCCGGCGGACTACCGCAGACTCGCTGGGCGGCGCTAAAAAGCGGCGAGGCCCGGGCCGTGACGCTGATGGAGCCGTTCGTCAGCCTCGCGCTCAAGGAAGGCGCTCACCTCGTGGCTGCGTCGTTCTATCGAGGCGGCGAGGTCATCGGACCGGAGCTCACCGAGGAGCAGCGTAAGGCTTACTACGACGCCGAGAATGAGGCCGTCGACATGATCAATGCCGACTTCTACAAGTACGCGCACCATGTGACCGCACATGCCGGCGATGCGCTGCAGCCGAGCGAGCTACTGCGCGCATTCGTTCGCTACAAGCACGTCGACTATTACGATCAGGTGCTGTTCACGCGTGCCTACGAGTGGATGAAGGCGCGAGGTCTTTCGGAAGGATCGAGCCAACACGCTACGATCGTCGCCGGCTGATCGGCGCTACGTGTTCAGGTCTGCCCGTCGGGTTGACGAGCGAGCCCGGATATCTCACCGGGCGGTCGCGGCGCTGTCCGAAAGTGTCTGAGCTGGAACGGGATAGAGCGGAGTGACGCTGACGAGCATAAACGACACGGTGTCGACCGCTTGCGACCTACTCCGTCGCTGGCTCGTCCAGCCACTCTTGAGCTTGGGCTTCCCTCCAGCCATGGCTACGGCCATGACTCTCGGTCCAGCCCGGCGCCCAAGAGCACCTGTCCTTCGCCATCATCCGGAGTCCCGGTGACATATCCGGGCTAGAGTCGACCCGACGGTGACTTCCGTCTCCGCTGGTTACCGGTGGAATCTTCTGCTGTTGCTTGCAAGCGTGCAGGCGATCGCGTTCATCGACCGCGTCAACTTCGCAGTCGTCGCGCCGCAGCTGATTACCGACTACGGATATACGCCGACGCAGGTCGGCGTACTGCTATCGACGTTCAATTGGGCGTTCACATTGTCGCTGCTGGCGGCCGGCCCGCTCGTCGATCGCATTCGCCCGCGACGGTCGTTTCCAATAGGCGTCGGCGGCTGGTCGCTGGCGACGGGTCTTTGCAGCCTGACGCAAGTTTTCGCTCCGCTCGCTGTGCTGCGGGCACTCGTCGGCGTCGGCGAGTCGACGATGATCCCGTCGGGCTCGCGCGTCATTCGCGAGACTTTCGAGCAGAAGAGCCGCGCTCTGGCCGTGGGCTTCTTTTTCGCCGGCAATCGAATCGGGTTGATGCTCGGGATTCCACTGTCGTCGGTTTTGCTCGTGCACCTAGGGTGGCCGTGGGTCTTCTACGTGACCGGGGCCCTCGGATTCGTCTGGCTGATCTGGTGGCGGGCCGTCTACCGGGCGCCGCCTGAACCGCCGCACGCCGACGCGGCCGGGACTCAGTCCGAGGAACGGATTCGATGGCTCACGTTGCTGAAGTACCCGACGACGTGGGGTGTGATGCTCGGGCAAGCCGGGTATTTGTACCTCTACTACGTCTTTGCGAACTGGTTGCCTAGCTATTTGGTGTTGCAACGCGGCATGTCGATATTGAGGACGGGATGGGTCGGGATGCTGCCGTTCATGGCCGGCACGCTATGCGTGATCCTTGGTGGCTTGGTCGGCGATCGGCTAATCAAAGCGGGTTGCCGCGTGACAGTCGTGCGAAAGTCGTTTGCCGTCAGCGGGCTTTTCGGCGCAACGGTGTTCACGATCGGCGGCGCTTACGCGCCGAGCGACCTGCTTGCAGTTGCATTACTGACGCTTGCGGTTGCAAGCGCGAGCTTTGCGACCGCAGCCGTCAACTCGATTCCAATCGACGTCGCGCCGCCGCACATCGTCTCGTCGTTGGTGTCGCTGCAAAATTTCGGCGGCAACGTCGGCGGCTCGTTTGCGCCGCTTGTGACCGGGCTGCTCTTGACGGCAACGGGGGATTTCACAGTGCCGCTGCTCGTTGCGGCTGGCGTCGCGCTCGTCTTCGGCTGTGGCTCTTACGGTCTGATCGTCGGCAACCTGGACCGCGAGCTCGGCACGCCTGAGTCCGCATCGACGCCGTGATTGACGATGCAATTGACGCGTTCTTTGAGCCGATTTCGGCGGGGCTGTCGAGCTTTGTCTTTTACGAGGTGCCGATCGCCGGGTCGCGGCTACCGCTGATCGTCGCCTGGCTCATCGCCGGCGCTGTCTTTTTCACGTTCTATTTTCGCTTCATCAGTTTGCGCGGTTTCCGCCATGCGGTGCGAATCGTCTCCGGAAAGGAGGACAGGGCAGCTCAGGCGCCTGGCGAGATCTCTCACTTCCAAGCGCTTGCAACGGCAGTGTCCGGGACGGTCGGCGTGGGCAATATCACGCACGTCGCCGTCGCGATCTCGATCGGTGGACCGGGCGCCACGTTTTGGTTGATCGTTGCCGGCTTTCTCGGCATGGCGTCGAAGTTCACCGAGTGCACGCTCGGCGTGTTGTATCGCCAGTCAAACGCCGACGGCAGCGTGTCCGGAGGACCGATGTTCTATCTGGACAAAGGGCTCGCCGAGCGAAACCTGCCGACGCTCGGCAAGGTCATGGCGTGGTTCTACGCGGTCTGCGTCGTACTCGGATGTCTCGGCATCGGTTGCATGTTGCAGGCGAATCAGGCGTATGTGCAGTTCGTCAATGTCAGTGGCGGCGAGTCGAGCTTCGTTGCAGAGCGCGGCTGGCTGTTCGGGTTTCTGCTTGCCGTCGTGACTGCGTTGGTCATTATCGGCGGCATCAAGAGCATTGCGCGCGTCACCGAGAAGCTCGTGCCGTTCATGGCGCTGCTGTATGTCGGCTCGGCGTTGATCATTATTGGCGTGAACGCCGCTGACCTACCGGCGGCACTGAGCGCGATTGTGACGCAGGCTTTTACAGCCGAAGGCGTGTCCGGCGGTGTCGTGGCCGTCGTGATACTCGCGTTTCGCCGTGCAGCCTTCTCCAACGAAGCAGGTATCGGCTCCTCGGCAATCGCGCATTCGGCGGTCAAGACGTCGGAGCCCGTGACTCAAGGATTCGTCGCGATGCTCGAGCCGTTCATTGATACGGTTGTCATCTGCACGATCACCGGGCTAGTGATCATTTTGACCGTCTACGATCCCGCGATGCTCGCCGATGGCCAAATGAGCGGCGTCGAGCTGACGTCTAGCGCATTCGAGAGTGTGTTCCCGTGGTTCCCCTACGTGTTGGCCGTCGTCGTCATGCTGTTTGCCTATTCGACGATGATCTCGTGGTCGTACTACGGGCTAGAAGGGTTTATTTATATCTTCGGTGCCAAGCATTGGGTCAAGCTGTCGTTCAATACGATTTTCTGTCTGTTCATCGTCATCGGCTGCACGACACAGCTGATTTCGGTACTCAACTTTGCCGATGCAATGGTTTTCCTGATGGCGCTCGCAAACGTGCTCGGCCTTTATCTATTGGCACCTGTCGTCAAGCGAGAGCTCGACCGGTACTGGACGGGCGTCCAGTCCCGGGCAGGCTCCTAGCTTGATGTTGCCAACAGGCGCCGTGGGCTAGCTCGGAGAAAGTCTGAGCTGCGCGAACATCTGCTGACTGTCCATTACGCCCCAGTGCTCGCGTAGCTTGCCTTCCTCGACACGCAGGATGTCGACGCCGTCGATTTCGAACGCCCTTCCCGTGGCCTTGTGCCCCATGAACTCGCCGTGCTGCGTCCCGCTGATGCGAACCGCCACGGCAACCTTGTCTTCCTCGCTGAAAATCGTAACGACCTTGATGGCCAGATCGGGGAACGCCGCGCGCATCGCCTTGGTTCCAGCCTCGAAGCCCGCGCGCGACGGCGGCTGCCCCGGCCAGGGCGCATGGTCGACGAAATCATCCGCCATGAAATGGGCGGTGGCGTCAACGTCGCCGGCCTCGAAGACCGTCTCGAAAAACTGCTTGACGGTATCGGTCGCAGGATGAGTCATGTCGTTCTCCTGAAATGCCGGGTGCCCGGCGGAATGGT
>JAHEEN010000136.1 GCA_024640685.1 Rhodospirillaceae bacterium
AAGGGCCTAGTTCGATACCCATTTCCAGGGGCGCGTTTACCGTATATAGCGCGGACTAGCTCGCTTCAGCGATGGGAGGCGAAACGAACTCGGAACGGGCGCTCGGGCAGCGCAATTGGCCTGCCTGATTTCTTCGGACCACTGACTATTGGAGAACGGCTCCGTTTTCAATGAACTCCTTGGGTGTCAGATAGCCGAGGCTCGAATGAGGTCGAACCTCGTTGTAGTGTCTTCTCCAGGTCTCGATGATCACCTTCGCCTCGGCACGGCTTCGGAACCATTCGAGGCTTAGGCATTCATCCCGAAATTTGTCGTTGAAGCTTTCGTTCGTTGCATTCTGCCACGGCTTACCGGGGTCGATGAACGCCGTATCGATGTTGCTTGAAGTCAGCCACTTCAGGATCGCGCGAGAAACGAACTCCGGACCGTTGTCCGATCGCAAGTAGCGAGGCGCCCCATGAACACTGACGAGGCGGGTGAGCACGTCGATGACGTGTCGAGAACGAATGCTGCCCGAGACTTCGATGGTGAGGCACTTGCGGGTCCACTCGTCGATGACAGCCAGACGTGATTGGCTGCAGTCGGCGGCATCGGTCGAGGCCGACCGCTCGCCACACGCCGACGTGGCCGCCGTCGCGGCACCTGTAGCCCGGCCTGGCGCCACAGGCGATACGCTCGATCGGCACTCATCTCGAACCCCTGTCGTGCCAAGAACACCTGGATCCGCCGATAACCATAGCGGGGATACTGTCGGGCGAGCTCACGCATTGCCTTGAGCACGGGCGCGTCTCGCTCCTCTAGACGAGAAACGTACGTCAAACCGGAACGTGCCACCGACAGTAATCGGCAGGCCCGGCGCTGCGATAGTCCGCGCGTCATCGCATATCCGACCTGTCGACGCCGCAGCTTCACCACTTTTTTTTCGAGATCTCTTTCATCACGTCGATCTCCAGATCCCGCTCCGCCAGCATCTTCTTCAACCGGGCGTTCTCGGCCTCGAGCTCCCGCAGCCGGCGAACGTCCGCAACGTCCAGCTCGCCGTATCGCTTCCGCCAGGTGTAGATCGTCTGCTCGCTGACCCCGTGGCGCTTCGCCACCTTCGCAACAGACTCAGCGTCCGCCTCGCGCAGTATCCGGACCATCTGGTCCTCAGTGAATCGGCTCTTCTTCATGGCTCCCTCTCTCCCAGGAAGCCATCCTCTCAAGTTTCAGCTGGTCCGAAAATCACCGGGCAGGCCAAGAGTTCGATACCCAGAAAATGGCACAAACTACGTCATCAGCTTGGGAAGCTGAGGTTCTACCATTGAACTACACCCGCAAATCAGGAAGTTACGGCCTCCGATCAGGCGGGTAAGGCTAAAAGTGAGGCTACTTGGATTCTAAGCAAATCTCCGGGGCGGAGAGAAGAGATCGCTGATCTCCGACTGCCGGGGGCCTCACCCAGCGTTTCGGAATGCGAAGAGTTCCGATTGAGGCCATCTACGCATTGCTGAACATACGCTTCAGGCTAGGTACAGCGCTGGCATGGTTAAAGAATCGAACATGTTCGTCATCTTCACCGCGAGTCCGTCAGCCGATTGAATCCCTCAGACATTGCAGCCAGCAGTTCGTGCGCAGCCTCGGGATCCGACACAATTGGCATTCCGGCACGCGCGCCTTGTGGCGCAGCGTCTGCATCGTAGATCACCTCGTTGTCCTTGATTGTGACCCGCACCTGAAGATCAGCGAGATTGTCCGGAGCTACCGTCATCGGGTTGTCAGACAGGATCACAAAATCGGCAAGCTTGCCGCTTTCTATGGAGCCCTTGTCGTTCTCCTCGAAATGCTGCCAGGCAGGCCAGATCGTCATCGCCTTCAGGGCCGTCATCACGTCCACGCGCTGGTCGGGGCCGAGAATGTCGCCGGAGCGGGTGCGCCGTGTAACCGTGGCAGACAATACGCGCATGCTGTCTGGCAACGCGACCGGCGCATCATGGTGTGTGCCGAACATCATGCCACGCTCCCGGGCCCAGCCGGTCGGCGAGATGTTCTGGGCGTCCACCGGTCCCACGGTGTGATCCCGATGCCAGTCGCCCCAGTAGTACGTGTGCATCGGGAACAATGACAGGAACACGCCAAGCCTGTTGTAGCTGTCGATCTGGTCCTCGCGCATGAATTGGCCGTGAATCAGTACCGGGCGGATGTTCTGCGAGCCATAGCGTTCCTGCGCAGACTCGATCGCCTCAATCAGCATGTCGGAAGCACCTTCGCCATTGGCGTGGGTGATGATCTGGATGCCTCTCTCGTAGCACCAGTTCACCGCGTCCTGTACTTGTTCCATCGTGACAGCGGCGTAGCCGGCATAGCCAGGGGGGTAATCTCCGACCGGATCATAGTAGGGCCTGTCCCTCAGCGCGGTGAATCCCTGCGGCGATCCGTCGATCGTCAGTTTGCAGCCGCCTACGCGAATCCTGTCGGCATAGTCCCTCGATACGTTCGCACCGATGTAGTCGCGGGATTCCAGCACATCGGGGTAGGCGATCACATCGATCGGAATTTCCCCGGCAGCGCCCAGTGACTTCAGCGTGTCGACAATTGCGGCTGCAGATCGGCCATCCTGCCCCGTCGTGTAGCCGAAGCTTGCCCACATCTGGCTGCCGGCCCGGGCGAAGGCCTCGAGGCCTTCCGCCCCGAGCTCGCCCAGTAGCGGGATGACGACCCCGAAGAACGCGTATTCTTCCAGCACACCGTTGGGTTCGCCATTCTCATCCTTGCGAATGACGCCGCCGGTAGGGTCGTCGGAAGACGCATCGATGCCGGCCAGTTGCAGTGCTGCCGAGTTTGCGACGCCGAGGTGGCCCGACTGGTGCACGATGACAATGGGAATTTCCGCTGACACTTCATCCAGGTCCTGGCGCGTGGGGTGCCGGAGTTCGGCCAGTTGTGAATTGTCATACCCGAAACCGATGATCATGTTCACCTGCTCGACGACATCCGAATTGTCGTCGGCCCAGGCAGATAGCGTTGCCTTGAGGCTGGCAATATCGGTCACCTCTCCGTCGGGTGGCGCGAGAAGGTTTGCCGAGAGAGCCTGCACTCCGCCAATTACTATGTGGCCGTGGCTATCAACGAAACCCGGTAGCATCGTGCGCCCGGCCAAATCAAATACTTCGGTCGAGTCGCCTCGATAAGCTGATACGCTGTCCATGTCCCCGACAGCCAGGATGCGCCCGTTACGGACTGCTACCGCTTCGACATTCGATTGGGTATCGTCGATCGTAAGTATCGGGCCACCACTGTAAATCGTATCGGCGACTTCCCGCGTGTCGGTGCTGCAACCGACTAGTGTCAACGCAAGGAGAAAGCTGGAGTTCCGTAGCAAGCTTGTCACTTTCCTTATCCTCAATATAGCTTTACTTCTTGATGACGGATCCGTCGTCACTGCTGCCGTAGTTATCGTCGTAGTTGAACTGGATCGGGACGCTAATCAGCGAGGCGATCGGGTTGGCCAGCTGTTTGGCCAGGTCGTCAGGCTCCTGTGCTTGGAAAGGTGCGCTCAAGAAAAAGCCGACTGAACCTGACCAAATTGTAATGCTCGCGCCGGACGTCATTGCTGCCTCTCCTGTGACTCGATGTACCTCAGTCTGTGAGTTCGTCCCAGGCCATTGATCGGATTCAAGCAAACACAGCTCTCTGGCGTTAACGGACCTCCATTTAATGGGTCCTTTACCGATCAAAATATCTTTGCCGCCCCACCTTGGCAAGAAATGATCGAAGGCGTCAGTCGCTTTCGATTAGCATTTCGATGGACCGATCAAACTCCGCAGAGGTGCAGATGGTGGTTCGTCAGAAAGTGAGACTAAAACTGAGCATACTCAGAAAGCCCTGTGGACTCAGTTGGTTACTTTGCTGTGATCTAACTGCTTGATTCACGCCGCTTCGCTTGGGGCTTGCGCGGTCAGTCGCGAATCGGACTACTCGTACCAGGCCTCGAAGGTAGCTAGTTCGCCGTCGGGACCGTACAGAATCAGCCAGGTGCCGACGTCACCCCTTCTTGAGTAGCACTGCGATCTAGAGTCCGGCATGAGCGTACTCAGATTTCTAGCTATCTGATGCGCATAGAGACAATATCAAGAAACCTTACCTACCGCCCTGTCAATGTATTGAAAGGTAAAACCCACTAGGCGTTCGCGGCGAACCGAATCTTACGTACTTTCGAAAGGTTCGCAGATTTCTTCGCTTGCCAGAGATCATAGTTGTCCTGCATGGCCAGCCAACTTTCCGGAGAACGGCCAAGTGCTTTTGACAGCCTCAGCGCCATCTCGGGGCTTACAGCACTGCGTTCGGCGACGACACGCGTCAAGGTGGAGGCAGCTACGCCCAAATTCTCAGCCAACGATCTGATACTCATAATATGTTTCCCGGATAAACTCGCCCGGGTGCGGGGGATTATGCATAGTCATAAATGATAGTCCTCATAGTTCCACACATATACGTTACCGTCTCTGAACTCAGAGGTTAGCCTCCAATTTCCGCTGACCCAGATCGGCCAACGGTTCTTCGCCTACCCTTTGAGCGGATGCAACCGATAACCTGGCACATCCATATCGTCAATTACGCGCGCGGCATCCAGATCTGCCAGCTGTAATCGAAGTCGTGCCGCATATTTGGCCTGAATCCCGGACTTGCTGCCTGTCTCATAATCGCCATCGTTTGCGCCGAATATCTCCTCGTGCGCGCCCGGATCATCCACCGGATTGCAGGTCCGAGATGAACGTTCGCAGCACCTCGACCATCGGCTCGGCGGTCAGTCCGACGACGATACCTGTGGCTACGAAACGAATCCCGATACAAATGAGGATGAGGCCCATGACTCGCGTCAGGACCTGCATGCCGGACGGCCCCATCCAACGCACGATGCCCCCCGAGAACCGCAGCACGCCCCACGAAATCAATGAGACAACGACGATCCCGATCACGACGCCTACATCAGAGATCAGCGTTCGCGCCTCGGTGGCCATGGCGATTACCGAAGCCATCGAGCCGGGGCCTGCCAGCATGGGCATCGCAACCGGCGAGAACGCGACATCGGCGGCTTCAATCCCTTTGCCACCGTCCACATCCGCGGCGCCTGGCTCGGTAGATCCCTCGAGCATTCGGAAACCGATGCGTGTCACGACGAGCCCGCCGCCGATTCGTAGCACAGGCAGCGTGATTCCGAAAAAGCTCAGTATCAGGTTACCGACGAAGAAAGATGCCAGCAGTATCGCGCACGTGTACACGGTGGCCCGTCGCGCCTCCCGAGTGCGCTGCTGCGCCGAGGCCCTTGCGGTCACGCTCACAAATACCGGCGCCGCACTGACGGGATTCACGATCGGCAAAAGCGCCCCGATCGTCGCACCGATGTAGACGAACAAATCAGCGGCCATGCAGATAGCCTTGCGGTGAGCTCTTCATAGACGCGTTCTCGTTGCGAGACCAGCGACGCCGGTCGCACGAACCTCAGAGGGCGGCCCGAAACTGGATCTGCGAAAGTATACGCACGCACCGGCGCTCGTGGCCAAGTTCGGCCCGGTGCGTATCGCGTCGGGCCTGGGTTCGCCTGCATCGAGCCCGGTTCCCTCGGCGGCCAACGAACCGAATAGAATCCTCGGCTGTGTTCATATATCGTCCCTCCCGAAGCTGTGTCGAGGTGCTACAAATAATGAGACTCGCGACGATATTTGCGCTCGCTGCCTGCGTCGCGGCCGGCTGTGCGACGATGAATTTCGACTTGCCGGCCGTGACCGATGCGCCCTCGGGCACGCGCTCGGTAGGTCGTGTCGTCTGGCACGACCTATTGACCAACGATCCCGAAGGCTCGCGGCAGTTTTACTCGGAGCTGTTCGGCTGGGAGTTCGAGCGGCCCGGAATCGACGTGGGCTTCGGTAACGGTAGCGGCTACATGCTGATTCGCCACGATGGCGAGCTTATCGGCGGGATGGTCGACGCCAATCAGCTCGGCCGCGAGGACAATATTTCCCAGTGGATCACGGTAATCTCGGTCGACGACATCGACGCAGCGGTCGATGCAGTGCGTGCGCAGAACGGGCAAGTGCTCACGGCGCCCACTACGCTGCCGACGCGCGGAACGCTCGCGGTCGTAGCCGACAACGAGGGCGCGCTGTTCGCGCTCGTGCGCACGCGTGACGGCGATCCTGCGGAGATCGAGCCCGTCGACAACCGCTGGCTCTGGAACGAGCTATGGACTGCCGACGTCGATCGTGCTGCCGGTTTCTACCAATCTGTCGCCGGCTACTCGATCGAGCAGCCGCGCGGCATAGAGGCCGCCAACGCTTATCGTGTGCTCGAGACCGGCGGCCGCCCGCGCGTCGGCGTCATGGACAATCCGTTCGGCGACGAGCAGCCGCCCGTGTGGGTCAACTACCTGCGCGTCGAGGATCCTGCCGCAATCACCGCGCGCGTCGCGCAACTCGGTGGCAGCGTGATCGTCGAGGCCGCCCCGAGACCCGTCGGTGGCATTGCAGCATTCATTGCGGGGCCCTCGGGCGCCGGCATCGCGCTGCAGACCTGGCCGCTGCAATGACAGTGAACGCAAGATTCTGGAGAAAACATGAAAATGAAATCTAAGCTCATGGCATTGATTCGTGCGGGCTTGCTGGTTGCCGTGGGCAGCATGCTGGCTTCTTGCGAGTCCCCGCAGGTTTACGGCAGCGTTGGCTACAGCTACTACGGCGGCGGCTATTACGGCCCGGGCATGCGCACGAGCGTCCGTATCGGTGGACGCATCTATTGACGACCGGCTCCCGTGGCAGATGTCCATGGATAACGCGCTTTTCCGGAGCATGAGGGTGGCTAGGCACCGCGCGTTGCGCCTACGGGTGCTCGAGCGTCCAAGGGCCAGCGGCCCGACGGCGGCCGCCGTGCTTCTGGGGTGTTGGTCTGCGCTGTGCGCGGCTCAGCCGCAGCCGGCGCTCGATCTCGAGTTCGCGTTCCACGCCGAGGAGGTCCTTCGTGCCGAGGAGGCGGTCGTCGACGGCGTCCCGATACTCACGCGCGACGTGCTCCTCGAGGTCTACGAGCGCGGCGGCTTCGCGCCGATATGGACCGACGTCAACCGGGTGCGCGAGGGCGTCGGATTGCTGCGCGATTCGGCCGATCACGGATTGCTACCCTCGGACTACAACCTCGACCGCGCCGAGCGCATTCTGGCAGGCTGGACTGAGGAGCGCTCGGCGGAGCGGCGCGCGCGAGACGACGTGGTACTGTCCGAGAGCCTAGTCCGTTATGGCTACCACCGCCGTTACGGCAAGGTCTCCGGCCGGCTGCTCGATCCCAACGTGAACTTCGAGCGCGCGACCTTCAGTTCTCAGGCAACAGTCTTGAATATCGAGCGCGCGATCCGCTCCGAATCGCTGACCGCGTTCATCGACACGATCGCCCCGGCCGGGCCGATCTACCGCCAGTTACAGCGAGCGCTCGCACGCTACCGCGACATCGCCGACGCCGGCGGCTGGCCGACGGTCACCGCAGGTCCGACGCTGCGGCCGGGCGACACGGGACCGAGAATCGTCGAGGTCCGGGATAGACTCGTGGCGAGCGGCAATCTGGCGGCTGACCCGAGTTCCCGCTCGGAGACGTTCGACGCCGAGCTCGAAGCAGCAGCCGGCGACTTTCAGGACCAGCACGGCCTCGATGCCGACGGCGTGATCGGACCGCGCACGCTCGCAGCGATGAACATTCCCATCGAAGTCCGCGTCGATCAGCTACGCCTGTCGCTCGAGCGAATGCGTTGGGTCGGCGCTTCAATGACGGACGACATGATCGCCGTCAATATCGCCGGCTTTCGGGTCTTCTACTTCGCGCGAGGCCAGCTCATCTGGAGCTCGCGTGCGATGGTCGGCCGCGAATACCGCCAGACGCCCGTATTCAGGGGCGATATCGCGTATCTCGAGTTCAATCCGACCTGGACGATCCCACCGGGAATCCTACGCAACGACACGCTCCCCGCGATAAAGCGCGACCCAAATTACCTGGCCGCGAACAATATCCGCGTAATTGACCGCGACGGCGCCTACGTCGATCCGGCGACGGTCGACTGGAACCAGTACACGCGCGGCGTTCCCTATACCTTGCGCCAGGACCCGGGACCGAACAACGCGCTGGGCACGGTGAAGTTCATTTTTCCGAACGAGCACTTCGTGTTCCTGCACGACACGCCGAACCGTGCGCTGTTCTCGCAGGCCGACCGCGCGTTCTCGTCGGGCTGCATCCGCGTCGAGAGTCCGCTGGAATTGGCCGAGCTCGTGCTCGGCGAGCCCGACCGCTACAGCGTAACGGCACTGCAATCCATCGTCGATTCAAGGCAAACGCGACGTTTGCGGCCAGAGCGCAACGTTCGCGTGCTGCTGTTGTATCTGACAGCCAGCATCGCGCCCGACGGCGGCGTGCGTTTCTACAACGACATCTACGGTCGGGATCAGCGAATGCTCGACGCCTTAAACGGCCCCGTCGTCATCGACCTGCCGGACGCTTAGCTGGGCGACAAGCGCATCAAAACGCCTCGCCCACGCCGAAATAGAACTCTGCGTCGTCTTCGCCGACCGCGTAGTCGAACGACAGCG
>JAHEEN010000137.1 GCA_024640685.1 Rhodospirillaceae bacterium
CGGTAGTGCGCTTGAAATTTGGGATAAATAGTACTTGTAAAACAATCTATTATAGAAACATATTACAGTGAATTCTGAGATGTGGTTGATGGCTGCCGCCGCGCTGGCAATCGTGCTGGCTGTCGTGCTGGTCGTTGTCGTGACGCGCCGTCGCCGGCGTGAATCGATGGCCGGTGCCATCAAGGCGATCAGCATCGATTCTCGCACCGACGTCTCGCTGCCCGACGGCAACGACGGGCTGATTCACATCGAGCACCTGATTTTGACGGCAAAGGGGTTGTTGGTTCTCGATACCAAGGCCGTGACCGGAATAATTTTCGCGAGCGATGGCCTGGCCGAGTGGACAGCGATCGAGAAGCAGCAGCGCTTCGCATTTCGCAACCCACAGCCAGCGCTGCTCGATCGCATTGCAGCGCTACGGCTGGTAGCGAAGGACATTCCGGTATCCGGTTACGTTGCATTTCTAGCAGACGCCGATTTCTCGAAAGGGCGCCCGACGCACGTCATTCATCCCGACGAGCTGCTCGAGCGCTTTGGCAAACCGGGCCACGCCGAGCTCGAGCGCGTCATCGATGCATTCTCGCCGCAATGGGAACGAGTTGTCGCAACGTGCCAGCCGTCGTTCAATCTAGCCGCAGATTGAACAGCCGCACGGTGTTGTCACGGGTTGCGCAAGCGATCTCATCGATAGTCTCGGGTCGCAGTGCGGCGATCGCAGCCAATACGTGCACGAGGTAGCGAGGCTCGTTGCGTCGATTGCGTGGCTTGTCGGTGAGGTCTTTCGGCAATAGATAAGGTGCATCCGTTTCGATCAATAGCCGGTCGAGCGGAATGGCGGGCACCGCACGGCGCAGCGAGTCGCCGCGCGCCGGATCGCAGAGCCAGCCCGTGACACCGATATAGAGGCCGAGGTCTAGGTACGCTTTCAGCTCGTCGGGCCCGCCGGTAAAGCAGTGCGCAACGCCGCCTGAGAGCGCGTCTCGACGAGGCTTCAATGCTGCAACGAACGGCTCGTGGGCATCGCGTTGGTGAAGAAACACGGGCTTGCCGACGGTTGCGGCGAGCTCGAGTTGTGCAATGAACGCGTGAAGCTGGGTGTCCTCGGGGGAGAAGTTGCGGAAGAAATCGAGCCCGCATTCGCCGACGGCAACGACCGCAGGCTCTTGCGCGAGAGCCGCTAACGCGGTCAATGCTTCGTCATCGAGATCGCTGGCGTGGTGGGGATGAACCCCTGCTGTCGCGAACAACACATTGGGTTGTTCGCGAGCAAGGTTGACCGCAGCCCGGCTGGCGTCGACGGAGCTTCCGGTCACGATGAACCGTTCGACGCCTACCGACTGCGCGGCGTCGAGCACGGCCTCGCGGTCGCGATCGAAGCTGTCATGCGTGAGATTCAGACCGATGTCTATGAGCCCTGTCATCGCGGCGGATTGTGACGACGTGCGGCGCATCTGACAATCCGTTGTTCTAGACTGGGTCTGATGCCAGTTTTGTCAAATACATCGATGCGACATGCGCTGACGACCAGCGTCGTCTTTGCGGCGATTACAAGCTTCAGTGTCCCGGCGAACGGCAATGCCGATCTGCTCGATGTCGTTTCGCGGATCGACTATGGGTTCTACGCGGGCGACGTCAATGTGATTACGGCAGCGACGTCGGAGCTCGAGCGTCTGCGAGGCGACGATGCTGCACGAAGCTACTATCGTGCGTACGCAGCCTGGCGGTCGATTCAGGCCGACGTCGACGCAAGCCCGCGCAAGCGGCGGGAACGCACCGCCGAATGCATCAATTACTCGGCCGAGCTATTCGACGAGCCCAAATGGGCCGTCGAAGCCCATGTGCTTGCCGCCGCTTGTGCACTCTGGGCCGAGCAGGCGGGAGGTGTGCGCAGCGGTGTGTATCGCGTGAAGGCGTTGGAGGCGATCGATACTGCTCGTTCGCTGGATCGAGACAACCCGCGGCTGCTGCTCGTCGCGGCGACCGCTGTGCACAGTGACGAGTCTGCCGGGCGTGGCGGATCTGGGCTCGCGGCGTTTGCGGCCGCGCTCGACCGATTCGATGCGCAGGCCCTCGCTGCAGATCTCCGCCCCGCTTGGGGTCGTCCCGAGACTCTGGCGCAAATGGGAGCGATGGAGCTCGAACGCGGCAATACGCGCGAGGCGCGCGATCTCATCGAGCGTGCGTTGCTCGACGCGCCCGGCTATCGCTTCGCACTAGAACTGCAGAACGCGCTATCATTGCACTGATCTCCGCAGTCGCATGATGGTGGGACATGAACGACGGCCGACCGCCGCCTGATCACGTGATCGAAGATGAATCCGCTGAGGACATCGAGCACGATCCGGAGTTGCAGGAGAACCTGAAGTCGAAGTCGACGTGGCTTCGGCTGCTGTTCATGATTTTGTTCATAGCGCTGTGGAGTATTTCGCGCCTCGTCGTCTTCGCGGTCGTCGTGCTGCAGTTCTTCTGGGTGCTCGTAACGGGTAGCACGAACGTCCGGCTCAGTGTATTCGGCATGAGCCTTGCGACTTACTCGTTTCAGATCATCACGTTCTTGACGTACAACACCGAAGAGCAACCGTTTCCGTTCTCGGATTGGCCTTCCGGGCCGCCGACTGCGAATGAAGACTGAGCGCTGCCGAATCGATTCTGCGCGGCAACGATATCGCACAAACCGCCGTTGATCGTTAGAGAACACGCAGTGCTGCAACAGCTGTCGTTGCTCGACGGTCCGGTCGAGCCTATCGGGGGCGACGCACAAGGTATTCGGATCCGAGCCAGTCGGCGGGCGCGACGTTTGACGCTCAAGGTTGTGCCGCCATATCAGATCGAGCTCGTCGTGCCGCACGGTACGCCGCCACGAGACGTCGAAGCGTTCGTCAGCGAGAGCCGTGACTGGATACAACGAACGCGGCGGGAGCTCGACCGGCGCTATCCCACGACAATGAAGCGTCTGCCGGAGCGCATAGAGCTCGTCGCGATCGGCGCGACCTACGACGTTGTGACCCGCGTGCGGCCATCGGCCGAGGCACGGTTGACGACATCGCCCGGGCAGCTTCTGCTGACCGTTGCCGATGAGCGCGACTCTGCGGGTTTCGAATGTCTGCGCCAATGGCTGTTGGCGCAGGGGCGGGCAATCTTGCGGCCGTGGTTGCTCAACGAGGCCGCTGCGATGGGGGTCGAGCCCGAGCGCGTGCAGATTAGAACGCAGCGTACCCGCTGGGGTAGTTGCTCGGAACGCGGCGTCGTGAGCCTCAATGCAGCCTCGCTGTTGTTGGCGGCACCGGTGGCACGCTATCTGCTGATCCACGAGCTCTGCCATCTCGTGCACCTGAACCACTCGGCGCGGTACTGGCGTCTCGTGGGTCGGTACGACCCCGACTATCGCGATCACGACAAGAATTTGTCCGAGAGCTGGTCACAGATACCCGTTTGGGCGCTGCCGAGGTAGCTCGCGGTTAATACTCGGCGTCCTCCCATAGCTGCATGATCTCATCGCGGGTCAGCACCGCGTAAGGGTCGAGCGGCTCAGGATAGGATGCAGCTATCCACGCGCGCAGAGCCGCCGGGCTCGCAGGCTCGTGACCATGATGCGCGCGATACAGCTTCAACTGCGCCGCCGCTTCGAGCAGTCGCGCCTCGTAGCGTTCCAATGCCGCGGACTCCTTGTGCAGGCGCTGGATCGTGACCTCGTCGCTCATGATTGCAAGCTAGCGCACGTCGGCGCTGCGTGCAAAGCGTTAGCAAGGCTTAGGGCCGGCCGCTGCCGAAACTTCGGTAGAATTTGCGGCTCGAAATCAGCAAATTGCAGAGGTAGCAAAGTGCGCGCAACGATCGTCGGAATACTTATCGCTTCGTTCGGCTCGATGCCGGCGGCATACGGTCAAAGCTGGTACGAGTACGTCAATCGCGAAGATCGCTTTGGCGTCAACTTTCCATCGAATCCTGAGATTGAGTCGTTCGAGTACACGTCGGAGTTCGATGCAGTCTTTCCGGCGAAGATTTATCGCGCAATGCGCGGCGACGATCTCTACGCCGTGACCGTCGTCGACTTCACGGCATCGCAGCAAGTTCACGCGGCGATGGAGAAGACCGAGGCTGCGAGCGGCTCGAATGTGTGGATCAACGATCAGCGTGCCGCCGTCGCGAAGGCTGCGCGCGAGTTCAGGCAGCGTGGCGGCGAGGTGACCTACGATGCGTGGTCGCATATCGACCTCGTCGAAGGGCATCAGCTGCAGATCACGAATGACGACGGCTCGCGCACATATGCGGCGATGTATTTCAACGGCGATTCGCGGCGGTTGTTCGTGCTCGAAGCGACGGTATCGCCGCGTTCGCCACCGGCCGGCCAGTTTCAGCAGTCGCTACGTTTTCTGAATCTCGAAGGGGAGCGCGTGCGCTATCGGCTGTCCCCTAACGGCTGCTCCCTGCTACCTGAAGCCTAGCCTGTTACCTAGAGCCCAACCAGATCGAGTAGTTCTCGGCTGTAGCGCTGCCGCGCATCGGTATAGATCGGCTCGACGGCATCCTTGAACGGCTGCAACTCGGCCGGGCTGAGCTCGATGATCTCGCCGCCGGCGGCGCGAATAGCCGCGATCGCATCCTGCTCCTCGCGGACCTTGGTTTCGCGCTGGCCGACGATTGCATCGCGAACGGCAGCCCGCATCTCGGCTTGTATATCCTCGGGCCAGCTATCGAACGACTGCCGATGGACGAAGATCGGCCGTGACAGATACAAATGATTGGTCACGGAATGGTAGCGGTGGAAGTTGTGCACGCCGTACGTCACAGTGTTTGCGAATGGGTTTTCCTGCGCGTCGATCGTGTTGCTCGTGATGCGCTCGATCGCTTCCGACAAATCCATGATCTCCGGCTCCGCGCCGAATAGATCGAACGTCCATTCGAGCACCTTGCTCGGTAACACGCGAATGCTGAGGCCCTCGAGGTCGGCCGGCGAGCGAATCGGGCGGACGCGGTTGGATATGAAGCGAAACCCGTTCTCGAAGTAGCCGAGAATTCGGTAGTTCATGTTTGCCTCGATGGCTTCGGCCATCAGCTCGCCGAAACGACCGTCCATCGCTGCGCGCGCTTGAGCGGTATCGGTGAACAGAAACGGCAGATCGGCCAGGCCGAGCTCGGGGACGCGATCGGTCAAGTAGCTGCTCGACTGATAGCCGAGCGTCAGCTCGCCGCTCTCTACGAGCGACAGGATCTGCTGGCCTTGGTAGCCGAGATCCATGATGTTGTAAACATAGCGGACCTCGACGCGGTCGCCGAAGCGATCCTCGAGGCGGTCACCGATCTCCTTCAGCGCGACGCTGAACCCGGTCGTCGCCGGCCCGTAGCCGCCCATGATGATACGAATGGGCGCGTCGGCGTCAGTCTCCGACTGCGCGTTGGCGTTGCCCATCGTCAGCGCTCCGGCGAGCAGCGTCGCGGCGGCGGCTGCAAGGAAATTGAGGTCGGTTCGTAGCGCCATAGAGGCCTCCGTGGGGCGAAACTGCACATGCGCGCTCGCAAGATCGGGAGCACGTGTCGGGTCGGGTTCACCGCTCGATTATCGTGGCGGTGCCTTGGCTGTCAAGCCGCTGACGCCGTTAGTTTGCGGGTGCTGGCAGTCTAGCGAGACAGTGATGATGGCGGTAGCATCGTCGGCATCCAATCGTCTGGTACAGAGCCATGGCACGCTACAGAGATGCGCTTCCGCAACTGGCCGGAGGTGTATTCCTAACCGACGCAGGTGTCGAGACCGACCTTATATTCAATCGCGGGATCGAGATTCGGGAGTTTGCGTGCCACACGTTGCTGCCGGATGCGAGCGGCCGTCAGGCGCTGGCGGACTACTTTCGCGGATTCTTGGAGCTAGCCGCGTCTCTCGATCTGGGCTTCATCCTCGACAGCCAAACGTGGAAAACGCATATGCATTGGGCGGCGGATCTCGGTGAGAGTGCCGACGAGCTCAGAGCGGCGAACGAAGCCTCGGTAAGATTCATTGCCGAGTTGCGCGACGAGCATGCATCGAACGCTCAACCAGTTGTTCTCAACGCCGTCGTAGGGCCTCGCGGTGACGCCTACGCGCCGGACGCGGAGATTGCCGCGCAAGCGGCCGAGGAGTATCACGCCCAGCAGCTTGCATGGCTGGCTGCGACCGACGTCGACATGGTGTCGGCTCTGACGTTTACGCAAACGGATGAGGCGACTGGGTTCGTCCGCGCCGCCGTCGCCGTCGGCTTGCCGGTCGTCGTATCGTTCACGGTCGAGACCGACGGCCGCTTGCCGAGCGGCCAGCCGCTGGGAGAGGCTATCGAGGCCGTCGATGCGGCGACGGATCCTGCGCCTGCCTATTACATGGTCAACTGCGCGCACCCCGATCATTTCTTTTCGGCCTTCGGCGGTCAGGATTGGACGCGCCGCGTGCGCGGCTTGCGCTGCAACGCATCGCGGCTCAGTCATGCCGAGCTCGACGAGTCGGAGACGCTCGACGACGGCGATCCAGTCGAGCTCGGTGCACAGTACCGCGACGTGCTCAAGACGCTACCTTGGCTCAACGTCTTCGGCGGTTGCTGCGGCTCGGATATCCGGCATGTGAGCGAGATCGCCCGAGCTATCCGAAACTAACGCGATTGCAGCGCGGGTGGTCCGCCGTTGGGCGTTAGCCTTGTTCCAGCAGCCCCCGCAAATCGATGACGGCGGCATTCGCGCGCGACAAGTATGACGCGAGCACGAGCGAGTGATTCGGGAATAGACCGAAGCCGCTGCCGTTTAGAAT
Source organism: Rhodospirillaceae bacterium (assembly GCA_024640685.1). Lineage (GTDB taxonomy): Bacteria > Pseudomonadota > Gammaproteobacteria > Steroidobacterales > Rariloculaceae > JAHEEM01. Next base: position 6,770 of record JAHEEN010000137.1, read on the forward strand.
CATCGGGCTCCTGATCGGAGCGAGCGCACCCTCGAGCTCACGGATGATCTGGCGCATGCTGACGACGGCGTTTTTGTCCTCGAGAACCGCTTCGAAATCGAACTGGGCTGCGCGTAGAAAATGCACCAGTGCCCAGGCCGCGCCACGCGCTTCGAAAAAGACGTTGTCGAGCTCTAGCCACGGCGTTTTGACGACGATATCGACGGGGCGCGGGGTTGCCGTCGCACCGGACGGCTCGCCGGCTAGATCCGTATTAACGCGGACCTGGCCAACGCTGGCCGACAATCGCTGCGACAGGCTACCGAGCCGCCGCTCGACGACGGCCAGCCACTCACGCAGATTGTCCGCGCGCGCATAGAACTGCGCATCGGGCTCGGTGGTGCTCGACAGGCGTAGCCGAAAGCTTTGCAGCGCCTCGATACCGCGCCGGTATTCGCGCTCTGTCGGCGGAAAGATCCATGAGTCGTTGTCGAAGTTAAACGCAGGCTCCGCGAGCGCGAGATCCGGATCCTCGGTCGATTGCGACTGTGAGCGGCTGTAGTCGTTGCGCAGCACGCGTGCCAAGTCGCGAACTTGAACGACGACGCCGAATTCGAAGCTCGGCATGTTGTCGAGCCAGATCCCGGGCGGTGTCACATCGTTCGTCAAATAGCCGCCGGGCTTGTCGAGCAGCCAGGCGGCGACCCGAATCAATGTGTCCGTCGTCGAGTAGCCGAGCACGAGCGGCCGCTCCTGCGTGTCGGCGCTGACCCAAAAGACGTCCGGCTCGCGCGACCAATACCAGCTGACGCCGACAGCGAGCAGCAGGAGCAGCGCCGCTACGCCGATTAATGCCGACCGCTGGGCCTTCGAAGATACGACGGCACCGTGCAGTCGCTTACGCGCCGATCGGGATTGCTCGACCATGTCGTCACGATACCGCTTCGACGAGTGTGCTCGCAATTGCGGGAAGCCACGCGGCTGCTGTGCCCTCGAGGACGTGGTCGGCGGACGCGCTCAGCGGCGTCGGCGTCGGGTTGATCTCTACGATCGTCGCGCCTGCAGCGGCTGCGACTTCGGCCAGTCCGGCGGCGGGATAAACGGCTGCCGATGTGCCGACCGAAAGGTAGACCTCAGCTTTCGCGGCTGCAGCGAATGCCGCCTCTAGCGCGGCTGGTGGAATCGCCTCGCCGAACCAAACGACGTCGGGTCGCAAGAGACCACCGCATTCCGGGCACGGCGGCGGGCCCGAGGAGCTAACAGGCACGCCAGCGGCCGGACGCTCGCAGTCGAAGCAGCGGTTGCGCTCGATGCTGCCGTGGAACTCGATGACATCGGCGCTGCCCGCGCGTTGATGGAGCCCGTCGACGTTTTGCGTGACGAGCCGCAATTCGGGCTTGAGCTTGGCAATTTCCGCGAGCGCGAAGTGTCCGGCGTTCGGTTGCGCAGTAGCGATCAGCTCGCGGCGCCAGCAGTACCAGTCCCAGACGAGTCGCGGGTCATCGACGAACGCGCCGGGCGTCGCGAGCTGCTGTGGATCGTAGCGAGCCCAAAGCCCGGTCTGCGCTTCGCGGAATGTCGGTACGCCGCTATCGGCCGACGCGCCGGCACCGGTCAGCACGAGCCACCGATCTGCAGCGCACAGCTCGGCCGCGAGCCGCTCGGGTACGTCGTGCAGGCTCGCAGTCGGCGTCAAGCGGCGTCGGCGCCCTTCGCGAGCTGCCGCAGCACGAACTGCAGAATACCGCCGTTGACGAAGT
>JAHEEN010000138.1 GCA_024640685.1 Rhodospirillaceae bacterium
GTTCGACGCGGCGCGCGCCGAGATCGCTGCCACTTCGGCAGAGGCTCTGCAGGCCGATGCCGACGTCATGGCCTCGGCAGCGCGTGTCTACGACCGCCATTGCTCCGCATGTCATGGTCCGGATGCCGGCGGTCAGGCCGACATGTTCCCGAACCTGACCGACGACGACTGGCAGTGGGGCGGCTCGTTGGCGCAGATCGAGCAGACGTTACGGTCGGGCCGCACGGCGATCATGCCTCCGCTTGCGAGCGCGTTCACGGACAGCAATGTTGCCGATGTCGTCGCCTACGTGCAGGCGCTAGCGTCGCCGCAAGGGGCGGGCGGTCTTCCGGGAGAGGCGAGCTTCAGGATGCTCTGTACAGCCTGCCACGGTGCCGACGGTTCCGGCAACGAACTGCTGGGAGCGCCTGATCTGACCGACGACGTATGGCTCTATGGGAGCAGTGCGGACAGCATCGCCGAGTCGATTCTCAATGGCCGGTCGGGCCAGATGCCGGCGTTCAACCAGCGGCTCGACGACACGCAGGTTCGCATGCTCGCCGCGTGGCTCTTGCGCTGACCGCGGCTCGGCCGCTTCTCTAGCGATCGAACGCGACGTCGAGCAGCACGTCGCGGATAGCGGCGGTTGCCGCTTCGACGAGCAGCAGCTTGCCGGCGACGATTACGTAGTCGAGGCCCGACGGCAGCCGCGGCAGATCGGCGATCACGTGCGACGGCAGATAAGACTTCGCAATGCCCGGCGGCAGCGGCTTTCCGCGCGCCAGGTTCTTGGCGATGCCGGGCGGCAATCCGCCGTTCGCGCCGCGGCCACGGCTGTTGCCGGTGTAGACGTTAGACGACAGATAACCGCGCACGAGGGCGGCCTGATCGGCATTGAGCGTGATCGAAACGCCCGCCGTGACCTCCGGTGCCGGCGTCGGTTGAACGAAGACCTGACGGGTCGTCGGGCGCGGTGCAGGGCTCGACGAGCAGCCGCTCAACGTCAGGCCGATCACGACGGCGCTCAAAATCGGTTTCCACATGGCAGCCTCCCGCAGGCCTTTAGATTCGTCCAGGATAGGAGGCCGCTCGAGGGTAGGCAGTGACGGCGGTCACAGAGTTGCAGCAGTTGCGGCCGTCGATAAGCTGGTGGAATCTCTGGGCTAGGCGGGTGCCGCGCTCGCTTCGGCCGCGACACGCGGCAGCGGACGGTCGTCGATCGGCCAGTGCAGCAGCGCTGCAACAAAGCCCGCAGCGATGATCATCCACCACGCCAGGTCGTAGCTCCCGGTCTCGGTGCGGATGATCCCGGCGACGTAGACGCTCGTGAAGCTGCCGATCTGGTGGCTTAGAAATACGAGCCCATACAACGTTGCCATGTAGCGCGTGCCGAAAACCTGCGCGACGATGCCCGACGTCAATGGCACGGTTGCGAGCCACAGCAAGCCGACCGCGCACGCGAATACGATGACCGACAGCCGGCTGACCGGGACGAGGAAAAAACCGAGGAACAATAGCGACCGGCCGATATAGAGGTACGCAAGCAGCCGCTTCTTGCGATGGCGCCCGCCCATGACGCCGGCGATCTGCGTGCCGATCATGTTGAAGAGCCCGATCAACGCAATCGCTGTCGCCGCCATGGCGCCGCCGACGACCGTTGCGCTCAAATAGTTCTCGAGGTGGTTGTTAATGAACTGCACCTGGAATCCGCAGACGAAGAATCCGGTCGTCAGCAGCCAGAATCCGCGATGGCTGCGCGCTTCGTGCAACGCGTCGCGGAGGCTTTGGTGGCCGCCGCTTGCTATGGCCGGGCCCGCAGCGAACGCGACGCCGATTGCGAGCGGCAAGATGATGCAGATCAGCAAACTCAGCACGACCGCGGTCTCCGACCAACCGACGGTCGTGATCAAGTGATGACTTAGCGGCACGATCAACAGCTGTCCTGCGGTGCTGCCCGACACGACGCATGCGAGCCAGAACGTGCGCCGCTGCTCGGTCGCGACGCGGCTGACGATCGACAGCAGCAACGGCATTGCCACACCCGCGGACCCAATGCCGGTCAGTATGCCGATATTAAAGATCAAGGCACCCGCGCTAGCCGCAGCCGACATGCCGAGCAATCCGCCGGCGTAGATCAACGCCGACACGACCATGACGCGAATTGGCCCGAAGCGATCGGCGATTGCGCCGACGATGGGCGCGGCGAAGCCGTACATCAGCGCCTGCAGCCCCGTCGCGAACGACATGATGCGCACGTCCTCGCCAAGACCGATCGCCTCGGTGACCGGGCGCAAGAACATGCCGAACGTCTGCCGGGAACCGAAGCCCAGCAGCGCGATCAGGACGGCGCAGACGAGCACGAGCAGCGGCGAGCGGCTGAGGCGGGCCGTCATGGCTTATCTTGGCCGCGGATTTGATCGAAGATTCACGTGCGTTTTATACACGAGTCCCGTTATCGGTGCGCCACCCGTGCGGCGAGCTTGACCGGCTCGCGCGACGCCACTAGCGTGTGCGTCACATGAGCAGACGCTCAGTTGCCGGAACATGGATGAAGAAATACTCACGTGTGTTGGGTTTGGCCGCGATCGCTGCCGCGCTCGCGGCTGGTGTCGCCGTGTGGGCCCAGCTGCGCCCGAGCGCGGTACCCGGCATCGTGGCAGCACGTGTCGTTGCCGAGTATCCGCACGACCCAACCGCATTCACGCAAGGGCTCGTGATCGAGGGCGGTCAGCTCTATGAGAGCACAGGGCAGTACGGCCACTCGTCGATCAGGCGCGTCGAGCTGACGTCCGGTGCCGTCGAGCAGATCGAGCGGCTCAATTTCACGTACTTCGGCGAAGGTATGACGGTCCTCGACGATCGGATCTATCAGCTGACGTGGAAGAGCCAGACAGCGTTCGTCTACGACCTAGAAAGCTTCGAGCAGATCGAGACGCGGCGCTATCGCGGCGAGGGTTGGGGGCTGACCGACGACGGCGCGTCGTTGATCGTCAGTAACGGCACGGCGACGTTAACTTTCTACGATCCGGCGACTTTTGGCGTTACGCGAGCTATCGAAGTTCGAGACGAGGGTGCGCCGGTGCCGCTGCTCAACGAGCTCGAGTATATCGACGGTGAGATCTGGGCAAACGTTTGGTATGACGATCGCATCGTGCGTGTCGATCCCGAGACCGGTGATGTGATCGGCTGGATCGATTTGAGCCACCTCGTGCCGCGCACTCAGCGGGGGCGTGACGACGTCTTGAACGGTATTGCCTACGACGAAGATTCAGGGCGTTTGTTCGTGACCGGCAAGAACTGGCCGACACTGTACGAGATCGAGCTCGTACCGCTGTAGTTGCGCTGCTAACTGGCGGCTAGCGGTGAGCGCAAATCGAGCACGGCCGTATCGGTCTGTCGGCGCTCGGAATCCGAGCTCATGCCGTCGTGGTTGACGACGATGACCGGCACGCTGTGTTGTCTCGCGTACGCCATTGCGAGTTCCATCGCTTCCTTGAATCCGAGCGGATCGTGGTTGACGGGCGTGATGCGCCACGGAAACCCAGTTGGGTTTTCAACCTCGCGATAGTGCTCGACGCTCGCGAGCAAGCGATCACTGTTGTTTGGGTCGCGTGAAGGCTCGACGACGAGGCAGTTCGAATGTGGGAGCTCATTGCCGTTGCGCGGTACGACCGCGACGCCATTCGGTACCGGTTGCTCGAGCACGGCAATCACGCTGTCGGAGTTCGGGTCTTTCTCGGTCATTGCGACGGCAGTGTATGCTGCGCGGCGCGACAATGAGCTGAACTGGTTCTCAACTGAGCCTTTTTGTCGCGCACCGGGCTTATGTCATATGTACAACCTCGCACAACTGAACATCGCCAAGGCACGTTTTGCATTCGACGATCCGCGCATCGCAGATTTCGTCAATGCAATCCGTGCGGTCAATCAGTCGGCTGAACGCAGCGACGGATACGTATGGCGACTCGATGCCGGGCCGGCGAGCGACACGCCGCCGATCGTTTACGGCGACCCGACGTACGTCGTCAACTTGTCGGTTTGGCGCTCGGTCGAGGCGCTGAGCCAATTCGTCGCCTCCGAGATGCATCTGGCGATCATGCGGCGACGCGCCGAGTGGTTCGAGAAGCTCGACGTGGCGACGTTCGTGCTGTGGTGGGTTCGCAACGCTGAGACACCGACCGTCGCCGAGGCCGAAGCGCGCCTCGATCTGTTGCGCGCCCATGGGCCGACGGCTGAGGCGTTCAGCTTTGCGAGGTCTTTTCCGCCGCCGGCTGCGGCTTGATCGAGCGGCGGCGCCGGCCGGCATAAAAGAGCGCGATGACAGCTGCGGCGGTGAGCCCGACCGGCGCGCCATCGATGCGCCCGGCCATCGGCAGCTTGACGGCCAGATCGAGCGGGTCGATGCCGAACGTCAGCCCCAAAAGATTGATCTCGATGCCTTCTTGAAACGCGGCGAGCACGCCTGCGGCGCCGGCGACGCTGAGCTGGATACCCGTGCCGCTCGGCGCAGCGGCGAAGTAAGGTTTTCGCAAGTAGTCCTTGCCGATTGCCGTCGGCGGCAGATCGGCGCGCAGCTCGGGCACGGCGCGCAACACGTGCGCCGTGAACGTATTCGAGTTCGGGCCTGGCCAGACGCGGTATTCGCCCGCGTATGGATAAGAATCGACGGCGGCCTCGATGCGTGGGATCAATGCTGTGGCATCTTCGCCGCGAAGCTCGGTAAGCAATGTCGGCGTATTGCCGAACCAGCGCCCATCGGCCGGACGGTGGCTGCTAACGACGGCCGTGCCATTGCGGCGCAGCCGCCAGCCGTTGACCTCGAACACCGTATATTGCTCGGCACTGGCCGGTTTGACCGCAACCCACGTGTGCACGCCGAATGCGCCTCGCCAGCGCACGGCGCGCGCTGCGTAAATTTGCACGACGGCCTCGGGTGTCGCGGTCGGCTCAGGCGCGAGTCCTACGCCGTCGCGGCTTGCGCTGCGCCAGTCTTGACCGGTCACGTTCGCGTACAGCACGAATGCCGGGACCGCGACGGCCACGGCAACGAGCAGCAGCTGAATCGTGCGGCGTGCTTTGGAGGCCATGAGCCGACGTTGACGTTGGCGGCGTGGTTAGAGCAGCTCGTCGGAGACGAACTCGGCGAAGTGATGTCGCAGCGTCAGGTCGCGCGGTTCGGTGACCTCTGCAGAGACTGCGAAATCTTCGACGAAGACGCGCTGCATTAGGTCTGCGACGACTGCTTCGTTCGACGTTGCGATATTGAGTTCCTCGTTGATCTGCAGGCTCAGTTTGTCGAAGTTTGCCGAGCCTACCGACGCCCAGCCGTCGACGATCATTGCCTTGACGTGCGTCATGCCGGGGAACAGAAAGACGCGAATGCCGTTGCGCAGCATCGCGTTGATCGCTACCTGGTTGCTGTAGTTCAGCGCCCCGTGGTTGCCGTCGTCCGGCAGGATGACCCGCACGTCGACGCCACGTCGGCGCGCCTTGGCGAGCTCGTAGAGCGTTGCATCGTCGGAGAAATAGGAGTTCTCGACGTAGATGTAGCGCTGTGCGCGCCGAATCGCTGCAAGCTGGGCGCGGTAGATCTGCGAGTCGTGATCTCGCGTCAGGATCACACGGACCGGCTCGCCGACGTCGTCGGCGCGCGGCTTGGGTGTCGCCATCGCCCGATAGGTCATCGACAGATCGCCGAGCCATCCGGCCTTCGACCACGCGATGTCGAGATCGCGCTGCAGCACATCGACGATCGGGCCTTCGACCTCGACCATCAAGTCATGCCAGTCGTAGCGGTACTCACGACCGATGTTCATGCCGCCGAGGAATGCGAGCCGGCCGTCGATGATCGTCGACTTTGTGTGATCGCCGGTCAGCCACGGGTTGCCGCTCGTGCGGACCTTGACTGGGGAGCCGCGCTGCAGGTACGACGGCATCGAGATCGGCGGGCTGAAATCGTGCGGCATGCCTTCCGGGTCGACCTGCGTGCCGAGCAATGCGCCGATGCCGTCGAGCAGGACGCGCACGTCGACCTCGGCGGAGCGCTCGCGCAGCATGTCGGCAATCTCAACGGCCACGTCGTCGTTGTCAAAGATGTACGTGCGCACGTCGATCGAGTCTTCGGCCTCGATGATGGTTTCCTTGAGCCGCGGGAAGAATTCGTCACCGTCGATCAAGAACCGCACCGTCCCTTTCGTCGCAATCCCGGCAAGCGTATCGAGATCGCGCTCCCACGCGACGAGGTCCATGCCCGGGCGGTCAGCGATTTCAGGGATAGGCTGACTCTCGAGGCGATCGAACTGCACGGTATCGATCGCGATGCGCCGCGAGAAGCTCACAGTCGATTTCAGCACGACCGAGTACAGCGCCTTGACCGTCGAGAATGGCCGAATCAACGGCTCGATCAGCGCAGACTTGAAGACGAGGATTGTGCCGTTCGCGACCGTCGATGCGCGGCGATTCAGCAACGTCGCTTCCGATGCGCTCCGTAGCGCTTCTGTATCGAACTGGCTAAACGGCTCGACGGCCGCGTAAAACGGCTCGGCAATGTCCGGGTGGATCGGCTCGGCCGGCTGCGTCGCACAGCCGCCGAGCACGGCGCACGACACGGCGGCGAGCGCCGCTGCAAACGGCGTCGTGGGTCGGGCTGTCGACGGTGGTCTGGGCATAGGGCTAAATGTCACGGGTCATGGGCCACGCGGCGGCGATCGAGGCCCTGAAATACCAGAAAATCGGCCCCAATTCGAGGGCCGAGCCCGCGATTTTGGGGACCGTCGTGGCTTACTATTTGGTTACTCGCCGAGCGCGCTGCGCCGCCAGAGCTCCCAAGGCCGCGTGTAGCCTGTGTTCTCGCCGGCATCGAGCACGTTTTGCGCCTCTTCGGGGTCCAGATACTCGACCGAGCCGCCGAGTCCCAGCGCCTGCAGCTGAATCGTCGCATTGACCTCCAGATAGATGCTGCGCCCGACTGCAAACGGGATCGACGCGCCGGTGACCGCGACGCCGTGACCGCGCATCAGCACGGCTGGCTCGTCGCCGAGCACGGTTGCAAGCGCGGTGCCGCGCGCGGCGTCGTTGACGAGCATGTTCGTCATGCCAGACTCGTCGCGGATGTCGTAAATCGGCAGGCCGTCGCCGATGAATGCCGACATGTGATAGAGCGGCTTTATCGGCACCGAGCTCACGCCGAACGGGATCACCGACGGCGAATGGTTGTGCACGACCGACATGACGTCGGGCCGCATCTTGTAGATCATCGCGTGGATGTAACGCTCGGAGTACTGCCCGCGGCCGTTGAGGTTGACGGGCACGGCATCGAGGTCGTACTCGATGATGTCGGCCTCGGTGACTATTTCCGGCGCACGCGACCCCGACATCAAGAAGCGATTCGGGTCTTTGTCATGACGCACACTGACGTGACCGAACGCATCGACAATACCGTGCGACGCAAGCGTGCGATTGGCTGCGATCAAGTCCTGAATCAGCTCGGGATCGACGGGTCCGGCTGATTGCGGCCCATTTTGCGCGATCGCTGCTGTCGTGCTCAGTAGAGCGATTACGGTGATGGCAACGGTAGAGAGCGTGCGAGTCCGGTGCGTTGTGAAGCTCATCGGTGTGTCCTCGAGATCAGCTCAAGCGTGGAAAGAGGGTGAGCGCATTGCCCGATTGAATTCTGGTTCGATCCGCGTCCGACAAGCCCTCGAACGCGCCCAGCACGTCGTCGGACTCCTCGATCAGGCTGGGCGGCGAGATCGGCAGATCGGTGCCGAAGACGACGTGCGACGCATCGACGAGCTCGAGCAGCGCGCTCAGGCTGTACCGCGACGTCGCTTGCGCCGTGCCGTAGTAGAGCGTCTTCATATAGGCGATGACGCCGTCGGGCGCGCGCTCGCGAATGGCCGGATCGAAACGCGGCCCCTGGTCGGCGAGCCGCGCGGCAATATACGGCGCAGCGCCGCCTGCATGCGCCGTGATCCAGCGAATGTTCGGATAGCGCTCGATCGATCCGGACATGATCAAGTTCGCAATCGCACGCGTCGTCTCGAACACGTACTCGTAGACGGAGCTGCGAATCGACAGGCCCAAGTCGTTCAAATACGGCGGGTTCGTCGGATGCAGCAGCACGACGGCGCGGCGGCGGTCGAGCTCGGCGAGCAGATCCTCGTAAAAGGGCTCGCCCAGGTATTGGTTGTCTATGCTCGGACTCAAGCCCACGCCGTCGAGTGCGAGAGTGTCCAGCGCGAAAGTGACCTCGGCCGTCGCGGCCTCGGGATCGTATTGCGGCACGTAGGTCATTGCACCGAACCGTGTCGGGTAATCGGCGACGATCTGCGCGGCCGACTCGTTGATCTGCCGGCATTGCTCGACGGTTACGCGCGCCCGCGGATTGCGCACCGACAGCATCGCGATACGCAAGTCGAATTGGTCCATCAAGCTCAACGCCGTCGCGACGTTCCACTCGCCGCCGGGCCACGACGAGCCGATCGC
>JAHEEN010000016.1 GCA_024640685.1 Rhodospirillaceae bacterium
GCGTCGGCGACGAACATCAGCTGCAACGGGTTGGAGATGTCGACATCGTCAGCTGCGCCGACAATGGAGATGTGTGCGACCAGCGCGCACAGAAGACCCGAACGAAGTAGCGAACGCATCTCTGCTCCTAGCGCAACCCGAGGTACGGGTAGATCATGTCGCTGACGGTATGGAAATTATCCGTGACAAGAATGAGCCCGAAGATGACGATAATGGTCATACTCGTGTAGCTCAGCTTACGGGAATGGCGCGCCAGTGCCGTCAGGATGCTGTCCATCTTGGATATGTACAGTGCAGCGAGCAGGAACGGGATTGCGACACCGATCGCGAACGTCAGCATGATGCTCGCGCCGATTGTCGCGCTGCCGATTGCACCGACGTAGACGAGCAGCGTTGCGACAATCGCGCCGCCGAAGCAGGCTGTGCAGCCGAGGGCGTACCCCATTGATGCAAGGACGGTGCCTGTGACGTCCTTGATCGAGAGAGAATTCATTTCTACGCGATTCGGCATGCGGCAGGCCAGCTCGCGCGATCCGCGAAATCCGATCCACAGTCCGAGCAGGATGACAATGATGCCGGACGCGACGGCAACGAAGCGGCTGTATTCGGCAAAGACGAGTTGCGCCTGGTGGCCGACTGCACCGATCAACGCACCGGCCAGCGCATACAGCAGCGTGAAGCCAAGCACGAAAGCGACCGCAACCTGCATAACCTTGCGCCGGATGAGCGGCGTCATGCGCTGGATGTCGACACCTTCCTTCCCGGGCACGGTCGTGAATCCGGCGATGATGCCGCCGAACACGACGACGAGCTGCAGCAAGCAAGGGGTGATAACCGATGACAGAAGGCCGGCACCGAGCGCGAGCACGGCGACGGGAGTGATGTCGGCACGGGACTTGAGCTCCTCGGGTAGCGAGTACGGCGCGTCCCAGCTGCCGGCGAAAGTGATCGGGCTAGGGCTGCCGAGATAGGGACTAGCGACGTAGAGGCGCATGCGCCCATCTGCCTCAAAATCGATCGGCTCACCATCCTCGCCGATCTTCGGAAAACTGAAAACGCTGAGCCGGTGATGCTCGACATCCGAAGGCCCGTCGGCGAGTGTCGGGTAGAACTCCTGCTCGCCGACCCGCAGCGTCGCCGTCGGGGGCTCGGGCGGTAGCACGCCCGTGTGAACGGTCTCGGCGACGAAGAAAATCATGTTGCGGTCGGGACGCAAGTTTCCGACGACTGCTGCACGGTCGACGTACTGAAAATATTCGTCGCTCGCGTATGTCGCCGTGATTTCGAGGTTGGGTGTCTTGAGGAGCTCGCGTGTCAGATGCTGTGCGACCGTGTCGGCTTTGATCATGCGGCTCTCGTCACCCGCGCCGCGCAGCAGTTGTTGGCCTTGCACGAAGTACGGAAAGATGAGCCATGACGAGGCGATGGCGACCCCGATGAGTGCGAGCAGGCTGAGCTTCAGCGGATTCGGCAGATACAGCTTCGGCGTGTGCATTCCGTTTGCCATTGTCAGCGCATCGGACTAGCGGACGGCCTCGAGAATGCTCTCAGGGGACGTAGAAAAATTGAAGACGTCGACGAGCTGGCCGGCCGGGTCGATCAAAAAGATGTTTGCCGTATGTTGCACGGTGTACGCATCCTGCGTCTTAGTTACCGCATAGCTGACCTTGAAGTTCTTCGTCGCTGCATTGATCTGTTCGACACTGCCGCTTAAGCCGAGCATGGCGTCGCCGAAGTGGCGGGCATAGTCGTCGTTGATCGCTGCCGTGTCACGCTCGGTATCGACGCTGACGAAGATGCCCGTGACGGGCAAGTCCGCGGCTTCGACGGCTTGGCCCATGTGCAGCCCCATCAGCGGGCAAATGTGCTCGCAATGCGTAAATCCGAACCCGAGCAAAACGTGGCGGCCGCGAAAATCTTCATCGCTCACGGTGTTGCCATCGCGGTCGACGAGCTCGAAGTCGACGACGATCTGGCTCGTTGCATCGGTGCCCGGCGTTGCCGCAGCCACGTGGCCGGCATGATCGCCCATGGCCATCTGTGCACTCGCAGCGGCACAAACGAGCAACGCCGCCACGCCGACGCCCGCCAAGCAGGGCGTTGAGATCGGCTTGACGGTCATGCGCTGCATTCAAGGCTCCGATCGATTGCTGTCGCTTGCTCCGACTACTGACGTAGACCCGTGAAACCCTCGGTTTATCGCATCAATGACGCCCGCCGACTCAGTAGTCGAGCGGGCGACCGAGGAACGGATTCGTGCCACCGTGGAAGTTCCCTTGGTCGCGGACGACGACCGGCTCGCCGTTGTCGTCGTAGTGGACCCAAATCAGGCCGTGGGCATCGCCGTTGCCGGGCATGTCGATCTTCTTGATCAGCTCCTTGCTCTCGGCGTCGTAGACGTAGATTCGGCCCTCGCCGTTGCTCGTCGCCCACATCTCTTTGCCGTTCGGCGACAGCAGCACGTGGTCGACCTTGTAGGCGCCGTACAGCGAGTGCGTCGCGTGGCCCTCGTGCGTGTCGATGACGGTGATCGTGCGGCCCAGATGGTGAGCGGCTTCGCCCTTGTCGGCGATCCAGAGCTCGGACTCATCGGCGTTCAGCGAGCCGCCGTACGGGCCGATGCCTGTGCCTGCGGTCCAGATGACCTCGCCGTCGCTGAGCCTGATCTTCGATGCATTCGAGCTCGAGTTGATCGTGTAGATATGTTCCTTGGCCGAGTCGATGACGGCCCAGTTCGGCCGGTAGCCGGGTATTGGATATTCGGCCTCGACCTCCCACGTATCGGGATTGATGACCGCGATCCAGAACGGCCGTAGCGCCTGGTACTCGCCCTCGTACAGTCGCGTTATGCTCCGCATGCCCGTACTACGGCCAGGCGCGTAGCCGGCCGGCTCCATCATTGCGTAAATGCGCTCGTAGTCGTGATCGGGCCAGACCGTGTAGATGAAGCCGCCCATGTCGACGTCGCGGATGCCGCCGAGCACCTCGTCGGTCTCGGGGTCGTATAGGAAGAGGCCAAGACCGTCCGGGTCACGGACGAACGTGTCGAAAAGGACCTTGTCGCGGAACACTTGGCCGTGATGCAGGCGCGCGCCGATCGTCACCTGCAGCACCGGCTGCAACGTCAGCGCATCGAGTTTCAGCATCGTCCATGCGCCGGCCGGATCGGGCGTGCCATCGGCGTTAGGCTCGCGCGGGCCGACCATGTAGGCCCAGCGGCCGTCGGGCGACATTGCCGACGTATGCACGACGGATCGCAAGTTCTCGTCGATGTGATAGCTCGCAATGATCTCGTGGGTCGCGGCATCGCCGACGACGAGCGCGTTCTTCGTCGGCGGCGTGTAGCCACTAAACAGCACCGCAGGCGAGCTCGTCGTGCCGATGTTCTCGTACCAATAGGTCTTGCCGGGCTCCGGCGTGAACTTGGGCTCGCCGGCATCCCAGCGCCCGACAATTCGCGACGGGTACTCGCTCCAAACGCTGCCTTCGTTAGCGCGCCGCTCCCAGGTCTCCTGAACGGTTTCGAATCGCTGCACGCGCTCCATCGCGAGCTCGTACTCGGTCCGGCGGAACTCCTGCTCCTCGGTCTCGAGCGCCGCGAGTGCGACGAGCTCGCTTTGCCACTGGGCGGGCAACGCAGGATCGAGCTCGAGGCCTGCGAGCGAGCGGATGTACATTGAGATCGCGATCAGATCGTCGTCGGTCGGATTCAGGTTCTCGGTTACGACGATCATGACCGGGTTGGCGACGAATTGATCGACGATGTTCGCCGGTGACGGCCCGAAGTGCAGCGACGGTCCTACGAGCCCCTCGCCGGTCGGGCCGTGACAGGTCGCGCAGCCGCCGACTGTCGTGTTGAACAGCTCCTCGCCGCGCGTAACGAGCTCGTCAATGTCGGCTTGTGCGGCCGCATGGCCGGCCGCGAGGCTCGTCAACGCGAAAATTAGTGCGCAGCTTCTGTTGAGCATGGTCGGGTCCCCAGTGCATCGTCGATTTGGCGTGAACACTCGATTATAGCGCCATCGCCAGTGGCACGCGGTAGCTGCCGCGAATAGCCGTCTTAAATAGATTCGGCGCGTGCCGGGCAGTTCCGCGGTGCCTTCAGAACAACAGGGAATATGTAGCACCGGCGGCGGTTACGGACTCTTGGCGCTGTCGTCCACGCTATACTTGTCGCCGATTTGCTCATGGGCAAGCGCGGCGTACAAGCGATCCGCTCCGCGACGAAGCGGATGCGATCGAACACGAAAGAAAGAAGGTAGCTGCTCGTGTCTCCACTTGCGAACTACTGTCAAGAGCTCTACTACGGGCTCACGCCGCGGGCGATACGCGCGCGCGCCGTAATGTTGGCTGCCGACGTCGTCGTCATCGGATACTTCGTCGGCACGACGTTCCTGCCGTTGTACGACTGGATCATCATGCTCGATATCGTCATCGGCTGTGTGCTGATCGTGGATTTCTTCGCGCGGATGCTCGCCCACGCCGACCGGATGGCATTCGTCATTCGGCCGATCAGCCTCATCGACTTGCTCGTGATCGTGTCCCTGTTCCTACCGGCAATGATGGGCAATTTCGCGTTTCTCAGGGTTGTCAGGGCACTGCGGCTGCTGCGTTCCTATGTCGTCTCGCAGCAGCTGCGCCGCCATTCTGCATTCTTCGCGCGAAACGAGGACGTGATTTTCAGCGCGTTGAATCTGATCGTCTTCATTTTCGTGATCACCGCCGCCGTGTTCGTGCTGCAAGTGCAGTCGAACGATTCGATCAACAACTACGTCGACGCGCTGTATTTCACGGTGACGACGTTGACGACGACGGGCTTCGGCGATATCACGCTCGTCGGCAGCACGGGTCGATTGCTCGCCGTGATTATCATGATCGTCGGCGTCGCATTGTTCATTCGGCTCGTGCAAACGATTTTTCTGCCGAACAAGGTCCGCCACGAGTGTCCGCGGTGCGGACTGACCCGACACGACCAAGATGCGGTGCACTGCAAGCACTGCGGACAAGTCATTCACATTCGTACCGAGGGAAGTTGACGTCGACGCTATAAAGGAACTGCGATGATCGATTTGTATACATGGATGACGCCGAACGGCAGAAAAATCTCGATCGCGCTCGAGGAGTTCGAGCTGCCGTACCGCGTGATCGCCCTGGATATTGGTAAAGACGAGCAGTTCGCGCCCGAGTTCCTGAAGATCAGCCCGAACAACAAGATCCCGGCAATCGTCGATCACGACACCGGCATCGCGATGATGGAGTCCGGCGCGATTTTGATGTATCTCGCCGAGAAGACCGGCAAGCTCATGCCGCCGCCGGGACCCGAGCGTTGGGTCGTGATTCAGTGGCTGATGATGCAGATCGGGCACGTCGGCCCGATGCTCGGGCAGACGCACCATTTCGTGTTCTACAACAAAGGCAAGGCACCGTACGCTGAGCAACGCTATTTGAAGGAGAATGCGCGTATATACAAGGTGCTCGATACGCGGCTCGGTCAGGCGGAGTTTCTCGGTGGTGACTATTCGATAGCCGACATCGCAACGTGGCCATGGATCGCCCGTTTCGAGCGCCAGCAGATGAATCTGTCGGACTATCCGAATTTGAAGCGATGGTATCTCGAGATCGCCGTACGTCCCGCGGTGCAGCGCGGCTATCACGTGCCGCAGCGTCTCGAGGACGTGCCAATGCCGGACTGAGTCGGCGCGAACAATGGACCGGCCCGAGCAGCAGGCGCTGTTAGTCGATCTCAATGCCGTCGTCCTGGCGGTAACCGGGGGGCAGCCGCGTGTGCTCACGGTCTCGCCGGCCGACTATCCGAGTGTCGAGCAAACGCTGCGGGCGTTACCGTTCGGGCCGTTCGATCTCGAGCGTGACCGGACGCTCGAGCGCTGCATCCACGAGACCGTCGCGCGCCAGACCGGCGGCAAGCTCGGTTTCGTCGAGCAGCTCTACACGTTTGCAGATAAAGGCCGAGACCCGCGCGAGCAGGTCGGCGCAGGCCGCGTGTTGTCGATCGCCTACCTCGCGCTCGTCCAAGAGGCCCTGCTCGAGACGGCCGACGATGCATCCTGGGAAGACTGTTACGCCTATTTTCCGTGGGAGGATTGGCGCAGCGGCCGCCCGGCATTGATCGACGCAATTGAGAAGTCGCTGCGCGCTTGGCTTGACGCGCTGCCCGGAAAGGAGCGCATCGTGCAGCGAGATCGCGTCGAGATTTGCTTCGGGTCGGGTAACGCCGGCTGGGACGCCTATCGCGTGCTCGATCGCTATGAGCTCCTGTACGAAGCCAAGCTGATCGCCGAGTACTGGGTCGATCGCGATCAGTCACCGCCCGAGCCGCTCGTCAACGAGCTCGGTCAGCCAATGGCATTCGATCACCGCCGAATACTCGCGACCGGACTCGGCCGGATCCGCGGCAAGCTGCGCTATCGACCGGTGGCATTCGAGCTGCTCCCGGACACGTTCACACTGCTGCAGCTGCAACAGGTTGTCGAGGCGCTGTCCGGCCTGACACTCCACAAGCAGAACTTCCGCCGATTCGTCGAGCGCAGCGGCCTCGTCGAGGGGACTGGCTTGCGTGAGGGCCGGACCGGCGGGCGTCCCGCGGAGCTCTTTCGCTTTCGCCGAGCCGTGCTGCGCGAGCGGCGTGCGCCGGGAGTCGCGAGCCTGCAGCCGCCGCGCGAGGCTTGAGTCGTGCCGATCGGCCTGTGCTATACTTTTGCGTCAGTTATACTCAATGTGAGCACAAATCGAGAACGATATGAGCGACACGCTGACCTATACGCCGGCCGTCAAACGAGCAACCGACGCGATCTACGCGCGCATGCGCCGGGTCGTGCCCGAGATCGAATGGCCCGTTCACGCGCCGTACATCGCGCGGATCAACGCGCTCAAGGCCGAGCGCAACGCGGTGATTCTGGCGCATAACTACCAGACGCCCGAGATTTTTCACGGCGTTGCCGACTACACGGGCGACTCGCTCGGATTGGCGCAGCAGGCCAAGGAGGCCGACGCCGACTTCATCGTCGTCTGCGGCGTTCACTTCATGGCCGAGACTGCGAAGATCGTTAACTTCGACAAGACCGTACTGATCCCCGATCTGCGTGCCGGCTGCTCGCTGGCCGATGCGATTACGGGTGAGGACGTGCGCCAGCTCAAGGCGCGCTATCCGGGCGTGCCGGTCGTCACGTATGTCAACACGACCGCCGACGTCAAAGCGGAGTCGGACGTCTGTTGCACGTCGGCCAACGCGATTCAAATCGTCGAGTCGCTGGGCACGGACCGCGTGATTTTTCTACCCGACGAGTATCTCGGCCATTACGTCGCGCAGCACACCGACGTCGACGTCATCCTCTGGAAAGGCTCGTGCGAGGTGCATGAGCGGTTCACCGGCGCGGAGCTGCGGCGCTATCGCGAGCAAACGCCGGGCATCGAGATCATTGCGCATCCGGAGTGTCCGCCGGACGTGCTGGCCGAAGCCGATTTCGTCGGCTCGACGTCGGGCATGATCGATTTCGTCGACCGTCAGCGACCGGAGCGTGTCGTCATGGTCACCGAGTGTTCGATGTCCGACAACGTTGCCGTCGAGTTTCCCGATGTCGAGTTCGTCCGTCCGTGTAACCTATGTCCGCACATGAAGCGGATCACGCTGCCGGCGATTCTGAACTGCCTCGAGAAGCTCGAGTTCGAGGTCACGCTCGACGCCGATCTGGCCAAACGGGCCTATGGCGCCGTGCAGCGGATGCTCGATCTGCCTAAGCGCAAAGCTGCGTAGCGAACGCTGCGTCAGTGCGGTAGTAGGCCGACGACGTAGGCGCTGATATCGTGGATTTCCTCCGGCGTCAGCGTCGAGCCGAACGGCGGCATTGCGCCGAAGCCTTCGGTGACTCGCAGCATGACGGCCGGTAAGTCGGTCGCGCCGGTCAAAGGCACACCACCTGCGTGGCCGCCTTCGCCTAGGCTGCCGTGACAGAACGCGCAGGCGCCCTCGAATAACGTCTGGCCGTTCGCAAGATCCGCATCGCGGTTCGGAATCGCCGACAACACGGGTGCTGCGCCGGCTTCGGGCACCTCACCGAGTGTGCCGTCCAGTGAGAACAGCCAGACGCTGTCGCCACGCGGCGAGCCGATGTACGCGTTGCCGGCCGAGAACGCGACGACGTACTGCGTGTCTTGATGCTCGAATGTCGCTACCGGCGCATTGATGCCGGCGCCGGTCTGGAACTCCCAGAGCACGTCGCCGTTGGCCGGATCGAGCGCCGTTAGCCGGCCGTCGTGGCGACCGGTGAAGATCAAATCGCCAGCCGTCACGATCGAGCCGCCGTGGCAGCGGTCGCGCCAGCGCGTGCGCCAGACGATCTCGTTCGTATGCATGTCCATCGCCGCGAAGATGCCGCTCATGTGAACCGGTATGGAGCCGAAACGGCCACCGAGGTAGCGGTCGCCGACTTCCATCGGATACTCCTCGTCGTCACCGCCGCGGAAGAACGACATGCGGTCCGTGGCGCAGACGAATAGGTGGCCGGTCTCGGGGTCGTACGAGCTCGGCGACCAGTTCGAGCCACCGCTATGGCCGGGTTTCATGACCGCACCGCCGGGGCCGAACGGCGTGAAGATGCGGCCTTCGTTGACGAGCGGCGGATAGCCCTCGGGGACGATATCGACGTGCTGCGGAACAAACGCATCGCCGAGCGGGAAAGGTTGCGTCGGGCTCGTCCTCTGATGCTCGTCTTGCGGCACCGGGCGTTCCTCGATGCCGATCAGAGGCTCGCCGGTGACGCGATCGAGGATGTAGACCCAGCCTGTCTTGCTCGGTTCGGCGAGCGCCCGGCGCTCGCGCCCGTCGATCTCGATGTCGAACAGCACGACCGGGCTCGGGGCGTCGTAGTCCCAGATATCGTGATGCACCTGCTGGAAGTGCCAGCGATATTCGCCGGTCGCCGCTTCGATCGCGACGATCGACGTTGCGAACAAGTTGTCGCCTTCGCGGACGTTGCCGTTGAAGTCCGGTCCCGGATTGCCTGTCGAGAAGTACATCAGCCCAAGCTCCGGATCGACGGCCGGCGTCTGCCAGACTGTGGCGCCACCGTATTTGTAGACCTCGCTGTCCGCGGGCCACGAGTCGTGCCCGACCTCGCCGGGATTCGGCACCGTGTAGAACGTCCAGACGTGCTCGCCGGAGCGTGCGTCGTAGGCTTTGAGCCGGCCCTGGACGCCGTTCTCGGCGCCGGCAAAGCCTGTCACGACGAGCCCGTCGTAGTACAGCGGCGCGCTCGTAATGCTGAAGCCCTCCTGCCAGCGCTCGGCCTGGATCGACCAGACGACCTCGCCGTTACGCTGATCGAGGGCAACGAGCTTGCCGTCGAGCTGGCCGACGTAGATCCGCCCGTCGCCCATCGCCACACCTCGGCTCGTCCAGCCGCAGCAAATGACATTGATCGTCTGATCGAGATTCGCCTCATACGTCCAGAGAATGTCGCCAGTGTCGACGCTGATCGCGAAGACGTCGTCGGCGCCGGTGATGATGTAGACGACGCCGGCGTAAACTAGCGGCGTTGCCTCGCCGGAGAATTTGGCGCCGACGCCGGAGCCATTCAGGCGCGCTCGCCAGACGCCTTTGAGGTTCGCGACGTTGTCGCGGTTGATCTCGGTCAGCGGCGAGTACCGCTGGTTGTAAACGTTGCCGCCGTTCGTGATCCAGCCGTCGCTCGGAAGATTTCTCAATGCGCCGCTCGAGAATGCCGGTGAGCGAGCGGGCTGTGCGTTCGTTGCCGCCGCTACGGTGAGCAACACGAATGCAAGGCCGAGCGCAATGGGCGCGGGTCGCTGCGCGATCGGCTTGGAGACGATCGGTCGGTGGCACATGGTGATCTCCGGCAATTCGTGTTCGTCTGCCGGACGCATCGGCGGGTATCGAGCCCGCCGTCGCATGTAACCGCCCGGTCATCGTTGGCCGGAAGCATACCGCAAAATGGCCGTTATCAGCCTTGGTCTGTGGGGCCTAGCCCGCTTCCGGGGGAGGTCGGCGAGGATGGGCTGGCCGCGGCAGATGCGGTATCCTCGTGCGCCGAGCGCGCGTTACAACTTCGAATACAAGAGGATTAGCGGGTACGAAGCGATGGAGCTCTTTCGCGTGAGTCGCAACGTTTGGGGCCAAGAGACCGTGCTTGGGCTTTCGTGGGATTTACTCCCGATCTTTTTCTTCGCTGGCGTCGTCATAGTCGTCAGCCATGCCGCGTACTGCCGGCTGACGGCTGGAAAACGAAAATAAACATGGCGGAATCCGAGCGCGGCGCGCGAGTTCAGCGCCATGCCTTTGTCGATCGAGCGTTTCACTGGCTGTCTGCTGGAGCCGTGCTGGTGCTGATGGCGACGGCGTTGCTGCCGATACTCGGCATCGAGTTTGCGTGGGTCACGATTCACTGGGTCGCCGGGATCGTGCTCGCGATATTGATTGCGTTCCATGTCGTGCGCGCGTCGATATGGCAGCGTATCGGGACCGTTTGGGTCGGCCTTCGAGATCTTCGCGAGGGCTGGTCGGCGCTACGTAGCAGTGCACAAGCGAAGGTCGGCGGTAAATACTCGTTGGCGCAAAAGGCCATTCACAATGCGTTCGCGGTCGTGTTGCTGACAGCCGTCGCCACAGGCGCGTTGATGCTCGTAAAGATCGATACGCCGTGGTGGGAACGTGACCCTTATTGGCTCAGTGACGCTGCCTGGGCGGCGATCTACGTGCTGCACGATCTCGCATCGTTGTGCCTCGTCACGATGGTCATGCTGCATATCTACTTCGCGTTGCGGCCCGAGAAGCTCTATCTGCTGCGCTCTATGCTGCGTGGCTGGATCACAAGAACCGAGTACGAGCATTACTACGACCAGAGTCGTTGGTCGGCGGAGCGTACGCCGGGGAATCAGTAATCAAGAAACGGTGGACTTGAGCTTATGAACTTAGACGAGCGTATAGACGCAATCGAGGCAGGGTACGAGTTCATGCTGGCATACGCCGCGCAAGGGCGAGTCAGCGACAAGGGCGGTGGCGTCGCGTCCGAGCTACGCGATTATCTGGGTCGGATGGAGACGGCGTTGGACGGTCTCGGAGGTGCGATTGCGGAGCGCTTGGACGCTGAGGGAGTGCGGGCGTTCGTCGATGCGGCCACAGCGGACGCCGAGCGCGCGCTCGCGATCGTGCGGCTCGTGCTCGCCAGGGAAGGGATCAGCTCGCAACTGATCGACAACGTTAACGCGTCGATACACCTGCGCGCGTTGTTGACCGACTTGTTCGTTATCGACGAGAGCCTGAAGAGCTCAGCCGCGTCGTAACGGTGGCTACTGCACTGTGCCTTTGTGAGTGACTGCGCCACGCTCGACCGACTCGACGACGAACTCTTCGCGGCTCGATTCGCGCAGCACCGTGATCGGCACCTTGACGCCGGCCTGGCCTAGGCTCCAGACCGTACGGTAAAAGTGGCCGAGGCCGAAGATCTCGTGGCCGCCTACACGCATGATGATGTCACCGGGCTTGACGCCGGCAGCATCGGCAGGGCAGTTGCGGTAGACGCCGACGACCGTCAGCTCCTCGTCCTCGTCGTGCACGAGCATGCCGAGCCATGGCCGCGGCGATTCGATTCTTCGGCCGTGCTCGCAGAGCTCGTCGATCGCGTTGGCGATCAGCTGAATCGGGACTGACATATTGACCGTGCGCTGCTCGCCGCGCACCTCGAATCCCTGGATGATCAGCGAGCCGATGCCGCACAAGCGGCCGTCGAGGTCGGTTAGCGCCGCACCCGACCAGCTCGGGTGCGGCGGCGCCGTGAAAATCGCCTCCTCGAGCAGATACTCCCAGCGGCCCGCAAACTCCTGGCGCGCGACGATTTGGGATTCGACGACCTGTGGCTCGGCGCCCGCGCTACCCGTCATGACGACGGCGTCGCCGACCTTGAGATCGTCGCGCTCGACAATAGTCAGGCTCGGGCCGCTGAGCGGCAGCGTTGGCTTGATTAGCGCGAGACCGCTACGAAAGTCATTGCCGACGAGAAAAGCGGGGGACGTCGCGCCGTCATGCGAGGTGATCCAGATGTCGTGCGCCTCGTTGACGAGATAGCCGATCGTGACGATCAGGCCATCTTCGCGAATGCGCACGCCGTGTCCGCTACGCTCAGTCCCGAGCAGGCCGGCGGTCATTGCGTCCTCCGGGACGTACGCTTTGACTGCGACGAGCGCGTCGAGCTCGTCGCGCTCAAGAATGTCGGGTCGGTGACTCGTCTCTTCCATTGTCTTCAAAGCCTAACGCAATTTGTGCCGCTCGGGGGCATCGATTCAGCGACGCTTCGTTCGCTTCAAGAAATCATTGGTCTCGGTGACGACGACGCTGCTCAGCAGCAGTAGGCCGATCAGATTCGGGAGTGCCATCAGCCCGTTCATGACGTCCGAGAACAGCCAGACGAAATCGAGCGTGCGCACGGCGCCGATATAGGCGACGATGACGAATACGACGCGGTACGGCACGACCGCACGCTCGCCAAGCAGATACTCGATGCTGCGCTCGCCGTAGTAGCACCAGCCGAGAATCGTCGAGAATGCGAACAGCGCAAGACTCACTGCAACGATAATTGGGCCGATGTCCGGTATCGCGGCATTGAATGCATGCTGTGTCATCGCCGCGCCGTTGTCGGCAACTCTCCACGCACCTGTGGCGATAATCGCGATGCCGGTAAACGTGCACACGACCAGCGTATCGATGAACGTCTGCGTCATCGAGACGAGTGCCTGGCGGGCCGGCTCTGTCGTTTGCGCGGCGGCTGCGGCGATGCCGGCCGAGCCGAGGCCCGATTCGTTGGAGAAGATGCCGCGCGCGACCCCGTAGCGGATCGCCATCGCGACGCTGCTGCCGATGAAGCCCCCGGTAGCGGCCGTGCCGCGGAACGCGTCGGCGAATACGAGCGCAAACGCGTCGACGATGCCGTCGATGTTGACGATCCAAATCGTCGCGGCGCTGCCGATATACAACACGATCATAATCGGCACGAGGACGCCGGTTACGCGGCCGATCGACTTGATGCCGCCCAAGACGACGGCCGCGAGCGCGGCAGCGAGCACAACGCCGCTCTGCCAATTGGTAACGCCGAATGCGCCGTCCATCGCACTTGCGACCGCATTGGCCTGAACCATGTTGCCGATGCCAAAGGCCGCAAGCGATGTGAACAGCGCAAACAGCCAACCGAGCGACCGCCCGACCGTTTTGTTCGGGATTGCGCGAGACAGGTAATACATCGGCCCGCCGGCCTGCTCGCCGCGATGGTCGGTTATTCGGTATTTGACCGACAGCAATGCCTCGCAGTACTTGGTCGCCATGCCGACGAGCCCGGTGACCCACATCCAGAACAACGCGCCTGGCCCGCCGAGCGCGATCGCGGTAGCGACACCGACGATGTTGCCCGTGCCGACGGTTGCGGCCAGCGCCGTCATCAACGCTTGAAAATGCGAGATGTCGCCGGCCGCCGACGATTCTCGGCGCACGATGAACCCCAGATACAGCGCGTGGCCGAGCTCCCGAAACTGCAGTCCGCGTAGCCGGATCGTCAGAAAGAAGCCCGTGCCCAGCAGCAGCGGGATCAGCAGATACGGTCCCCAGATGAAGTCCGAGAGTGTCGACAGAACGCTCACTGCGGCTCTTGCGTCAGCGCCGTATCCAGAAAGCGCAGGATCAAGCTCGCGGCTTGCCGAACTTCCTCCGCGCGGCGTCGGTTGGCGGCGACGAACTCGCCGCGCAGATTCGCGACGATCACATCGAGGTTCTGCCGAATCAGCTCGACCTGCCGGTTCTCGATCTGCCCGCCCGCTGCCCTGGCGTCCTCGATGATCCGCGCCGTCAGGCGAAGGATATTGCGTGACGACTCGACGGCGATATTGCCGTCATTGGCACCGATGCCGATCGAGGCGCGGAGCAGGTAGAAGTTACGGTCCGGATCGATCAGCAGAACACGGTCGATCAAACGCAGCGCGTCGAACGCGAGTTGCTCGACTTCTTGATCGACTCGAACACGCCAGTCGGCGCGCAATAGCACGGCGGCGGGGTACCAGGCATCAGTCACGCTGGCTGCGCCAAGGTTGCCGTCGAGCTCGGCAACCGTGGCCCAGTCGCCGGTTCCGCTGGCTCTGCGAGCGACGATCAATGCGGCTGCAGAATTGGGCAGCCCCTGGGCCAGTGCGACGACGTCCGGGGATGCAACATTCTGCGCAATTGCTTCGATGTTCGGTCGTACTAGCAGATAGCGGGCCTCGACGTTGTCGGGTCGCTGCTCGAGCGCACTACGAAATGCGGCGAGCGCTTGCTCCGGCTGCCCGCGGGACTGATGCAGCAGGCCGACCATCGTAAGGCGCGTCGATTCGTCGGGATGCGCCTCGCTCATTGCGACAGCTCTCGCCTGCTGGCCTTGAGTGACGAGTCGGCCGGTCAGATACCCGAAGTTCGCGACGTCGTCGAGGTTGCGGTATACCCATGAGTCACGACGTCGCAGCGGATCGGCTGCGACGATCGATGCATTAACGGCATCTGTGTTCGCCTGTTCATCGTCTCGAAAACCGCCCCATTCGTTATCGGAATGCGCGGCGATGCCTTCGACAAGTGCGTCGATGCCGGTATTGTCGGCAACGAGCGCGGCGAGCAAGTCCTCGACGCCGTTCATGCCCATGCTGCTGTAGTGCATGATTTCGCTGGTGATCGGTGCGCCTGATCGCGCGAGTTGCAGCTCCGGCTCGATCGGTGCCGTCGAAGCAAGAAAAATCATCGCGCCGGGCTGCGGCTCATAGAGGCGGACATGCTCGAACTCGGCCCGCAGCGTCGCGGCTGCGGAGCGGATGATCGAATCGCTGACGGTGACGCCCTCGAGCATATGAACGACGACGCCGCCGTCGACGAGGTGATCGCGCAGCACCGTGAGTTGCTCGCGCGACAACGGCGACGGACCGGCAGGTCCGCGCACCAGTGCGTGCGGTGACACGATGATGTCGTAGCGCTCCAATGAACGATGCAGCGCACGGCGTGGATCGTTAACGATGATTCGGACTTGCGCTCGCTGCAACGGATCGATGACGCGCTCGTCCGCGATTGCGCGGTTCGCGGCCACGGTTGCGGCTTCCGGTTCGATAACGTCGACGTGCTCGATCGAGCTCGGCACGCCCTCGAGCATGACCGCACCGGCAAGTCCGAGCGCCAGCATGGATCGCGCGTTCGGTCTGGCCGTGACCGGCAATGTCGCAAGCCACTTGCGGGCGTTGCGCGTCGGTGGGCTACCGCGCACCGGCACCGATGCCTGTGTGGCGCCATTGGCCTGCATGATGAATTGCCCTTGGTGCTCGACGACGCGCACGGAATGCGTGCGGCCAGCCTCGAAGAACCGCTCGAGTGGGCGAGCGACGGCAATGACGTCGTCATTGGCGTCGACGGCTGCGACCGTTGGCCGTCCAAGTGGAATCGTTGCGACTGCGGCGACCACGACTGCTGCAGTAATGCCCGTCGTCAGGCGCGCACGGGCGGTCAGGATCGGCAGTGCAAGCAACGCGGCGCCTAAGTGCGCTACAACGACGAGCGCTGCAAAAGTAGCGAAGCCGCCGCCAGGCAACACAAAGAGCCATGCGAGCGCTCCGCCGCCGGCGCCACCGACTGCGGCGAGAGCGAGCATCACTGCGGCCGCGCGCGGTGTGCTGCGGTCGTCGATGCTGCCGAGCTCCGATTGCAATGCGAGAACGGCGCCGAAAAAGCCGAGCGGCAGCGCGTAAATCACCGGCCGGATCGACGCGAGCCATGCTGCGGGGTCATTCGCTCCGAGCGCGACGATGACTTGGACGTACAGCAACAACGTCGCGATGCTCGCAATCAAGCTTAGGCCTGCAATGCTCGCGCCGAGACTCAGTCGCGTCGCAGTGAGCCGCCGACCCGCGAGCGCGCCGACACCGAGGCCAACGAACGCGGCCGCGAGCGCCGTCAGAGCAGTATCCGTTAGCGTTGCGTCGGTGTGAACGATGACGCGCAGCCATAGGTACAGTCCGGCAAATCCGGCCGCACCGGCAACGACGGCGATACCGTAGAGGCACCCTGTGCCGATGCGGCCCAAATCGGGCACTGCCGTGCCACTCGATGCGCGCTGTCGTCGTGACAACCGGCTGACCCGGAGCTGGCCGGATGCCGTGACCGACGTCGCTACTGCGTGCTCGCCTGCATGGCCAGGCGCGACCGAACTCGACGCTGGGCGTGCAGGCTGGCGCGCGCTATAGACTAGCGTGGCGGCAGCCGCGGCACTGACGACAACAGCGAGCCAGCTTGCTGCAGCGAAGTCGGCCAGCGGCGCGAGTGCGACTAGGCCGAGTAGCGTGCCCACGGCAGCACCGATTCCTGCGAGTCCGATCGCGCGGCCTGCCGGTGCGTCGTCGTACCGGCTAGGCGCGCGGGAGTCGGCTGCGAGCGCGACGATCAGCGTTGCGACGGCGAGCAGCGACGGCAATGCGTAGACAAGGATGCCGATTACGGATTGCGCGGCGACCTGCTGCCAGTCGGCATCGGGCGTCTCCGCAGCGCCGCCGAGCAACAGTGTGTCGATGGCGGCTAGGCCTGCGAGCGCCCACGGCAGCGTAACTGCAAGCGCGGCGAGAATCCCCTGAAGGACGGCGATGACGACGACGGGTCGACGGGCAGTCAATCGACATGCGGCCGACGCGCCGATGCCGACACCGACCAGCGCGCCGCAAACGGCCGTCGTCTCGACGAGCGCGCTCGCGCCGAATATTGTAGCGAACCGCACGTGCAGGCCAATATAAAAGAGTGACGCCGAAAGCCCGGCGGATACATACACCCATGACGACCATCGGCTCGAGGATTCGAACGCTGACAATTCGGGCGCGGGCGTCTGAGTCGTGGTCATGTATGTGTTGTTGTCGGAGCGGCGGACGATGTCCGTCACCGCCGTATTATCGCCCACCATCGCGCGATATTCAGTAGGCTCGACAGCGATGCGGCCACGTACGTCAATGCAGCCGCGGTCAGAATGCGGCGTGCGCCTCGCTCGTCGCCGGGATGCAGCACACCGCGCCGGTGCAGTAGCGGCAGCGCTCGCCCGAAGCTCGCGTCGAACTCCGTCGGTAGCGTCAGCGCGTGAACAGCCGTTGCCGTGCCGAGCGTCGCTAGTCCGCCGACGAACGTCAAAAGGCCGATTCCGGGACTGCGGACGATTGCTGCGAGAAACGGTGCGGTCATCAAGAGGCCCGCGCCGAGCTTCTCGATCGGCTGGACCCAGACGACGAGACGCGTGCGCCAGATCAATGGGCGAAATCCCCGCGCATGTTGGATTGCATGACCGACTTCATGCGCGGCGACCGTGATTGCCGTCAATGAGCGTCCGGCAAAGTTGTCTGAGCTCAGTCGCACTGCGCGGGCGCGAGGGTCGTAATGATCGCCACGCTCGGTCTGCTCTGTAACGACGTCCTGCAAGTCGAGCCCATCGAGCAGTTCGCGGGCCAGCTCGCCGCCGCTGATTCGGTAGCGCTTCGCCGGCCGGCTGTAACGCGCCATGACGGTGCGCACCCAAACGCCTGGGCCGACGACGACGCCGAGAAAAAACGCGATGATCAGAACGACGTGCATCTAAGCAGGCGTGCTATGCGCATCCAGACGGTAATTCGAGCGCGGCGACGGTCCTCGCTTGCGAGATCGCGCTTTAGACGCTCGACGATCGGACGCAGCCGGCGCACACCGTTCAGCGGGATTGCGGTGATGTCATCGCTACGCCGATACGTGGCCTTGTCGGCCTTGCCGAGCTTGGCGTAATACGCGTAGCGCATTAACGGGCGACGGTCAGCCCTTCGTCTTCTCGTGGTGGCAGCGCAGGTACGTGCTCGCGCACAGTCAGATTCGACCCGCTATCGTTGAGTCGCTGCCAGAGCGTCGCGGGGTCGGGATCGAAAATGAGTGCAGCCGCTCCTGGAACGATCGTCCAAGCGCCCGACGCAAGCTCCTCCTCGAGCTGCCCGGGCCTCCAGCTTGCGTGGCCCGCGAAAAATCGCAGCGCGCTGGGATCGTGGCGCCGGCGATCGAACGACTCTTCGATCGCGTCGAGATTCGAGTGCATATAGACATCGTCGAGCAGCGGCCGTACGTCGTCGCCCGGCGGCAGGCCCCGAGTCATGACCAATACCGTGGCCTGCGCGAGCGGGCCGCCGTGAAACACGTCGCCGCGATATCCGTGCAGATAATCGAGGCGTGGGAATACTTCGCGCGTCGTGACCCACGTCGGCCGATTGATGGCGACGCCGACCGAGCCTTCCTCGGCATGATGGATCAGCAAGACAACGGTTTCGCGAAACGCGTCGTCTTCGAGCCGCTCGGACGCAATGAGCAGCGAGCCGGCCTCTTGGCCGCAGGCGACGGTTGCGATCAAGCCGAGTCCGAATCCGAGAATGATGTCCGCGCGGTTCACGTGCGCATGATACCGCTATCGGTCGCACCGTGCCGTGCTCGGCGCTTGTAAGTTGACCGAGGCTCGTTATGATCACGCCCCCAAACCGTTTGAGGGTCATGGCCGTGGCCCAGGCCGACGATTCAGTCAGCGATTTACCGGAATTCCGAATGCCTGCGGAGTGGCAACCGCATGCTGGGACGTGGCTGTCATGGCCGCACAATCGCGAGACGTGGCCCGGTTGCTTCGACGAAGCCCAGACGGCGATGGTTGCGGCGACTGCGGCAATGGCCGAGGTCGAGCCGATTCGAATCAATGTGCTTGACGCGCAGCACGAGCGGGTCGTCGAGCGGCTGCTCGAAACTTGTGTCCCGCGTCAGCAGATCGAATTTCACCGAATCGCGACGAACGACGCGTGGATTCGGGACCATGGCGCGATCTTCGTCGTCCGCGTCCACGGCGGAAACGCCGCCGAGACACGCCAGGCGCTGGACTTTCGTTTCAACGCGTGGGGCGGAAAATATCCGCCGTTCGATCTCGACGACGCGGTAGCGGGCAAAATGGCAGCTGCCCTCGGCGTCCCTCGCGTGCGCTACGAGATCGTGCTCGAGGGTGGCTCGATCGACGTCAACGGCGCAGGCGCATTGTTGACGACCGAGCAGTGCCTGCTGAGCCCGAATCGTAACCCTGGTCTCGACAGGTCGGGGGTCGAGGCGCGCCTGCGCGAAGCGTTCGGCGTATCGACGGTCGTTTGGCTAGTCGCAGGCATTGCCGGTGACGATACCGACGGTCACATCGATGAGCTGACACGCTTCGTTGACGAGCGCATCGTCGTCACGGCGATCGAGACAAACGCCGACGATCCCAATCACGCGGTGCTCGCGGCAAACCGCAGCGCGCTCGAGCGCGCGCGGGTCGACGAGTGCGCGCTCGAGATCGTCGATCTGCCGATGCCGGCGCCGGTGTACTACCGCGGGCAGCGGTTGCCGGCGAGCTACGCGAACTTCTATGTGGCCAACGACGCCGTGCTCGTTCCGCAGTTCGACGATCCTGCGGATGCGGCGGCGGTGTCGATACTCGCGGAGTGTTTCCCCGGCCGCCGCGTCGTCGGCATCGACTGCCGCGCACTCGTCGTCGGCCTCGGCGGGCTGCACTGTCTGACACAACAGATTCCTGCTGTGCCTGGCGGCTTGTCCTAGTCGAGGGGTTTGCCTAACCTTGCGCTCACGCTAGATGGTCCGAAGACACATCCGGGCTACAGGGGAGGGGATCGTTGGGCCCAATCAGTGAGTTTATCAAGCGCCACTATCGGCACTTCAACAGCGCTGCGCTCGTCGATGCTGCGCAGGCCTATGCCGATCACCTAAACGACGACGGTGCGATGCTGATGACGCTCGCCGGCGCAATGAGCACGGCAGAGCTCGGCGTTTCGCTCGCCGAGATGATCCGCCGCGACAAGGTCCAAGCGATCTGCTGCACAGGTGCTAATCTCGAGGAGGATTTGTTCAACCTCGTCGCGCACGATCACTACGTGCGCATACCGAACTACCGGCATCTGACGACGGAGCAGGAAGAAGCGCTGCTCGAGCAGCAACTGAACCGAGTAACCGATACGTGCATCCCGGAAGAGGAAGCGATGCGGACGCTCGAGCTCATCGTCGGCGAGCGGTGGCACGCGGCGGATCGAGGCGGCCGGCGCTACCTGCCGCATGAGTTTCTCTACGACGTCATTCGGGCAGGCGATTTGGAGCCGCATCACCAAATCGATCCGGCCGATAGCTGGCTCGTAGCCGCATGCGAGCGGGACCTGCCGATCTTCGTGCCAGGCTGGGAGGACTCGACGCTCGGCAACATGTATGCCGCGCACTGCATCTCGGGAGCGATCGATGACGCTACCGTGATGCGCTCCGGCATCGAGTACATGATCGAGCTCGCCGATTGGTATCGACGGGTTAGCGCGCAGACGTCGATCGGGTTCTTTCAGATCGGCGGCGGCATCGCCGGTGATTTCCCGATCTGCGTCGTGCCGATGCTCGAGCAGGATTTGAAGATCAACGACGTGCCGCGCTGGGGTTACTTCTGCCAGATCAGCGACTCGACGACGAGCTACGGCAGTTACTCGGGCGCTGTGCCGAACGAGAAAATCACGTGGGGCAAGCTGTCCGCCGATACGCCCAAGTTCATCATCGAGTCCGATGCGACGATCGTCGCACCGCTGATTTTTGCCTACGTCATGGAGCTTTAGAAATGTCGACGAGCGCACGTAAGCTTCCGAAGGCCGCTGCCAAATGGACGTCCACGGACTCCGCCGAGCTCTACAGAGTCGATAGCTGGGGCGCGCCGTATTTCTCGATCAACCCGGCTGGTCGAGTCGTTGCCCATCCGGTCGACGATGCTGGCATCGCTATTGAAGTGCCCGCCGTTGTCGCGGAGATGCGCAAGCGCGGCGTCGAGTTGCCGGCGCTGATCCGGTTTCAGGACATCCTGAGTCTGCGTGTCAGAAGCCTCAACGAGGCATTCTCCGCTGCGATTGCCGAGGCCGGATACGCCGGTCGATACCGCGGCGTGTACCCGATCAAGGTCAACCAGCTTCACGAGGTCGTCGATGAGGTTCTCGAAGCCGGCCGCCAAT
Organism: Rhodospirillaceae bacterium; assembly: GCA_024640685.1. Taxonomy (GTDB): domain Bacteria; phylum Pseudomonadota; class Gammaproteobacteria; order Steroidobacterales; family Rariloculaceae; genus JAHEEM01. The sequence continues at coordinate 21,076 of JAHEEN010000016.1, forward strand.
TCGGGCTCGGGCTCGAGTGCGGCTCGAAGGCCGAGCTGACGGCCGCGCTCGCGAACCTGCCCGACGACGAGACGCTGCTCGTCTGCAATGGCGTCAAAGACCAGGCAATGCTGTCGATGATGATCGCCGCGCAGCAGCTCGGCCGTAACGTGCTGCCCGTCATCGAGCGCTATTTCGAATACGAAACGCTCAAGCGACTGGCGTTCAGCAAGAGTTTCGTGCCGAAGTTCGGCGTTCGCGTGCGCTTGGCGACGTCGGGGTCCGGCCGCTGGGCGGATTCCTCGGGGCTCAACTCGAAATTCGGTTTGTCATTGCCGGAGCTCATGCGCTTGGTCGAAGAGCTCGAGGCCAGCGGCACGACCGATCGACTACAGCTGCTGCATTGCCATGTGGGCAGTCAGATTGCCGATATCGCGGTGCTCAAGCAGGCGACCAGAGAAGTGACTCAGATCTATGCGGCACTGACGAAGCGCGGGATCGGTCTGACCTATCTCGATGTCGGCGGCGGACTCGGCGTGAACTACGACGAAGGTCATGTCAGCGACGACGCCGGCATCAACTACAGTATCGAAGAGTATGCAAACGCCGTCGTATTTACCGTCAAGGAAGTCTGCGACGGCCACGGCGTCGCAATGCCAACGCTCGTCACCGAAAGCGGCCGTGCAATCACCGCGCATCACTCTGTGTTGATCGTTCCGGTCCTGGCCGCGCAAAGTCGGGACGAGTTACCGACCGACTCGAACGTTGCGGCCGATGCGCACGACAGCGTCAAAGGGCTTGCTATCGTTCTAGAGGCGATTCCGGGGCTAGAACGGATGCGTGAGCTGCTCGAGGCCTTCCACGATGCGAAGGAGCGGCAAGAGGAGACCCGCACGCTGTTCACGCTCGGCTATCTGACGATAGACGAGCGCGCGATTGCCGATCAGCTGTTTTGGTCGATCTGCCGGCAGCTGCTCGGCAGGCTCACGGCAAGCATCGATGGCGCGCCGCCACCCGAGGTCGGCGAGATCGAGGCGTTGCTGACCGACCAATACCTCTGCGACTTCTCGGTCTTTCAGTCGATGTTGGATCACTGGGCGATCGGTCAGCCGTTTCCGATCATGCCGATCGATGGCCTCGACGTGCAGCCGGAGCGTCGCGGCGTACTCGTCGACATCACTTGTGACTCGGACGGCAAGGTCAGTCAGTACATCTCCTCGCACCCGGACAACAGCTTCTTGCCGCTGCACGAGATCGACGGCTCGGCGCCGTACTATCTTGGATTTTTCTTGATGGGCGCGTACGAGGACATCATGGGCGATGCGCACAATCTATTTGGTCGAGTCACCGAAGCGCACGTCTACGCGGACGCCAGCGAGCCCGGTCAGTTTTGGATCGAGAAGATCATTCCCGGCACGGCCGTGCAGGACATGCTCGCGCAGGTTCAGTACTTCCCTAACGATCTACAGCGCCGCATGAGCGAGGTCGTGCGCGGCAAGATTCAGGCCGGCGTCGTCCGGCCATCGGTCGGCATGGAAATACTGGATCAATACATGGCTTGTTTCCAACAGAGCACGTACTGCGGCACGGACGATTTCGAGCAGGAATTCGATTGATGTCGCGAGACGACTCGAGCCGGCGGATTGTCGTCGGTCTCGTGCAGATGTCGATGGGTGACGACGTGCAGGCGAACACGTCTCGAGCGGTCGAGCTTGTTCGTAACGCTGCGGAGCAGGGCGCGCAGATCATTTGCCTGCCCGAGTTATTCCGATCGCGATACTTTTGCCAGACCGAGGATGAGAGCTGCTTCGATCTGGCCGAGCCGGTACCTGGACCAACGACCGACGTTTTCGCGGAGCTTGCCGTAGAGCTCGGCTGCGTGATCGTCGCGAGCCTTTTCGAGCGCCGCGCCGCGGGCATCTATCACAACACCGCCGCCGTGCTCGATGCCGAGTCGGGCTATCTCGACAAGTATCGCAAGATGCACATTCCCGACGACCCGAAGTACTTCGAGAAGTTCTATTTCACGCCCGGCGATCTCGGGTTTCGATCGTTCCCGACCGCGTTCGCGAGCATTGGCGTGCTGATCTGCTGGGACCAATGGTACCCGGAGGCGGCACGCTTGACGGCGCTCAGAGGCGCCGAGCTACTGCTCTATCCGACGGCGATCGGCTGGCACCCCGACGAGAAGGCGACGCACGGCGATACGCAGCGCGATGCATGGGAGACCGTGCAACGCGCGCACGCGATTGCGAACGGTTGTTTCGTCGTTGCCGTCAATCGGGTCGGCTTTGAGGCGACGCCCGGTGAGTCGGGCGGGATCGAGTTTTGGGGCAGCAGCTTCGTCGCCGCGCCGGACGGGACCGTCTTGGCCCGAGCGCCCGATGACGCCGAGGCCGTCGTGATCGCCGAGCTCGACCTCGGACAGATCGCTCAGTCGCGAATCGGCTGGCCGTTTCTGCGCGATCGGCGAATCGATGCTTACGACGACATTAAACGGCGTTACGTCGACGCCGCGGATGCGGAGGATCGGGGCTAGCCCGCATTTCTCACGGGACGCTCGATCCTTCAGTCGAGCACGTGCGTCAACAAGCCGTCCGCGAGCTTCGGCTCGAACCACGTCGATTTCGGCGGCATCAACTGGTTGGCATCGGCAACCGCCATCAGCTGCGCCATGCTCGTCGGGAAAAACGAGAACGCAACGCCGGTGCCGAGCGCATCGACTCGGCGTGCAAGCTCGTCGAGACCGCGTACGCCGCCGACGAAGTCGATCCGAGCGTCGGTTCGCGGGTCCTCGACGCCCAGCAGCGGCGAGATGACGGTCGCCTGCAGCAAGCTGACGTCCAAGCTTGCTACCGGATCGCTGGCCGGGAGCAGCGCCGGGTCGAGTTGCAGCTCGAACCAGCGCCCGTCGACGTACATGCCGAACGTGGCAGGTCGTTTTGGTTTGACCGGTGTTGCAGATTCGCTGACGTCGAACGTCGCCGCCAGCTGGTCGACGAGCTCGGCCGCGGTCAGCCCGTTGAGGTCGCTAATGACGCGGTTGTAATCGAGAATCCGCATCTGATCGTCGGGGAATACGATTGTCAGAAAGTAGTCGGCGTTATCGCTGGCCGTGCCGCTTCGACGGCGCTCGGCAGCGACACGAGCGGCGGCGGCCGAGCGGTGATGTCCATCGGCGATGTAGATCGCGCCGATGCGCTCGAATGCTGCCGTGACGGCGGCAACCGATGCAGCATCGTCAATGCGCCATAGCGTATGGACGACGTCGTGCGGGCCGGTGACATCGATGATCGGCTCGCCCGATTGCGTCGCCGCAGCCAGCAACCGGTCGAGCTCGGGATCAGCTCTATAGGCGCTCAGCACCGGACCCGTCTGTGCGTTGAGACTCTCCATGTTACGGACACGGTCCGTCTCCTTGTCGGGCCGCGTTAGCTCGTGCTTGCGAACGCGGTTCTGCTCGTACGCCTCGATCGACGCCGTCACAGCGATACCCGTCTGTTGATGCTGGCCCATGCGCATTCGATATACGTAGTAACTCGGAGCTGCGTCGCGGACGAGAATGCCGAGACCCGTCAGCCGGTCCAAGCTCTCGCGCGCAAGCGCATAAACCTGCTCGTCGTGGGGATCGATGCCTTCCGCCAGATCGATCTCGGGCCTAGAGATGTGCAGAAAGCTGTGCGGGCGATGTTCGACGAGCGCGCGCGCCTCGGCGGTGCTGACGACGTCGTAGGGTGGCGCGACGACCGCGCTCGCGTGGTCGACCGTCGGATGCAAGGCTGCGAAGGGTTTGACGAGATTGTGCATGGTTCGAGCTTTCAGTGGGCGCCGAGCCCGTCCGGCTCGACTTCGACGAGCTGCGCCCACAGGTCGTAATCGTCGCTGTGTGTCACGCGAGCGGAGACGATGGAGCCGACCTCGGCATGATCGCCGGCAACGTAGACGTTGCCGTCGATCTCGGGCGCGTCGCCCATCGCGCGTCCGATTGCGCCCTCGTCGCAGAGCGCGTCGATGATAACGCGAATCGTCGTGCCGGTCTTTGCCGCGAGCCGCCGTGCGCTAATCGCTCGCTGCGCCGACATCAGGCGGTGCCAACGTTCGTCTTTGACGTCGTCGGGAACGCCGCCGGGCAGCTCGTTGGCTTTGGCGCCGGCAACAGGCTCGTATTTGAAGCAGCCGACGCGATCGAGCTCTGCGGCCTCGAGCCATTCGAGGAGCTGCTCGAAGTTTGCTTCGGTCTCGCCGGGGAAGCCGACGATGAACGTCGAGCGAATCGTCAGATCCGGCACGCGCTCGCGCCAGGTAGCGATGCGCTCTAACGTCCGAGCCTCGGCCGCGGGTCTGCGCATCGCTTTTAGAACCGTGCGGCTCGCGTGCTGAAATGGCACGTCGAGGTAGGGCAGTATCTTGCCGCACTCCATCAGTGGGATCAGTTCATCGACGTGCGGGTACGGATAGACGTAGTGAAGACGGATCCACGCGCCGAGCTCGCCAAGTGCATCGGCGAGCTCGGTGACCCGCGCGCGAACGTCTCGGCCGCGCCACCGCGACGGCGCATAGCGAATGTCGGCGCCGTACGCGCTCGTGTCCTGGGAGATTACGAGGAGCTCTCGGACGCCGCCAGCGACGAGTCGTTCGGCTTCGTCGAGCACGTCGCCGACTGGGCGACTGGCGAGGCGGCCGCGCAGCTGCGGGATGATGCAAAAGCTGCAGCGATTGTTGCAGCCCTCGGAGATCTTCAGATACGCAAAATGCGGTGGTGTCAGTTTGACCTCTAGCGGGGCCGAGCCGGCGGAGCGGGTGGGCTGCGGTGCCGGGACCGCAGCGCGGATCGCGCTGACGACTGCATCGTATTGGTGCGGTCCGGTGATCGCGAGGACCTCGGCATGCGTCTCGCGAATCAGGTCCGGTGTCGCGCCGAGGCAGCCGGTGACGATGACCTTGCCGTTTTCGGCAATCGCCTCGCCGATCGCTGCTAGCGATTCGTCGCGGGCGCTGTCAATGAAGCCACACGTGTTGACGACGACGACGTCCGCCGAATCGTAGTCCGCAGCCATATCGTAGCCATCGGCGCGCAACCGCGTCAGGATGCGCTCGGAATCGACGAGCGCCTTCGGGCAACCGAGACTGACGAAGCCGATGCGCGGTGTCGTGGGAGGATGTTTGGCCACAGCGCGCGATTTTAGTCGCTCTTGCACCGTTGCGCATGGGTAGACGCAAGCGCACCGTGTTGCGTCCCGACCGCGATCCCTGCGACCGGGTGCCGCGTCTAGGCTCGCCTGGGCATCAGCCACTCGGTACACTGTAGCGAGCGACTCGGTCCGTCGAGTTTCTGGGGGGCGCCTGAACAACCCTATGCGAGCTATCGTGCAACGCTCGCTGTGGACCGATTTGTCGAAATACTCGAGTTGATCGATTGCGAATTGCCGTGGCGAAGCTCGGCTCGGCGAGATCGCAGCGGAGGACGGGATGGCACAGGCAATGACCAAGTCCGAGCTCATGGAGCTCGTCGGCACGGAGCTCGGTAAGTCGGACTGGTTTCTGATCGATCAGCAGCGCATCGACACATTTGCCGATGTCACTGAGGACCATCAGTTCATCCATGTCGATCCCGAGCGCGCTGCGGGCTCGCCGTTCGGCGGCACGATCGCGCACGGCATGTTGACGTTGTCGATGATCGTGCATCTGTGCGAGAGATTTGCGCCGGATATCGACGGCTTGCAGATGGTCATCAACTACGGCTTCGACAAGGTTCGCTTTGCGGCGCCGGTCAAGGTCGACAAGCGCATCCGTGCGGTCGCAAAGCTGGTCGAAGCGAAGGAGCGCGGCGGCCAGCTGCTCGTCAAGACCAAAGTGACGATCGAGATCGAAGGCGAGCAGAAGCCAGCGCTCGTCGCGGAGTGGCTGACGATGCATGTTGTCGGAAAGCTTTGATTCCCGGCTGCCGAATATGAGGCCGTCGCTGCGGCGTCTCGCCTGGTGCGGGCTTGCCGCCTGCGCCTGCGCTTGCGGACCGACGGAACCGACCGCAGAGATCGGCGATGTGCCGGCTATCACGTTCAGCGACAGCGAGCTGGCTGCGGCCGAGCGCATCTCTGCGGCGGCGATCAGGCCCGCCATCGCCGAGATTGCCGCTGACGACTATGCCGGCCGAGGGCCGGGCACGCCCGGCGATGCCGCGGCGCGTCAATTTCTTGCCGAGCGGCTTGCGCAAGCGGGCTTTGCGCCGGGTGGTCGTCAGGGCAGCTGGGAGCAGCCGTTCGAGCTCGTTGGCGTGCGTGCGAGCAGTCCGCAGAGCTGGTCGTTCTCGGGGGGGACGGAGTCGCTAGCGCTAGTCGCTGGCGAGGAGTTCATCGCGTCCAGCGGCGTGCAGCGCGACCGCGCTGCGATCGAGGCCGCCGAAGTCGTTTTCGTCGGCTACGGCATCGAGGCGCCCGAGTACGACTGGAACGATTACAAAGGCGTCGACCTCCGCGGCAAGGTCCTGCTGATGCTCAATAACGACCCCGACTGGGATCCGGATCTATTCGCCGGAGAAACACGCCTCTACTACGGCCGGTGGACGTACAAATACGAGAGCGCCGCGCGGCAGGGTGCGGCAGGCGCGATCATCATCCATACGACACCATCGGCGGGTTACCCGTGGCAAGTCGTCGAAACGTCGTGGAGCAATACGCAATTCGAGCTGCCGGCCGGCGACGAGCCGCGGCTGCAGATTTCAGCTTGGATGACCGAGGATGCCGCGCGCAAGCTCGTCGATCTCGCCGGCCTCGATCTCGATGCGTTGACGGCGATGGCTCGGGAGCCTGCGTTCGAGCCCGTTTCGCTCGGGGTATCGACCTCGCTATCGCTAGCCAACGAGGTTTCGCGGGTCACGACGGCGAACGTGTTGGGCTTATTGCCGGGCAGCGATGCGACGCTCGCCGACGAGGTCGTGATCTTCATGGCGCACCACGATCATCTGGGTGTTGCCGACGCCTCCGGTAGCTCGCCGGATGCGGACGCGATCTACAACGGCGCGCGCGACAATGCCAGCGGCGTTGGCATGGTTGCCGCGATCGCCGATGCGATCGGTGCGCTGCCCGAACCGCCGCGACGATCCGTGCTCGTCGCATTCGTCGGCGCGGAGGAGCAAGGCTTGCTCGGTTCGCGCCACTTCGGCGTCGACGCGATTATGCCGACCGGCAAGATGGCCGCCGTCGTGAACTTCGACGCGGGCAACATCTGGGGCGAGACGCGCGATATGTCGTTCATCGGATTCGGCAAATCGACGCTCGACGCCGTCGCATTGGCCGTCGGAGCTTATACGGACCGGACCATCGTTCCTGACCAATATCCCGATCGTGGCTACTTCTATCGATCGGATCAATTCAGCCTGGCCCGTGTCGGCGTGCCCGGCATGTATCTGCGCGGCGGCCGCGACTACGTCGGTCGCCCCGACGGTTGGGGTGAGGAGCAGCTCGTCGCCTACGAGCGCGAGCATTACCACCAGCCCAGCGACGAGCTGACCGACGACTGGAACTTCGATGGTCTCGTCCAGGACGCTCGATTCGGGTTCTTTGCGGGCCTATTGATCGCGAATGCCGACGAGATGCCGAGCTGGTATTCGGGCGATGAGTTCGAGGCTGCCCGCCTGGAGGCGCTAGCCGCAGCGCCCTGAACCCGCCGGCCGGCAGCAGGCTACCGGCGTCGCAAAACCTTGATCCAGTTGGGATTCTGCGTCTGCGCAACCGCGTAGACTTGAGCGGTTATCCGACGTTGTTCCGGGCATGAGCGAAATCGATCAACTCGTGCGATTCGAAGTCGCGAACTCGGCAGTCGAGTTTCGCGAGCGAGCCTATGGCGACAAGGATCGACAGGAGTTCCTCAGAGATTTGCTCGGCCTCGCGAATGCCGAGGTCGATGGACCGCGATATCTGTTCGTCGGCGTCAGCGATGCGCTAGGCGGCAACCGCTGCATCGTCGGTGTCTCGGAGTCCGATGCGGCGCGACTGCACAAGCTCGCACGGCGGCTCGTAGGCGATTTCATTGAGCCGCTGTTAGACATGCAAGTCGACGAGCGGCTGATCGACGGCGACCGCATCGTCGCGATCGTTATGCGCGATTGCATGGATCCACCGTACCTACTGAAGCGTAATGCCTCCAGCGCAATGCGCGTCGGCAGCGGTTGGATCCGGCGCGGCACTGAGTTTCACCGTATCGGCCGCGCTGACCTGCAGAGAATCTTCGAGGCCAAGCTACTGTCGCGCAGCGCAACCGCGGAGATTCGAGTCGGATTTGCCGGCCGCCTCGTCGAGCAAGTGCTGCACTTGCCGGCGCTGCCACTCGAGCAACTACCGTCGGAGGTAGCGAGCGCCAAGATTCGCCAGCTTATCGCTGCCAAGCAGGTTGTCGACCAGCAGTGCGTGGACGATCGCACGCGGATGCAACGACTCGTGCACGCACAGTTGTTCGGTGCGAGCGGCGCCTACCAACCGGAGAGCGAGCGGACGTTGCTGCAGCGCCTCGAGCAGGCGAGCGAAGAGCACGAGGCGGCAGACCGCTATTACGCATTCGAGGAGCGTGCCCACAAGATCAATCTGGTCATCGAGAACGTAGGCCGCGCACCATTCGAGCACGGTACGCTCGTGCTGGATTTTCCGCGTATGGACGGTTTCGAGGTCATCGATCGTCTTTGGCCGCCGCCCGACGGCCCGCAGCCCGCGGTCGTAGCTTACCCGACGGTCGACGTCGGCCCGCGCACCGTTCGCGTGCAAACGACGGTCGGATCGATTGCGCCCGGATCCAAGGGCATGGCGTTCGACGAGCCACTGCGGCTCGGAATTCGCGAGGACGGTACCGGCAACGTCGTGCCGATCAACTTCACGCTATACGGCGGCAGTGTCCGGGCACCGATATCCGGCGCCTTGCGAATTCATATCGACGAACCCGAGCAGCGGCAAATTCGAGCGGCGATCAACGAATAGATCGCCCGTAATCGGCGATCTCGCTCGGCTGGATACCGCCGTGTCCATGTCAACCCATCCTCTGCTCGCGCGTTACAGTCGCTGAACGGAGGAAGACTATGCGCGTTAACGGGTTGATCTGCTTGGTTTGTGTGCTCGCGGTTGCGGGTTGTGCGCGGTATAGCGCCTCGGGTCGGGTCTACCCGCGCTACGACACGCGGACGGCCTACGACGTCGAGTACGGTGAGGTTTTGGGTGTCCGCGAGGTCGAGATCGAGGGTTACTCAACGGTCATCGGCCGCTGGGGAGGCGCAATCGTCGGCGAGGCGATCGGCAGCACCGCGGACGGCCGCCGGAGCCGCAGTGTCGCTCGCGCCGTCGGAGGTGTTACCGGCGCGATCGTCGGCGAGGCCATCGAGCGAGAACTGACGTCGGAA
>JAHEEN010000139.1:0-5453 GCA_024640685.1 Rhodospirillaceae bacterium
CCGCGCGCGCGCGAGCAATGATTCGACGGCCTTTGGCCGCGTATGAGTCGCCACGGCTATCTCTTTGACGGATAGCCCCTGTATGTATTTGAGCTCCAAGACTTCGCCGTAGCGTGTCGGCAAGTGATCGAGCACGACGTGCACGAGCCGGTTGATCTGCTCGCCGAACAACCCTTGCTCGAGGTCATCGACCGGCAGTGCCGACAGCGATTCGAGCGCCGCGCGGATCTCTTCGCTGTCCTCGAACGGAACTGCCGCGGATTTGAGCGGATCGCTCGAGCGGAAGCTATCCGCGATTGTGTTTCGGCAAATCTGACAGAGCCACGTGAACAAAGCCGCTTCTCCTCTATAGAGCCTGATTTTCTGCATCGCGCGACACAGCGTCTGCAGCACGGCGTCCTCTGCCGCCTGCGTGTCGTGGCCGACGCGCTGGAGAGCAAACCGGTAGAGACGATCGAAGAATCGATTGAAAAAATCGTCAAACGCGGTTTGCTCGCCCGCGATCATGCGCTCTACTAGCCGCTGCTCCTCGGATGCATTCATTCGGTTTTGGGCCCTTTCGCGGTTAGACGAGAGGAATCGGCAAAATCATTCGCTAGCCGCTCGATGCCAGCGCCATTCCGCCCCGGCCACAGCACGATTGCCTTAAGAGCAAGCAGCGGATTGCGGCGGGTGGCCGTCAGATCGTACTCGCGGTAGCGCTGGTGCGTCACTCGCGCTGGGTCATCGCCGAGGCCCAAGCGCCTTGGAGGCGCTTAGGCTTAACTCGGTCTATCTTCCTTCGACGACGTCGCTCGCGTCAGGTCGCAGGAGACGCCCCGTGTCGCGTGAGTCGTATTGCGCTTCTGCGCGGACCTGGCATGCTTTGAGCGATGTCCGGCCGAAAACGTCTAGTCGCAGTGTCGATCGTCGCAGCGACGTGGGTCGCGGCGTGCTCGTCGCGCTCTTCGGGGCCTGACGACGGCGGTACGATCCCTGCTCCCGATCCGACGGTAGGTCTCTTAGCCCGCCCGAGCAACCTGACGTGTATTGCGCCAGATCGGACTGGTGGGGGAGGCACGGCGCTCGAGCCGACGCGGGTGTTTCCGGCGCTCGCGTTCGTCCAACCACTCGCGATGCTACAAGTGCCCGGTGACGATAGCCGTTGGTTCGTACTCGAGAAAACGGGCCGCGTGCGCGTGTTCGCGAACGACCCGGCTGTTAACAGCTTCGACACCGACTTCATCGATCTCGACGCTGTTTTCAACGTTAACGACAACCAGGAAGGCGGGTTGCTCGGCATGGCATTCGCACCCGACTTCGAGACGAGCCGAGAGGTTTATCTGTCGTGGACTGACGGCAGCCCTATGGTCTCACGCATCGATCGGTTCACGAGCCTAGACGGCGGCGCGACGCTCGATCCCGGCAGCCGCACGAACGTACTGAGCGTCAATCAGGATTTCGAGAACCACAACGGCGGGCAAATCGCCTTCGGCTCGGACGGCTATCTCTACGCCAGTTTCGGCGATGGCGGCTCGGGCGGCGACCCGAATAATCGCGCCCAGGACACGACGAACCTGCTCGGCGCAATGTTGCGGATCGACATTGACGGCGGTTCACCATACGGGATTCCGACCAACAACCCGTTCGCCGGAAATCCAGTCTGCCCCGCTAATCACTCGAGTCCGACGAACTGCCCGGAGATCTATGCGTGGGGGCTACGCAATCCGTGGCGCTGGAGCTTCGATAGTGCGACCGGTGATCTGTTGCTCGGCGACGTCGGCCAGGGCTCGTTCGAGGAGATTGACCGAATCGAGCTCGGTGGCAACTACGGTTGGGATTGTCGCGAGGCATTCCAAGCGTTTTCGAATCCCGCGCCGAGCTGCGCGACCGCGTCGGGCCTCATTGATCCGGTCCACGCGTACGGTAGGAGCCAGGGCGTATCTGTGACGGGCGGCTATGTATATCGCGGTACAACGATAACAGCGCTGGTCGGCAGTTATGTGTTCGGCGATTTCGGCAGCGGCCGAATCTGGCGCCTCGTCGGCGACGGCCGCGGCGGGTTTACGGCCGAGGAGTTGCTCGACACGTCGCTGTCGATTGCGTCGTTCGCAGAGGATGACGCTGGCGAGCTCTACGTCGTCGACATCGCAGGCGCACTGTATCGGCTAGACCCCGTCGTATCCGGTGGCGGCGGTGGCTCTCCGGTCGCGACGATGCTATCGGCGACCGGGTGCTTCGATCCTGCCGCACCTAGCGAGCCTGCGTCGGGGTTGATCCCCTACACGGTCGCCGCACCGTTTTGGTCTGACGGCCTCGATAAGGAGCGATGGCTTGCGCTCCCCAACGGGACGACTATCGCAGTCGACGCCGACGACGACTTCGTGTTTCCGACAGGCACCGTCCTTGCGAAGCACTTCCGTTTACACGATCAGTTGATCGAGACGCGCCTCTATATGCGCCATCCCGATGGTGGCTGGGCCGGTTACTCCTACGCGTGGAATGCGGCGCAATCCGACGCGATCCTCGTCAGCGGTGCACAGGTCGTCGACATCGGCGGGCAGGAATGGCTGTTCCCGGATGCCAGCCAATGCGATGGCTGCCATACGAGCGCTGCGGGCTTCAGCCTCGGGCTCGAGCTCGGCCAGCTCAATCGCGACTTCACTTATCAGGCAACCGGGCGCACGGCCAACCAACTGCATACGCTGAATGCTATTGGTCTGTTTGATTTGCCACTCGGAGACGTCGTGAGTCTGCCGCAGATACCCGACCCGTTTGGCGCCGATGCACCTTCGGCGGATCGGGCACGGGCGTATCTACATACGAACTGCGCGCAGTGTCACCGGCCCGGTGGACCGACATCGGTCGGGATCGATCTTCGCTCTACGACGCCGTTAGACGCGATGGGTGCGTGCGGCATTTCGCCGCAGCGGGGTGATCTCGGTATCGCCGGCGCCATGATCATCGCGCCCGGCAGCCCAGACGAGTCGGTGCTTCTCGAGCGTCTCGGCCGTCGTGGCGACGCTGCCGCGATGCCACCGCTGGCCAGTGCCTTGCCCGACACCGAAGGTCAGGCGCTGATCAGAGACTGGATCGAGGGTCTCGCTGGCTGTTAGCCAGGCTAGCGTGCGTCTGCGCCGTTTCATTGCGAATCCGTTCGTCGTGACACCGTCAATCGATCGGCATACTGCCGTTAGCGTTACCGGTAGACGAGCAAGTCCCGTACCAGCGACAGATATCGCGCCTGTTTTCAGTCACTTGGTCGAAGGCCGCACGACGACCGAGCCCGCGTATGTAAAGGTTTTCGTCGCCGAGAAGACATAATTTCAAGCGCGCAAGACCCTTTTCGACGAATCCGTGTCGCGTTTCGGCAAAGCACCGGTGGTCCTTCGGCCACAATCGGAACTGTTTCACATAATGAAGGTGCGTAGGTCCTTAACATACGGTTTTTCATACACTTAGGGGCCGTGTGTGCCGTCTCTCCGCAATCGACAGGCACGTCGAGGTCGCCGTATGCAGTGGCAGTTCAGCCGCGCTGCATCGGCGCTTGCGCTCGCGTTTTTAGCGAGCACCGCGATTGCGCCCGGCGTTCGCTCGAGCTTCGCGCAACAGCCGCTGTCGCCCGTGGTGACGGGCGCGACACGTCAGACCGCGCTCGACGACACATCGCCGTCGGCCGAGGCGGTCGAACTCGCAGCCGTACCGACGGCTGACGAGCCGCCGACCCCCGACCGAGACGTGAATACGGTCGTGGCGACCGAAAACGCTGCCGTGTCTGGTGAGGAACGCACTGAAGTCGGTGCCGATATCGCTGCTGCGGCCGCCACGCGCCCGCAAAGCGCGGACCATGCGCGACTCGCCGCTGTCGTCGACCGCGAGGCGGCACTCGAGTTTCTCGCGCAACTCAACCCAGCCGAGATTCAGGAGCCTCCGCCATCTGCAACGCCACCGGAGCAACTTGCACCGGTTTGGGAGGATCAGTACCTGTTCGCCGACGGTGAGTTGCCACCACTCGATCCAGCTGCCGCGCTGTCGGCACAGCCGTTCGGTGTCGACCGCCTCGCCGTCGATCTGACGTCGTATACCAGCGACGATGACTTCTTCGGCGAAGATACTGAGCGCGGTGCTCGCGTCTATTGGAGCCGCGAGACCGAGAACTGGGGGACGTTCGATCTCGACGTGCAAGTAGCCGACGTCGATAGCACGTACTTCGGCCGCGAGACGGACGGAAGCGAGACCGTTGCAACTTTACGCCAGACATTGATGCCCGTCAGCGCGACTGCAATGCTCAATACAACGGCAGGCCATCAGCGCACAGAAACGAGTTCGTTGCTGCACGGTGGTTACCGATATCGAATCCCGAGCTCGATCATTCTCGGTTTCGACGGCGAATTGACCGGTATCGACAGTCGCGCACGCGTAACGGTCGGTGATATCGGCGCATACCGCGGGATTCGCATGCCGCGCTTCGATGACACGGGCGGTCGAATGACGAGCTTTGCCTACGAGCGCACGGTCAACGAGCGGTTCGAGCTCGGTGCCCAGCTCGCGAATATCAGCGGTGACGACAATATTCGCGATCACACGAGTGCGCTCGTCGCAGGACGGTACACGCTGCCCGACGATTCGCAGCAGCACGCCTTTCGAATGCTTGCCGACGACGACAGCCAGTTCGGGTTCTGGGCCGACAGCCGATTAGAGCTCGCGCGGCTGCCGCTGCTGCGATTCGGCGTGTCCTATCTCGAGCCTGATCTCGTCTGGGCGGATTGGCCGATCCCGAACGATCAGCTGAGCACGTACGTGCGAGCCGACAAGGGCAACTCGAGGTACGACGTGGCGCTAGGCTACGACTATCTCGAAACGGGCTTGAGCTCCGATGCACTCGCGTCGATGAAAACGCACTCGGCGTTTTTCTCAGGACAACTCCGGTTGCGCCGTGCCTTGAGCCTGGGCGGCAGCGTATCGCTGGCGTCACGGCGCGTTGCTGCCGAGATTGACGAGGATCAAGATATCGAGCGCGTTAACCTCTACGCGAGTCTGCGCAGCCCGATCGGCACGACGCGGTTCGAGCTGTTTTCCCAGACACTCGACTCGCAGATCGAGACGAATCGCCGCAAGCGGCAAGGCGCGGCCGCGAGCATGAGTTGGCGCCTGCCCGAGCGCGTGCGCTTGACGACCGAGCTGCGTACCGAGCGCACCGAAGGTCAACGCGGCAACATCGATAGGACTGAGCTATCGGCCCTCTTTCGCTACGATTTGCTCGACAACTTTTCGTTGGGTTTGACGTCTGGTATCTACTCGGCGAGCGGCGATCAATACACCGAGGATGACGGCTTGACCGTCAGCGCCGATGCGCGTTGGACGATCAATCGAAACTGGCAGGCGTCGTTGAGCGTGAATCGCAATCGCGCCGATTACGACGTCAGCACGATCGATCTGTTCGCAACCGCGCCGAACTCGGGCACGACTAGCAT
>JAHEEN010000139.1:5553-8347 GCA_024640685.1 Rhodospirillaceae bacterium
AACCTCATCACCGGTACGCGTTCCCCGTTGCTTTCCTGAGTCCCGATCTCGACGAGCTCGACGTTCGCCTGGGCATCGCCGATCGTTACATAGGTCACGACTGCGTAACGGCCAACGATCGGCACGACGATTGACGAGTCGCCGCTGCCTACCTGCGTCATGACGGCCTCGGGTGGCTCGATGACGATCGCGAACCGACAAAGTCCCGCCGGGGCATCCTCGGGTACGTGGACCTCGAAGCGATAGTTGCGCTGCGCCCCCGGATTAATTCTGAGCGTACGCCGCTCGAGCCGGACCCACGGGCGGCAGCTGCTATCGGTCAGCGAATCCTCGACGAACTCGACGCCGCCGGCATCGGTCAGCCGCCAGTCGGCTGTCTTGAACTGATAATCCGATACGTCGCCGCTCGGATTGACGATGGTTAGCGTGTCTCGCAGCACGGTACCCGGTGTCGCACGCAGCTCGAACTTGCTCGGCGAGATGCCTGCGGCAAATCCGGCCGCGTGGGCCTCGGTCATACACAGAGCGATCGCCGCCAGAATCAGCTTAAGGAATGATCTCGAGTTCATAATACGGTTCCACGTCGAACGTGTCGGTTTCCGCGCCACGGTCTAGCCGTACCGCGAATGAGAAGAATGCGCTCGTGACGGCGCCGCTTATCGATCCTTCGAACACGAGCATCGACTGACCTGGCCTGACGGCGCCGGGAATGAACGGGCTCGTGACGTCCCATTGCAGCTCGAGGTCGGTCGGGCTCGAGAGTCCGGCAATCGTTGCCGGCAGCGTCAGGTAGATGCGCGCCGACTGGCCGACGAAGTCGCGCGTATCGAGTCGAACCTCGACGTTGTCGATGTGCCCGGCCAGTTGCGGCGCGGCACCGGGCGCGTTGGCCAACAGTGCCGCCACTGCCTGGCGCATGACGCCCGCGCTCCACGCCAGCGGGATCTGAAACGTATCGACCGGCGACAGCGTGTCGTCGAGCTGCACGCGTTGCGCTGACGCGGTGGAGGCGACGGCCGACAGCAGTACAGCAGCAGTCACGTTTCGCAGGCTCATAGCAGCGTCATCGTGAATGTCACGCGACCCCGATACGTGCCGGCTTGCGGCACGATCGTGTTCGTGTAGATGAACGTCAAATAATCGACGATGCCGCGGGAGCGTCTGCCGCGGAGATTGTATTGCTGCAGGAACTGATTCGGGGAGCCGGTGAACTGACCGCCGGGGATATCGCCATCCTGGGTCGTCCAGCGAATCTGCGAGAGCGGAATGACGTCGTTGTTTTCGCTGATGAGTCCGCTCGAAGAGTCGATCGTCACTTGATAATTCGCTTGGTTGCCACCGCTATAGCCGAGAAACGCAATCGGCATGACGGGCGTGCCGATGATTTCCGTGCCGTCACCCGCCGTCACGCCGGCCGGGATCGGAAACGAGACCTCGTCGACTTGCGAGGACGGCCCACCGAACAGGCCGTAAGTCGCAAGATCGCCGGTGCCGACTTGGATGTAGACAAAGGGAGGCGCAGCCGCGATCGAGAATCGCAGCGCGTGACTCGGTGTTGCTACCGCAAACAAAAAGAGCAGCAGAGTTAGGCGTCCCACGACCATAACGAAACTGGCCCAGGCGGCCATCCTAAGGGATTGTGCCAGCCTGGGCCAGGTAGACGGCAAAAGCCGGCTCGGGGCTAGATGTCCGTAGCCGTGTACGTCACGCGGCCGCCGTTCGCGGCACCACCGTAGGTACCCGCGGGCACAACCGCCGTGTTGTCGTAAGAGTAGCTCCACGTGTCGTTGAGCACGCCGCCGACCGGGGCGAACAGTCCGGTGTCAGCGCCGAAATCCGGCACTGGAATCGTGCCGCCCGCGGTCGCTGTAATATCGGTCAGTGCGATCAGGTTGCCCGAGCCATCGTCCATGTCGCCGCCTGACGCTGCGATGCGGACCTGCGACGCATTCGTGCGCAGGTCGACGCTGATCGTCGACGAGCCCGGGACGGGATTCGTGGAGCCCGGCTCCTCTAGCGCCGTCGCCAGGTCGAACGTCACCAGATCGATCGTCGTGCCGGGGCTACCGACTTGGAAGAAGATGAAGCTTGGGATGATGATCTGAAAGTCGAGATTGGCCTGCGCCGATGCGGATCCGGCTGCGGCGACAGAAAGGTCCGATTCGGCAGTGGCAAGCATCGGTGCGCAGAGCGTCGTCGCGGCCGCCGAGGCCACCATCAGTTTGCGAAGAGTCATAGGGTCCACTCCATTCATTTGGGTTTACAGTCCATCTGGCGGAGATGGCTGCGCGCGGGCACCGCGACGAGCTGAACTGCATTCCCACAGCGTGGCGTGTTGCAGTCCCGCTGCCTTAGGGCCTGGGCCCCTTAGACCGGTGACTTTGCGCCGCCACCTTTCGATGGCTTTGCCCTTTCATACCGCCGTCCGATCAACCGCGAACCGCTAAGCCGCGCGATCGGCCACGAAAATCGCCCTTCGACGATGGCAACGAGTGTAGTGATCCGGCCGCGTTGTCGCTGTGACTTATGTCTAGATATGAAGGGCTTGCGCGGATGGCCCCAGTGCGGGAACCGTGCGTCGCGATTGCAGCCAGCAGGCTCGGCGCGCCCGGCCCTGGCTGTGCCTTGATCTGTGGGCTAACGCAGAATCGGATGTAACTCTATGAATTAATGTAAATATTTCCAATTGACCCGTTGACTGTCTTGTAGTTAGATGGAATGCGCATGCAGCTCGAGCCGCGCGACACCGATCGAAACGGTGCTCATCGGCGCTGTAGCGCCTGCGATCGACTAC
>JAHEEN010000140.1 GCA_024640685.1 Rhodospirillaceae bacterium
CGAGGCGCGCAAGATAGCCATCGACGGAGTGCACCGGAACGCCAGCCATCGGCACCGGCTGCCCGGCTGACTCGCCGCGGCTCGTCAATGTGATGTCGATCAGCTTGGCCGCGCGCCGCGCATCGTCATAGAAGAGCTCGTAAAAGTCGCCCATGCGATAGAGCAACAGCGCGTCGGCATGCTGCGCTTTGAGGCTCAGGTACTGCCGCATCATCGGCGTGTGCGCGTCGGTCACGTGGATTCGTTCGATCGTCGGTTGAGCGGTCGGGTTATTGTAAGCGACGCTAGCGGCGCGCCGATCTCGGCGGATGCGCAGGTTAATATGCTGCGATGCGCATCGTGCATTTGGAGGCCGGCCGGCACTTGTACGGCGGCGCGCGCCAGGTCGAGCATTTGATCAACGGGCTTGCCGAGCTCGAGATCGATAATGTGCTCGTCTGCCCTCGTGGCAGCGCCGTTGCCGAGGCCAATGTTCCCGCCGACATCGTCGAGCTACCGCTGCGCGGCGATCTCGATGTCGGCCAGATCTCGCGAATTTCGCGCGTGCTTCGATCGCGCCCGATCAGCCTGCTGCACGTTCATTCCCGGCGTGGTGCCGATCTCTACGGAGGCCGTGCGGCGCAACGCGCAGGGGTCGCGAGTCTGATCACGCGGCGCGTCGAGAGCTTCGAGCCCGCCGCGTGGCTGCGTTTCAAGCTGCGGCCGTACGGCCGCATCGTCGCTATCTCCCGCGCGATAGAAACGGATTTAACCGCTCGAGTCGGTCTCGCGGGCCATCGTGTCGCGCGTGTGGCTAGCGCCGTTTCCGTATCGACCGTAAGCCGCCGGGACAGCGCTGAGCGACTGCGGGCCACGCTCGAGATACCGGACGATGCGCGCGTGATCGGCACGGTCGCCCAGCTGATTCCGCGCAAGGGACATGCAACGCTGCTACGCGCATTTGCCGATGTGACGCGCCGCCAACCCGATCTTTGGCTCGTGATATTCGGCCGCGGGCCGCGTGCGGCACCGCTCAAACGCTGGGCCGAGAAGCTACGGATCACCGAGCGCGTTGTATTCGCCGGCTTTCGCGACGACATCGCCGCGCTGATGCCGGGGCTCGACGTCATGGTTCATGCGGCTGCACGTGAAGGTCTCGGCGTCGCCGTGCTCGAGGCGATGGCGGCCGGCGTGCCTGTCGTTGCGACCCGCGTCGGCGGTGTGCCAGATATCATCGATGACGGTCTCAGCGGAGTGCTCGTACGCCCGGGTGACACCGCCGCGATCGCCGCGGCCATCGAGCGGCTGCTCGAAGACAAGGAGCTCAGCGTGACGCTTGCAGAGTGCGGTCGCCAGCGAATCGCGAGCGCGTTCTCGGTCGAGCGCATGGCGAGCGCTTACTTGAACCTCTACAGGGAGACGTTGCACGAATATGGCCGAGCCGGATAAAGCGCTCACAGAGATTGCACAGGCGTTGGGCACGCGCCTCGTCAGCCGCGGTCAACGACTCGCTACTGCCGAGTCGTGCACCGGCGGTTGGGTCGCGAAAGCGATCACGGATCTGCCGGGCAGCTCGCATTGGTTTGGATGGGGCTTCGTCACGTACGCGAACGAAGCGAAGACCGGCATGCTCGACGTGCCTTCGGCATTGCTCGAATCGCATGGCGCGGTCAGTGAGCCGGTTGCCAGAGCGATGGCCGAGGGCGCGCGCGCTGTCAGCGGCGCTGACTTCGCTGTCGCGGTCACCGGGATTGCCGGGCCTGATGGCGCAGCGCGTCACAAACCCGTCGGCACCGTCTGGTTTGCATGGGCCGGTCCTGCAGGAACCCGCGCCGAAAGCGCATCGTTCGATGGCGATCGTGAGTCCGTTCGTCGCCAAAGCGTCGCGCGCGCGCTGCGGGGCGTACTCGAGACCCTCGGGTCTGGCGCGGATTAATTCGACGTGATCGCCGTACCGCCGCCCGGACCGATGCGCCGCCGGCTGTTCTTTGCGCTGTGGCCCGATGCCACGACGCGGCAGGCGATAACACGCGCAACCCGCCGCGCTGTGCGGACTTGCGGCGGCAAGCCAACGCCGGCAGCGAATCTGCACGTGACGCTCGCATTTCTAGGTCCCGTCACTCCCGAGGCTCTCGTCCGCGTAGAGTCCGTCGAGCCGCCGCCTTGCGCGGCGTTCGAGCTCGTCCTCGACCGTCTCGGCCACTGGGACCGAGCGAGTGTGCTGTGGCTCGGGCCGCGCGAGACACCCGTCGCGCTGCGCTCCCTCGAGCGCGACCTCTGGGATCGCCTCGTCGCGCTCGGCTTCGAGCGCGAGCGCAAGCCGTATGCGCCACACGTCACGCTCGCGCGCAAGGCGCGCAACGTCGACGCCGATGTCGAGCCCGTCGTCTGGCGCGTCGATGGCATCGCGCTCGTCGAGTCGAAGACCGGGCCGCGCCACTCGCGTTATACGGTCCTCAGATTCTGGTCGTTCACCACAAATCCTACCCGCCAACCGGTGCGGTGACGGGTGGCGTTCCCGATGGCGGCGGACCCGTCGATCGAGGGAATAACTCGCTGCTCGAGCCAAAAAAGTGGTCATGTCGGAGGCCGCATTCTGTGAAATAATTGCGTGCGACTTGACCTCAAATCTTTCTTCGTAGCACAACCAGCTAGGGACCAACGAATGGACGACAATCGCAAGAAAGCACTCTCAGCCGCGCTCGGGCAAATCGAAAAACAGTTTGGTAAAGGCTCGGTCATGCGCCTCGGCGACGCGATGGCGACGCGGGATATCGAGGTCATATCGACCGGCTCGCTCGGACTCGACGTCGCGCTCGGCGTCGGTGGTCTGCCGCGCGGCCGGGTCATCGAGATTTACGGACCGGAGTCGTCCGGCAAGACGACATTGACGCTGCAGGTCGTTGCCGAAGCACAAAAACATGGCGGCACGGCCGCATTCATCGACGCAGAGCATGCGCTCGACCCGGTCTACGCCGAGCGGCTCGGCGTCAAAGTCGACGAGCTTCTGATCTCGCAGCCGGATACCGGCGAGCAGGCGCTGGAGATCACCGACATGCTCGTGCGCTCGGGCGCCGTCGACGTCATCGTCATCGACTCGGTCGCCGCGTTGACGCCAAAAGCCGAGATTGAAGGCGAGATGGGCGATTCGCATGTCGGTTTGCAGGCGCGATTGATGTCGCAGGCATTGCGCAAGCTCACCGGCAACATCAAGCGCTCCAATACGATGGTGATCTTCATCAATCAGATTCGCATGAAGATCGGCGTGATGTTCGGCAGTCCGGAAACGACGACCGGCGGTAACGCGCTGAAGTTCTACTCGTCCGTGCGGCTCGACATCCGCCGTATCGGAGCGATCAAGAAGGGTGACGAGGTGCTCGGCAATCAGACACGCGTCAAGGTCGTCAAGAACAAGGTCGCCCCACCGTTTCGTCAGGCCGAATTTGAGATCCTGTACGGCGAAGGTATTTCGCGCGAGGGCGAGATCATCGATCTCGGCGTCGCTGACAACATCGTCGACAAGGCCGGTTCCTGGTACAGCTACCAGGGCGATCGCATCGGTCAGGGCAAGGAAAACGTTCGCGAGTATCTGATCGAGCATCCGGACGTTGCCGCTCAAATCGAAGCGCAGGTCCGTGCCAAGCGCCTACCGGGCCCGGTCGAAGTCGTGACGAACGAGGCCGACGCGGAGGACGCGCTGAAGCAGGCGTAACCCTCGCGGAGCCGAGGTTCGCCGGTGCCAGCCAATCGGGATCTCGATCCGTCGAAGCCGCTGCTCGCGTGCCGTCGCCGGGCGATGGATCTTTTGGCGCATCGCGATCACAGCCGGCTCGAGCTGACTCGCAAGCTGACCGCGCGCGAGTTCGAGCCCGACGTGATCGCCGATGTGCTCGATGCGCTCGAGTCGGACGGCCTGCTCCAGGATCAGCGATTTGTCGAATGCTTCATCTCCGGGCGGATCCGCAAGGGCCAGGGACCCGTGCGGATTCGCGCCGAGCTGTCGCAGCGCGGCATCGGTGACGGCGATATTGTCGAGGGGCTGACGGCGATCACCGTCGATTGGCGCGCGCTCGCGGTGGAAGTTCGCGTGAAGCGGTTCGGCGAGACGCCCCCAGCGGATTTCAAAGCGCGCGCGCGGCAGGCGAACTTCCTGCAATATCGCGGATTCGAGCCCGATCAGATCCGTGCGGCACTGGATATGGCGGGCGATTGGGATTAGTTTGCGCGCCGTAAGAAGAATGGGGTCGAACCGAGGTTTTTCGAACCGCGCGGGCCGGCGCCAGACGATGGCTGGGAAAAACCTAGGTTGGACCCCTACTTTGCTACTTTGAGATGAAACATAGCAGTAACGAGCTTCGCCAGGCTTTTCTGGATTTCTTCGCCGAGCGCGGCCACGAGGTCGTGCCGAGCTCGTCACTGGTCCCCGCGAACGACCCGACGCTGCTGTTCACGAATGCCGGCATGGTGCAGTTCAAGGACGTCTTTCTCGGCCAAGAGCGGCGCAAGATTCCGCGCGCGACGACTGCGCAGCGTTGCGTGCGGGCCGGCGGCAAGCACAACGATTTGGAGAACGTCGGTTACACGGCGCGCCACCACACGTTGTTCGAGATGCTCGGCAACTTCAGCTTTGGCGACTACTTCAAGCAAGAGGCGATTCGCTACGCATGGGAGTTCGTCACCGAGACTCTCGGTCTGCCGCCCGAGCGCCTGTGGTGCACGGTGTTCGAGGACGACGACGAGGCTGCGAGGATCTGGCTCGAGGAGATCGGTATCGACCCGGGGCGCTTCGGTCGGCTGGGCGCCAAGGATAATTTCTGGGCGATGGGCGATACCGGCCCGTGCGGGCCGTGCAGTGAGATCTTCTACGATCACGGGCCGGACGTGCCTGGCGGCCCGCCGGGTTCGCCCGACGAGGACGGTGACCGCTACGTCGAGATCTGGAATCTCGTCTTCATGCAGTATGACCGCGATACATCGGGAACGCTGACGCCGTTACCGAAGCCGTCGGTCGACACCGGCATGGGGCTCGAGCGACTTGCGGCCGTCATGCAGGGGGTGCACTCGAACTACGAGACCGATCTTTTTCAAGGGTTGATCAAAGATGCGACGGAAGCCACCGGCACGCGCGATGCGGAAAGCAAGTCCCTGCGCGTCATCGCCGACCATATACGTGCCTGCTCGTTCTTGATTGCCGACGGTGTGCTGCCGGGCAACGAGGGCCGTGGCTACGTGCTAAGGCGCATTATTCGACGTGCGCTGCGTCACGGCCACAAGCTCGGAACGACCGAACCGTTCTTCCACACGCTTGTCGCGTCGCTCGAGGCGCAGATGGGCAGCGCGTATCCGGAGCTCGTCGCACAACGCAGGCATGTCGAGCGCGTTCTACGCCAGGAAGAGGATCGGTTTGCCGAGACGCTCGCGAACGGTATGAAGCTGCTCGACGAGGCGATCGACGCGTTGCCGGGCGGCGGCGTGATCGCTGGCGATACAGTTTTCAAGCTCTACGACACGTATGGGTTCCCGGAGGATCTGACAGCCGACGTTGCGCGTGAGCGCGGGCTCGCGGTCGATCACGACGGCTTCGCGGCAGCAATGGGCGAGCAGCGACGGCGCGCGCAAAGCGCGAGTCAGTTCGCGCTCGACCGCTCGAGTCTGCCGAGCGTCGACACACCGACGACGTTCGTTGGTTACGACGGGCTAACGAGTGAAACGACGGTCTCCCAGTTATTCGTCGATGGGCACCCGGTCGATGCGATTGAAGCCGGCCAACAAGCCATCGTCGTGCTCGCGTCGACGCCGTTCTACGCCGAAAGCGGCGGTCAGATCGGCGATCGTGGTGAGTTGGCCGCACCGGGCGTGCGCTTTGCCGTCACGGACACACAGAAGCTCGGCGCCGCGCACGGGCACCTGGGCGAGATCACCGAAGGTCAGTTGCAGGTAAACGACGCTATCGAGGCCCGCGTCGACGGTGCTCGGCGGCAGGCGACCGTGCTGCATCACTCGGCAACGCATTTGCTGCACGCGGTCCTGCGCGACGTGCTCGGCACGCATGTGCAGCAAAAGGGATCGTTGGTTGCGCCGGATCGGTTGCGATTCGATTTCTCCCATTACGAGCCCGTGACGGCCGTCGAGCTCAATGAGATCGAGCGGCGCGTGAACGCACAGATTCGCGCCAACGCGCCGGCAAATACCCGGGAGATGGACTACCAGCAGGCCATTGCGAGCGGCGCGCTGGCATTTTTCGGCGATAAGTACGCCGATACCGTGCGGGTCTTGACGCTCGGCGACTTCTCGACGGAGCTCTGCGGCGGGACGCACGTTGCGCGGACCGGCGACATTGGGCTGTTCAAGATCGTCAGCGAGACCGGCATAGCGTCCGGTGTGCGGCGAATCGAGGCAGTCACAGGCGCCGTTGCCGAGCGATGGGTCGAGCGTGGCGATGCGGCCCTTGGCGAGATCAGCGCCGTCGTTAAGAGCGGCCGCGACGATGTCGCCGACAAGGTCGGGCAGCTCGTCGAGCGGACGCGTGCGCTCGAGCGCGAGCTCGACGCAATGCGCGCGAAGCTTGCGTCGGGTGGCGGGCAGGACCTGACCGACCAGGCCGTCGACGTACAGGGCATCAAGGTCTTGGCCGCGCGCATCGACGGGGCCGACGCTAAGGCGCTGCGTAACGCCGCCGATCAGCTCCGCGACCGACTCGGTTCCGGCGTTGTTGTCCTCGGTGCCGTCGACGACGACAAGGTCAGGCTCGTCGCCGGCGTCACGAAGGACTTGACCGGCAGGCTCAAGGCCGGCGCGCTGATCGGACCGATTGCCGAGAAGGTCGGCGGCCGCGGTGGCGGGCGTCCGGATTTTGCCCAGGCCGGAGGCAACGCCCCGGAGCACCTCGATTCCGCGCTCGCAATCGTCGCCGACACCGTCGAGGCGGCGCTCCGATAACCATTGGCGGCCGGCGCCATTTAGACTTGGTCTAAATCAGCGCCTTCCCGGGGTTAAAATGCATTAGACTAGGCCAGTCGCCGAGCCCACTGGGGCGGGGCGATGAGGAGGGGGAACCGGCCGCAACGTTAAACAATACTAAAGGCTGGTTTAGCCACGGATACCCGAGAGACCCTGCAGGGTTGTGCAGGAAGGAACGATCTCGAGGGTGTAGGTGCGGTCCCGAGCGCGAACGCCTGGAATCTGCGAGACAAGCAGCCGGGATGGCTCAGGGCCAGGACCGAGAAGGAGTTTGGCTATGCTGATCTTGACCCGCCGAGTGGGGGAGACTGTGGTCATCGGCGACGACGTCACCGTGACCGTGCTGGGAGTTAAGGGGAATCAGGTGCGCTTGGGCGTGAACGCGCCGAAACAGGTCGCTGTCCATCGCGAAGAGATCTACGAGCGCATTCAGCGCGAGCAGGCGGACGAACGGGCCACCGTCAAGGTCGTCGGCGCCGGGCGCTGACAACCTTCGTGCGATTGCGACGAGCGCGGCGGCGTTCGTCGGACTACCGTGGTGCCGAGGAGCGGCGGCAAGCGCGTCTGGCTGCCGTATTCGTTTGTCGTTAGAATTTCGGCGCCTGCGACACGGCACTCGTTATCGGAGAGGTGGCTGAGTGGTCGAAAGCGCTCCCCTGCTAAGGGAGTAAGGGTACAAAACGCCCTTCGAGGGTTCGAATCCCTCCCTCTCCGCCATACGACACCCAAAGGGTGGTCATTCAACAACAAACGATTGGTCAACGAAGAACACTTTGAAGGTCCCGCCAGAAAGACAACTTAGCGATGACCCCCTTCGAACTCGTTGAGCCGCGCTCGCTGCGCGAGGCTGCCGGGCTGCTCGCCTCTGAGGACGCATCGTCCTGTGTCATGGGCGGCGGCACCGCGATCATGTTGATGATGAAGATGGGCGTATTGAAGCCCACGCGGGTCGTCAGTCTGCGCAGCGTCGAGGCGCGCTACGCGGAAATCGCCGAGAACGACGGCTCACTGCGTATCGGCGCAATGGCCCGCTTGGCGGACCTCGAGCGCTCGGCTGTGGTCAAGAGCCGTACTCCTGTGATCGCGCGCGCGCTGCGGACGCTGTCGAACATCCGCGTGCGCAACGTCGCAACCGCGGGCGGCCATCTCGCGCACGCCGACCCGCACATGGATCTACCGCCGGTGCTGACCGCATTGGGCGCAACCGTTGCCACCGTTGCGCCGGACGGCGAGCGGACGCTGCCGATCGAAGAGCTCTATGCGGGATATCTACAAACGACGCTGCGCAAAGGGGAGCTCATTGCAGAAGTCAGCATCCCCGAGCAAGGCGACCGGGGTGCTGCCTATTTGAAGTGCACGATGCG
>JAHEEN010000141.1 GCA_024640685.1 Rhodospirillaceae bacterium
TTCGAGAGCACAGAAAAATGCTCCTTGCCGAATTACGAGCAGAACGTTTTCGGACGGATGACGAGCCAGTGGCAATATCGTTACCGACGGTACCCCATCTGCAGGCAAACGGGACGACCGCATTCGGTAAGCAGCTAGCGTTAGTAACTCTCGCTATGACGTTCGCCGCGGTCCTTTGGATTGGCACTGTGTATATTAATGTCACTCGCTTGCAAACTGAGCCGCCGAAAGCACAGCAATCCTGGATGGCACCCGAAATCGCCGAGGTCCAGCAGATTGGAAGCTCCAGTCCGGCGCTAGCGGCCCAGTCCGTGAGTGCCGACCCCACGTATCTGGCGCCCCCGAGCAAGGTTTGGGTTCAACATTATCCGTTCGGTGAGATACCCCTCAATGACGATCGAGCGCTTGAGTATGAAGCGCTTCTTGCCGATCTGAAGCACGAGGGCTTTTCCGGGACTGTGAAACTCGAAATTTTCGAGGGTAGATTCTGCCTGAACCTAACGTCCGTCGGCGGCTACGAACTCGCTCCGCCGGACCAACCAGCACTAGCCTGCGACCGAATTGGGACTCCAACAGAGACCGTGTCTAGTACACAACAATCCCTCTTGTTTTCGAACATGATGGCTGTCGCAGGTCGCGGCGGGCAGCTGCGTATAGAGGCAGATTTTCGCGGTCCCGAGCTACCGATTGTCAATTACCCGGCACTGGACTATGAAGTTACAGCGGGAGTATGGAACGCCGCTGCCGCATACAATCAACGCATAGCGCTCCGCCTCCCTCAAGATGATCTCGATGCACGTACTCACGGAATTGTGGGCCTCGGCGACCGCGGTACGTTGAATCGCATAGTGGCCGAACTCGCGCGTTGAGGGCGATCTACCAGACGGGGCGAGAAAGTCATGACTGCCTCAAACGGTGAACTGCCCACACTCTTGTGGAGAAGGCGAAGTCTCAAAGTGAGGCACGTTCGAATGCCTCGGGGCTGACTCCGCCGAGATAGCTATTGAGGCAAAAATCGCCTCGCCGACTCCGGGTCGCAATCGAACGTAGACAGTTCCAGCTGCGGGGAGTAGATCAGCTCCCTCGCGTGCGTTAACGGCGCGGCGATGTACTCGGGATCCTCGAGAACGAATTCGACCGCGATACGCGTGCCATCGTCGATGAGCCTGTAGCGCTCGACGACGTGCTTCCGGGCGCCGGACGGAACGCCGATCTGATACGGCGAGCGATGATCCGAAAAGTTCGTCGTATCGACAACCAACGTATCGCCTTCCCACCAGCCGATCGAGTGACCGCTATGGCTTCGTTGGCTGATGTCGGGGTGTGCCCGGCCGTCCATATAGACCGTGCGGACCTCGTCCCAGAACTCGATTCGTATCTGAATCGTTTGCTGCTCCTCATTGATGTCGATCTGCAGCGGATAGAGGTTGCTCGCGACGATCATCGCCGGCGTCGGCCGACCGATGCATTGCGCCTCGGGGCTCTCGGGCGAGAATTCGTCGAACGCGGCCTGTGCGGCGACCGCCTGCGGTGTCAGCTCGAGCTCGGCGTGAAAGTAACCGTCGAATCCACCCGGGTAGCTCACGAGCTCAGCACTTCTTGCCATCCAGACGCCTTCCAAGGAATCCGTGCTCGCCGAAGCCGCGAGCCCTGCGAGCGCAGGCTCGCCGGTGCCACGATTTCGAGCGGTATCCAACAGCGCGCCGTCCTCGGTCTCTATGTGGTTCAGCAGCCCATAAGGCCGGCCGTCGACAGCCGCGTGCACCATCGCCGTGATGTGGTCGCCGACGACCAGCGAGTCGCGCGTCCAACCTCGACGAACCAGTGAGATCGCCGAACCCATCTGGATGGCCCACTCGACAGTCTCGCCGCTTGCGTCGGTGCTTTCTATCGTGAAGTACGTATGCGGATTCCGCATGCTGAATTCGGTGACGATGCCTTCGACTGTGGTTACTGATGCCATGTCGAGTCCAGCATCGCTGTGGTGGCTCCAGACGGGTGTGGCGAGGGCCATGGCCGCTGCAAATAGCATCGAGTACTTCATAAGATACGCTTTGCGGGATCTTGCCGGTTCGTCTCCATTCTATGCCCAACTGGGAAAAATTGAACCCGATCCAGACGGTCCGGGCCGCTACCAGCGAGTACGAGAAGTCGGCGCTGCTCGGGCGACTACGGAATGCCAATTCCCGGGGTACGCGAGTAGAATCGGAGGACCCAGCGCTCCGATCCACGGCGGACGGAGCGCTGGCTCGAGATCGGGAGAACGCAATGAATCTCAAGTCACCGATGACTCTCGTCGCAGCATCGATCATCGGGACCGCGCCGGTTTTGGCGCATCATTCCCACGCGAACTACATCACCGAGGAGTTCGCTCACCTGTCCGGTACTGTCACGGAAGTGGCATGGACGAATCCGCACGTCTGGCTCTACATGGAGATCGCCGATGACGACGGCCGACCGCAGCTCTGGAGCATCGAGGGCGGCAGCCCCGCGGCGTTGATGCGCGGCGGCTGGCGGCCGGATAGCCTGAAGCCCGGCGACGAGGTCAGTGTGCGCTGCCATCTCGTCCGCGACGGCTCGGCCGGCTGCCTGATGGGCTTCGTGACGAGCGTCAACGGCACGGCAATGGACAAGGAGTTCGACTAGTCATGCGAACTCGGTCCGCTGCGGTGCTAGCACGGCAGGTGGCGGATTATTTCGCCGTTGTTGGAGCGATTGCGATGGTGTTGAGCACGGGCCCCGCGCTCGCGCAGGGCTGGCAAGAGTTCGCGAGTGCCGACGAGTTCTTCATGGTCAGCATGCCGGCTGAGCCCGAGATCACGGAGACGACGTATGCGTCGGCTTCGGGCGCCGAGCTGCCTGCACGCGTGTTCACGGCCGCTGACGACGACAGCGTCTATTCGATGACGGTCGTGCATTACATGGACGCCAGCGCCGAGGACATAGCCGCGGCCATCGAGCATGCGGTCGAAGGCTTTCGCAGCCGCCCGGGCGAAGTGACCTACGATCGCGCCGTGACGATGGAAGGATTGCCCGGGCATATGATCTATCTCGTGGATGCCGACGGCCGGCGCACGGCTGCGGGCATCTATCTGCATGCCGGGCCGAGCGAGCACGGTGGGCCGGGTCGCCTGTACATTCTCGAGGGCAGTGCGGCCGCGGACCAGTCATCGCCGATCAATTTCTCGCAGACGTTCATGTTGTTGGACGCTGCGGGCCAACGACTCGATTATGCGACCGACGCGAACGGCCAGCGAGTACGCAACTTCCGCGGCCGGCGTGCCGGGATCGGTGCGGCGTATGGTGCGCGTGAGCCCGTAGTTTGCGCGTCGCGCAGCGAGCCCGAGCGAGGCAAACTGACAACCGCACAAGCCGCGCAGCATCTGAAGTGCACGACCGAGGGTGTCGCCGACGGCTCGTTGTACTTGCTCGAGGACGTCGACGTCACCGCAGTCGATGACGGCGAGGCGTTTGATGAGAACTATTTCACCGATATCGACACGAGCCACCTCGTCTATCCGATACGCGGCAGCCTCGTGCGCTACGAATGCCGCCGACAGCGAGACAACAACGTCGGTACGAACTGTGTCTCGCACGTCGAGGTCAATGCATCGGGTTACTGCTATAAGACGACCGCCGGCGACTGGGACTGCAACATGGCGGATCTCGTTCAGCAGACGACGGCGGGCGTTCCGCCACCACAGTAACCGTGTCAACGAAGATAGAGTAGCGCGCGGTGATACGGCGAAGGGCTTTCGTTCAAGCTGCGTTGGCGGTGGCCGCGGCACCCAACCTGTCGTGGGCGGCATCGCCGTACGTTCGCATCGGTGGCGGCACGCCCGGTGGTGCGTTCTACGTCTGTGCCGGCGCCGTCAACCGGCTGCTCGAAGCGACTGGTTTGAGCCCGCGCGTTCAGACAACCGGCGGCGGGCGCCAGAATGCGATCCTGCTGCATCGCGGTGAGCTGGAAATCGGGCTCGTCAACAACATCGATGCCGTCCAGTCCGCGAACGTCGAGGGGCGCGGGGACATCAGAAGCATCGTGCCGTTCTTCAATAGCATTCATCACTTCGTCGTCCGCGCGGACGAGCCGATCTACAGCTTGAGCGACCTCGACGGGCAACGATTCGGGCTCAGTAATCGCGGTAGTACGCACGATGCGGCGGCGCGGCAGGTGTTCGAGATACTCGGCATCAGGCCGAGATACCAGAACGCCGGCAAGGGCGATACGAACAACATGATCAAGGACGGTCTGCTGAAGGGGTTCTTCGCGACGGCGGGTATTCCGATGCCGTCTATCCTGGAGCTACAAACCACCATCGACCTGAGGTTCCTCGCGTTCTCGGATGACGAGTACGCGAAGATCAAGCGTGACGCGCCGTGGTTGCTCGAGGACATCGTCACGCCAGATCTCTACGATGGGCTCGACGCACCGATCAAGAGCTTCTCGTCGTTGAGCGTGTTAATGGCGAACAAAGATGTGTCCGACGAATTGATTTACGACATCGTCAGGACGTGCTATTCGAATGCCGATGCGATCAGGCGCACGTACCGAGCGGCCGAGGTCGATGCTGAGCAACTCGAGCGATTGGTCGTGCCATTGCACCCTGGCGCGCAGGCTTACTATCACGAACAGGGCATCGAGATCCCTGCGCGGCTCGCGGCCTAGCGCCCGCCGCGGGCGAAGCTGTGCTGTCGTGAGCGGGTAGTCGATGCAGCACGAACAGCCGCGCTCATCGGGCAATCGATCTCAAGCTGACAGCCTGCTGTCCCGAACCGGACCGATTCAAACCTTTGCCGTTGCGATTGCCGTTGTCGGTGCGTTGTTCAATATCGTTGGGCTCAACGTCTACCCGATCGAGGCATTCGTTCTGCGCTCGACGTTTCTATTCGTTGCGTCGGTCGTTGCGTTTGTCCTCTATCCGGCGCAAAAAAACGACCGTGGGCGGGTCACAGCATTCGATCTGCTGCTGATCGGCTGCAGCGCCGCCACATATTTCTACACGCTTTTGAACTACGAAGGCTTGATGGATCGAGCCGGCGTGCTCTGGATCACGCCGGATCTCGTCGTTGGCGCCGTGCTGGTCGTGACAATCCTCGAGCTCGCGCGCAGGACGATGGGGCCGGCCTTGCCGATACTGTCCCTCGTGCTGCTTGGCTACGCGCTGTGGGGCCCGGTTTTTCCAGGCATCCTCGGGCATCCGGGGTTCGCGCTCGAGCGCGTGATCAGTTACGTCTACAGCCTCGACGCGATTTTCGGCACACCGGTCGGTGTCTGTGTCACTTACGTGTTCGTCTTCGTTTTGTTTGGCGCAGTCATGGAGGCCAATGGCGGCGCGAAAGTGCTGATGGACCTGGCCGTAAGCCTAACCGGTAGGTCGCGCGGCGGCACCGCGAAGATCGCGATTGTCGGCAGCTCATTCTTCGGGACATTGAACGGTAGTCCGGTCGCTAATGTCATGGCGACCGGCGCTTTCACGATCCCGTTGATGAAGAAGTCGGGTTACAAGCCCGCGTTCGCAGGCGCAGTCGAGGCGGCCGCATCGACCGGTGGGCAGATCCTGCCGCCGATCATGGGCGCTTCGGTGTTCATTATGATGGACATCCTCGGTTCGGATTACGTGTCGATTGCGAAGGCTGCACTGATACCCGCAATCCTGTACTACGTCGGCGTGTTTTGGATCGTCGACCTAGAGGCGCGCCGGACAGGCGTGCGCGGCCTGTCCGATGCGGAAATACCGCGGACGACCGACGTGTTGAAGAAGGGCGGGTATCTGCTACTACCGATTGCCGTGTTGCTCTATGCCCTGCTGGTCGCGCAAGTGTCGCCGCTCAGGGCCGGGTTGATCGGCGCGCTGAGCGGCGTCGTGGTCGGTGCCTTCAAGAGAGAGAGCCGCCTCGGTCCGGCCGCGATTGCATCGGCATTGTTCGTGACGATGCGTAGCTCGATCATGGTCGTTGCTGCGTGTGCGCTCGCCGGCGTCGTCGTCGGCGTGCTGGGCCTGACTGGCCTCGGCCTGAATATCGCGAGCATCATTCTTAGCTACTCGCTGGGCTTTCTGCCGCTTGCTCTGGTGTTGGCGACTGTCGTCGCCATCATCCTCGGGCTCGGGATGCCGACGACGGCCTCTTACATCATTTGCGCGGCGATCATCGCGCCCGGCTTGGTCGAGATGGGCGTGACGGCGATGGGCGCGCACCTATTCGTGCTGTACTTCGCCAACATGTCGAATATCACGCCGCCCGTCGCATTGGCGGGCTACGGCGCAAGTAGCATTGCGGGTGCAAATCCGCTGGACGTCAGCGTCAAGGCGTTCAAGCTCGGGCTCGTCGGCTTTCTGATCCCGTTCGCCTGGGTCTACGGGCCCGAGCTGATCATGGACGGCGAGCCTGCGGCCGTCGCCTACACCGCTGTGACCGCATTGATCGGCGTGCTCGCGCTGGGCGTGAGCCTTCAAGGCATCGTCGGGTCGACGATACTGGGTTGGCCGTCGCGGTTGTGCGCGGCGTTGGTCGCCGTGCTGTTGGTCGTGCCCGGTGTGCTGACCGACGCGCTCGCGCTCGCCGTGCTCGCGTTGCTCACGGCATTGATCATGCGCGGCAACACGAAAGCCTAGATCTTCGCGAGGTCGAGCGTCGACGGCGCGAACAGATCCTCAGGCACGAGCAGCTGCTTGGATAGCCCTTGCTCGTGGTGATAGCGCAGGAAGGTCTCCAGCACGTGGCGGTTTGCATCGATGCCGTAGGACCAGTAGTCCTCGCCCATCAGCTCGATGATGCGGTTCCTCTCTGCGATCGCCCACGGCAGGCTCACGTAGAGATGGCCGATCTGCGCCAGATCCTCCATCGCGAGACGTTTGGCTTCGATGAACGCTTTCAAAACGCTGACCGGCAGCCATGGATGCTCTTCGGCGAGACGTTTACGAACGCCGATCAGATGCATGATCGGAAAGATCTTGGTGCGCTCGTAGTAGCTTTCCTCGGCGGCGCGGACATCCGGAAACAGGCGCGTGACATTCGGGGCGCCGCGGACAAAACACGAGGGAGCCCGCGCACCGATCATGCCGTCGAGGTCGCCGGCTTCGAGCATCTCCGACAGCGTACGGCCGGCGGGGATCGGTTGCAGATCGATCTCCGGCGGAAGGTCGATGCGCGCGCGCTCGCCGCGGCCGGGTTCTTCGATGCCACCCGATCGCCAATGCACGTCGGTGACCTTGACGCCGTACTCGTCGGATAGGATGCCGCGAATCCAGACGTTGGCCGAGATCTGATACTCGGGCAGCCCAATAGTTTTGCCGGCAAGGTCCTCGGGACGCTCGATGCCACGGTCGGTGCGAATGTAGATACCGGAGTGTCGAAACAAGCGTGATACGAACGCCGGAACGCCGATGTACTCGTTCGTGCCGCGCCCCGACGTCAGCGTGTGACTCGACAGCGACAGCTCGGAGATGTCGAACTCTTGGTGCTTGAACGCCCGATGAAAGCACTCCTCGGGCTCGAGCGCGGCAAAGCTAACGTCGCAGCCTTCGATGCGGACGCGTCCATCGAATAGCGCGCGACAGCGATCGTAGTCGCAACACGCGAGACTCAGCGACAGATTCGGCATGCGCGCTTGTTGAGCCCTTCGCCCGCCTCAACGAGGATTGTCGTGACTCGTCGTCGGGTCGAAGACGACGTCCAGGTCGCGCTCGACGCATGGCGGCGCCTCGACGAGTTCGATGTCGGTCAGCGTGCCGGTGCGCTCCCGCAACGCCCAAGGCTCGGCGAGCACGGCCGGATCGTGAGCCGTCGCCTGCCACGTTAGGCGGTCACCGTCGCGACTGACGCGCTCGACGACGCGCAGGTCCGCTGTATGAAACGTGCCGTCGTCGGTCAGCCAGGTCTCGTCGTTGAGATTGACGGTCTCGATGACGAGCGTATTGCCATCCCACCGCCCGACGGCGTCGCCTAGATACGACGGCACGGCATCGGCGCGATGGTCGCGGCCATCGGTCGGAATGATCCTGAAGAAGTTGCCGCTCAAGTCGTCGTAGAGGAACACGACTTGCCCGGGTATTTGTACGATCTTGTCCGGCGGGCCGATGCGGGGCAGGCCGGGGTTCTCACAGCGCAGCGCCGGATCTTCCTCGACCTGTCTCGCGTTCAGGTCGTGAACCGTCGCAGCGTACTCGGGCTTATAAGTTGGCCGGTCCGGGGGCGGGCGGACGCTGCCTCCGGCCGGTGCCGTCTCCGGCACCTCGTCACAGGC
>JAHEEN010000142.1 GCA_024640685.1 Rhodospirillaceae bacterium
GGGCAGGTCGGAGCCGGGCGAAGATTATGTCACCTAAGCCGAAGCTCAAACTTCTAGTGCTATAGTCGTTGCGCTCGCGATTAACTAGAGCACGACTCGCCGACATTGGCGCAAGGAAAAGAACAACATGACACAGGGCGGTGTAGGCTTGTTCAAGGTTAGAGCGTACATCCTGTTGGCCCCGTTGTTCGCGCTAGTAGCTGGTTGCGACTCCGGGGGCTCAGGCGCGAGTGCGGCCTCGACAGTTGCAGAACGACCTGCACAGATGCAGCCGCCACCGGAGGAGCCGCCACCGGAGGAGCCGCCACCGGAGGAGCCGCCACCGGAGGAACCGCCGCCGGAGGAGCTAGATCCGACGGTGATACTGCCGCTAGGCGATTCGATCACGCAGGGTAACACGCAGAACAATTCATACCGTCGTCCTTTGTGGCATACGTTGGTAGATGCGGGGTACTCGGTTGATTTTGTCGGTTCGCTAACTAGAAACAATGGTGGTCCACCACCGAATGCAGATTTTGATTTGGACCATGAAGGTCACTGGGGTTGGCGCGCGGATCAGCTGTTGGCATCGCTACCGGGATGGTTGGGCGGCTATACACCGGATATTGTGATGATGCACGTAGGTAGCAACGACGCGTTTCAAGGGCAAAGCACGGCGAGTACCGTGGCCGAAATTGAGTCGATCATCGATGCGCTGCGAGTGGACAATCGAAACGTTACGATCTTGTTGGCGCAGCTGATACCGGCGGCCGATAGCGGACGCAACCGCCGCGTCAACGAGTTCAATGCTGAGGTTCCGGGGATCGTGTCGCGCAAGACGCAAATCCAGTCGCCTGTGATTCTCGTCGATCAGAATTCGGGATTCTTGTTATCTGACCTTCGTGACGGCGTGCATCCGACGCTTGCGGGTCAGCAGAAAATGGCAGCGAAGTGGTTCGAGACGCTGGAGACCGTGTTGAGCGCTTCGGATACGACCACTCTGACGATCAGTTCGGTCGCCTCGCTGGGTAGCCCGACAGAGGTTACGGGCGTCTTCGATGAATCATTTGCAAAGCAGTCGCAGCTTGCAGAGGAGCCCCCAGGAGAAGAGGAGCAGCTAATGGTGCAGGAAGAAGTGCCAACCGGATGGGAGCCGCCCTCTGTTGAAGAAGTCCTTACCTACTACTTGAAGCGCGTGCCACCAATCGAGGGTCACCAAGAAGGGCAGCTGACTGGCCGCTCGATCAACAATCACGGGCACGTGTCCGGTACCTTCTCGTTCTTGGACTCCGGCGTGCCAACCAGCCTCGGTTTCGTTTGGTTTGGTGGCGAAGAAGCGGCGGACGCGAACCAGCTCATTAATCCGATGGATCCCATGAGGGAGACGACGGTTATTACGGACGTGATGCAAATTAACGATGAGTACTACATGGCCGGGCTCGCCGAAGATCCAACGGTGCGTAATCGTCAAGGCCAGCTGGCAGCGTTTAGCTTTGCCTTCAACGGAGATACGGGCAGACTGCACTGGCTTACGGACGCATTAATTTGGCCTCACATGGCGCCGGATGGGCGTGTTGTGTCGGAAGACGCAGGCGACAAGGTATTCATTTGGGACGGCGTGTCCGTGTACCGGTGGGCTGACCCCAACGACTACTCAGTATGGATCGATTTAAACGAGACTTGCACCGTAACCGTATTTGACGATCGCGGCCTCGTGCATGACTTCGGTACGACGGAGAATGCCTGCCGCGCGCGCTACGAGCACCTCGTGATGATCAATCCAAATGCCTACTCGAGATTTTTTCACATCATCGCAGGCTATCAGCGATTTTCCCTCTGGCTAAACGACGTTATCGATATGAATGAGCGTGGCCAGCTGCTGATCGATGGATGTGTTGAGGGTGAAGAGAGGGCGTTAGAGGAAGCATGGGATTGTGGGACGTTCGTGCTGACTCCGACTACCCACTAGGGAGACAGATTGGCGCGAGTCGTTTCCCCTTTGCTTTTGAGAAAGAGTGTTCGGTCGCGGGGTCGTCAACAGGTAGACTGACACGAGTCAGCCGTTAGCGGACATCCGCAGTACTACGGGGAATGGGGTCCTGTTGTAAGACCGCTATCGGGACTATAAGCAGACACGTAGTTGATACGTTGTATGACTATGGCGAATTCAGAATTCCCAGAGAGCTCCTAAGCTGAGGAAGGAGGCATTGCCCTCGTTAAAGTCCCAATGCTCATATTCGCCGCGCAAGATGACCGAGTCCAAGTTCCATTGCGCTCCAATATTGCCCGTAAGGCCTGCGAAGCGGTCTGAGGAATGTATGGTTTCCGGATCGAAGGCATCAAACGAAGCTGAGAAAGAGAGATCGCTGCGGTTTGAGAAGTGCCCGAGACCCGCAAAAAAATGGCCCCAGGACGTTGGAAGGTATCCCATCGCCTTCAAGGAGTAGCCGCGAAAATCCGCGGTGGCACCCACCGAATAATTACCATCGATTGCATTGTTGCCAGAAGCCGAACCCGCGGCATCGTCGGCCATCATGTAGCTCGCTTCGAACCCGAAGTGGTCGTTGAATCTGTAGCCGCCGTAGACCTTCCAGGTCGACATCGAATCGTCGATCGAAGGGAGGCTGACGCTACGAGACTCAGGATCGTTGAGGACAGTCAGGTCCTCTTTGTATTCCATCGTTCCGACACTGAAGCCGAAATAGACAGGTTCTAACAGACGGTCACAACCCGGACCGTGCGTGCAGAAAGATTTGATGGAAAACCGTTCCTGAGCGCTTGCGCTACTCAGAAAACCTAACAAGAGGATGGCTGTTAACACTCTCATTTTTCGCACCTGTCTGCCTATGGTTAGTGTTACGAGCGTCAGTTAGCCATGCTTGATCGTCGTCCCGTTAGGATTTTCTTGCTTTTCACAGGTAATTCCTTGCACGGTGTGTTAAGGCAACACACCGGGAGCCCTGGGGAAGCATCGAAACTTTCGCGCTGGCCTAGAGCGATTAATCAGCACCGCATCTGGTTGGGGCTGGGATAAACAGGGTAAATGTTGTTTATGGTGAATCAGCCAACGCTGGAAAGGAAATAGGAAGGTGACGACAACTGATCGTCTGATTCCTCGCAAATGAGCCCAGCGACGCTTCGGTAGGGGTGTATTCTCTCTGAATCGAAAAGGCAGACTCAGAATATGTGCTGGAGAAAGGCATGGATCATCCGAGAACCTCGACTCTATTAATTGCCTCTATCGCCGCGTTGGCGGCACAGCAATCGGGAGCTCAGCTGGAGTCAGATCTCCTCGCACCGGGCGCCTCTGTCGTGAAACTTGCCGATGGATTCGTTTTCACTGAAGGTCCCGCCGTCGATGCCGCGGGAAATATCTATTTCTCCGATACGCGAGGGAACAAGACTTACAAATGGACCATTAGCGAAGGGCTGTCGACGTTTCAAGAGGACTCGCGCGGCGCCAACGGCTTGTTTTTCGATGCGAACGGCAATCTGCTTGCCTGTGAGTCGGGTAGTCGGCGGATTGCGCGAATCTCAATGGACGGGCAGGTGACTGTTCTGACAGACAGCTACGACGGCAAGCGGCTCAACAGCCCGAACGATATCTGGCCCGATCCTCGGGGCGGTATCTATTTTTCCGACCCGCGGTTCTTCGACCAGACAGGTGTCGAACAGGACGGTAACCATGTGTACTACCTCCCACCCGACGGCGGGCCGGTCATGCGCGTCATAGACGATTTCGAGGCGCCGAACGGTGTGCTTGGAACGCCGGACGGCCAACGTCTCTATGTGGCCGATCACGGCCCGAATGTCGGCCGCGATCTGACCTATGTGTTCGACATCCAGCCAGATGGCAGTCTTGCGAATCAGCGGCTGTTCGCGAGCATTGGGTCGGACGGGATGACGATGGACGAGCACGGCAACGTTTATCTGACTGAACAAGGCGTAAAAGTCTTTAACTCGGTCGGTGAGCAGATTGCGACAATTCCCGTTCCCGAGCTTCCGTCGAACGTCGCGTTCGGCGGCCCTGATCGCCGCACGTTATTCATCACGGCAAGAACGGGATTCTATGCCTTGGACATGGCGGTGCGCGGCCAATAGGCCAATGTAGCGCGCTTATTGTTGGCGCATTCGTTTTCGAGAGTTCGAGTCTGCACATAGCCCGATCGCGTATTTTCGAGTGATATATTGCGGGAACGACTGGCGAGTACTGCACTGCTGGCACGTGCTCTGGTCAGAGGTCGAGATTTCGGGCAGCAAGATTCTGGAGGGGAGACATGGGGCGATCAAACGTAGTCGCTCGCGCGCTGGTAGCTAAGCTGCGTGGCCCTATCGCAGGGCGAGTCCTGGCAGTCGCTATCGTGACCTTTGCTGGCTGCTCGGCGCCGACACCGCCCGAGTCGCTCGAGCAACTCGCAGTGCGGGCCCTTACTCAGATAGACGGTGAGCTCGAAATCTCCGGCTTGCAGGAGCCCGTCGAGATCATCCGCGACGAGTGGGGCATCCCGCACATCTATGCCCGCAATGACGACGATATGTTCTTCGCGCAGGGCTATGTCATGGCGCAAGATCGCCTCTGGCAGATGGAGATGTGGCGGCGCTGGCGCTCGGGCCGGCTCGCCGAGATCTTCGGACCCGAAGCGCTCCCCTACGACCGCCGCACTCGCCTCCTGATGTTTCGCGGGCCGTTCGATGCCGAGGAGTGGACAAGCTATCATCCCGACGCCGAGCGCCTCTTCAGCGCCCACGCCCGAGGCGTGAACGCCTTCATTCAGCAGAATCGAGACAACCTCCCAGTCGAATTCCAGCTGACCGGTGTCGAGCCGGAGCTCTGGACTGCGGAGACGAGCCTTCTGCGCTGGGCAGAGCTCAGCGTGCCGAGCGTTCGAGGACACGCGGTTCATGAGATGCAGCTAGCGCTCAATGTCGCACGTTACGGCGTCGAGGAGGCCAACAGACGGGCAGCACCCGACCCTTGGGACGAACTCGAGGTCCCGGAGGGCCTCGACGTCAGCATCATTACCCAGGATATTGTCGATGCAATGCAGGCCGGTGACGACGATCCGTTCGTCGCAGGAAATCTTCCGCCGCTCGAGATCGTCGAGCCCTACGACACGCTGCTAGGCTCAACCGGCTTGCGCACGTCCCAGATCACTCCCGCGCCAATCGCGACCGAAGGAAGCAATAACTGGGTCATGAGTGCGGACCGGTCGCCGACCGGCATGCCGATAGTCGCAAACGATCCGCACCGCCGCATCGAGATGCCGGCATTGCGTTACTTCGTGCATTTGGTTGCGCCTGGGTGGAACGTGATCGGGGGCGGGGAGCCGCCGTTCGTCGGTGTCGATGCCGGTAGCAACGAGCGCATAGCGTGGGGCTTTACGTTCGCAGGCACGGACATGGTCGATGTTTATGTCGAGGAGATGCATCCCGAGGACGCGAACGTCGTTCGCTGGCAGGACGAATGGGAGCCCGTGCGCGTCATCGAGGAGGACATTCCCGTCAAGGGCCAAGCGCCCGAGCGCGTCGTACTGAAGTTCAGCCGTCACGGGCCGATCTTCTACGAGGATTCGGAGAACCGCCGGGCCTACGCCGTTCGCTCGGTCGTGCAGGAGCATGGAACGGCAGCGTACAAAGGCAGCTTCCAATTGGCGCAGGCCGATAGCTGTGCCGATTTCTTCGATCGCGCGATGCACTGGCTGATTCCGAGTCATAGCCTGATCTGCGGCGATGTCGAAGGCAACATTGCGTTACAGGTCACGGGCCTCACGCCCGACCGCGACGGTTGGAACGGCCGTCTACCGGTCCCCGGTACCGGCGACTACGAGTGGCGCGGATTCCGTGACGATCTGCCTCGCGAGTTCAACCCGGCGCGCGGCTACATTGCGACCGCCAACAACAACGTGCATCCGCCCGATTATCAAGGCCGGCCCGTTTTCTATCATTCCTCCAGAGGTGTAGAGACATCGCGTATCGTGCGCCTTCACCAAATTCTCGGCTCTGACGAGGCGTTTTCGATCGCAGATCACATGCGTATTCAGCTCGATGCGTATTCCCTCGCAGCCGAGCGCGACATTCCGGCATTCCAGGGATGGAGATCAGATAATTCCGATGTCGAGTGGGCGCGGCATTCGATCGCCGAGTGGGATGGCAAGCTGTCGCGAGACAGCACGGCCGGTGCGCTCTATCTTCGCTGGGCGGACGAAGTCAACGAACGCGCGCGTGATTCCGAGGCACCGTTATCGGAGCGCCGTGCGTTGATCGAGCAGGGCCTCAATGCCGCGTTGGAGCGACTGACGGCCGAGCTCGGTCCCGACCGCGGTGAATGGCGGCATGGGCGGATCCACGCCAGTGAGCTGCCGCACATGCTGGTGCGCGAGTTCGACCTGCCGACCGTCGAGCGGCCCGGCGGGTTCGGCACCGTTAACGCTACCGGAGCGAATTTCCGCAGGATCATCGATCTCTCCGACCTCGACCGCTCTGTTGCCAGCAATTCCCCGGGGCAATCGGCTCAACCGGGCAGCCCGTTCTACGGCAACCTCGTCGAGAACCTCGGTGACGGCGAGTTTTTCCCGCTGCTGTATACGCGCGGTGCCGTCGAGGAACGCGCAGCCTATCGGCTGATGCTGCAACCGGCGGGCGTTGAGTAGACTCAGGTCGCTACCAGCGGTGCGCCGTCTCGTCAGCGCGCTGCCGCGTCGTGCGCAGTGATCGAGCGGACGATCGTGTCAATTGTCACGGCTTCGATATCTTTTTGCGCAGGATCGCAATCGTAGCTGATAAGTAGGATCGTCCGTTCGTGCGCAAGCCACCAATGCCGATAGTAGGTATCGTTCTCAACGTATCCCAGGTGATAACCTGAATATTCGCCCCAGTGTGTCCAGGCGAGGTCAATGGAGTGCTCGACGTTCGTCAGGCCCCTCAATACGTCCGCGTTGACGACGCCTGGCGCATCGAACGACCTGATGCTCAGGACGCCGATGCCGTCAGGTCGGCGAATACGTATTATGGGTGTTAAATCATTGCCGGATATCGGTTCGGTGACGTACTCCCAACCGTCAGCAAGGTCGATATCAAAGGACGGAAAGGACACCGTCTCCGCAGTAGCACTAGTTATGAGTAGGTAGAAGACTGTCGCCAGAGCATTTTTCTGCATCAGGATCGATCCTCGATGAGCCTCCGCGGCTCGTTGAACCCTTAGACCCGAGGGCGAAGCAATATATTTCCAGTCGGGTGCTGGCTCGGCAACTTGCCGTATTCCGATACGCATCGTAAGGTTCCGCGCGTCGTTGCGGGTTGCAGGTCACCGTTGAGGCAGGAAAAAGTAACCTTCGAGTCTGCCGGACTTTCGCTGTCCGCCGTTATGCAGTTTCCGGATGACTTCGTGTCGGGCAGCTCGCAGCGGCCCGCATTTATAGTGCTGCATGGATTCGGCAGCAATAAAAACGCCGGCAACGTCGTCGATCCGGCACGCATGCTTTGCGACTGGGGTTACATCACACTGCGCTTCGACATGCGCGGTTGCGGTGATAGCGAAGGACGGTTCGGGCACATCATTTGCCTCGAGCAGGTCGAGGATACCCAGAGCGCAATGGACTTCCTGCTAGCGCGCCCCGAGATCGCCAAGGGTCGCGTAGCACTGATGGGTAGCAGCTTCGGTGCTGCCGTCGCGCTCTATACCGCCGGTATCGATTCTCGAGCGGCGGCGGTCGTTTCGTCCGGCGGCTGGGGCCACGGCGAGCGAAAGTTTCGGGGCCAGCACAATACGCCTGAAGCCTGGCAGAAGTTCGTCGGCATGCTCGAGACGGCCCGCGCTCGCAAATCGCCCGAGGACGAGCCGATGATGGTGTCCCGTTACGACATCGTGCCTATACCTCAGCACCTGCGCGGGCATCTGAGCGCGAAGTCTGTCATGAAGTTTCCGGTCGAGACGGCGCAGAGCATGTTCGATTTTAGGGCCGAGGACGTCGTCGCAGAGATTGCTCCGCGCCCGCTGCTGCTGATGCATGCGGCCAATGACTCGGTGACCCCGACCGAGCAGTCGATCGAGCTTTTCAAGCGTGCCGGCGAGCCGACCGAGCTGCATCTGCTGACGGATGTCGACCACTTCCTGCTCGCCGAGAAGAGCCATCGCGCGCGCGCGATGCTCAGGGACTGGCTAGCTCGCTACTATCCCGTGTGACCAGCTGTCGGTGATCAGTTCGATGTCGCAGAAAGATATACGAGTTGGCGTCGAGAATCTCGAGCAAT
>JAHEEN010000001.1:0-7103 GCA_024640685.1 Rhodospirillaceae bacterium
GCCCCGACTTCCGCAATCAGACGCGATTCCACGTCGGTACCGATCTCTACTTCCGTGATCGGGCGTCGCCGAGCTCCGATGAGCGAAACCTGACGTTCGACGTGACGCAAGGCCT
The DNA here is from genome assembly GCA_024640685.1 of Rhodospirillaceae bacterium. GTDB lineage: Bacteria > Pseudomonadota > Gammaproteobacteria > Steroidobacterales > Rariloculaceae > JAHEEM01. Next base: position 116 of record JAHEEN010000001.1, read on the forward strand.
CGGCGATGTGCAAGGCGTCGAGATATCCGTCGACGGAACAAAAGTGCTGTTCGCGATGCGTGGGCCGTTCGATCCGAACCTCAACGACGACGAGCAGCCGACGTGGAATATCTGGGAGTACGACATACCCAGCGGTACGCTGCGGCGGATCATCGATGTCGAGCTAACGGCTGAGGCCGGGCATGACCTTTCGCCGCACTATTTACCGGACGGCCGCATCATCTTCTCCTCAACGCGCCAGCGCCAACAGAAAGCGATGTTGCTCGACGAGGGCAAGCCGCAGTTCGATGCCGAAGAAGAGGACCGCGGTGAGACCGCGTACGTGCTCCACGTCATGGATAGCGACGGCGGCAATTTGCATCAGGTCTCATTCAATCAGAGCCACGACTTCGATCCGTCGATGCTCGATGACGGTCGCGTGCTGTTCAGTCGCTGGGACAATGCCGGCAACGTCAACGGCATTCACCTGTATCGGATGAATCCGGACGGGACGCAGCTCGAGCTTCTCTATGGTGCCGAGAGCCATGCGACCGGCACTGATCAGAGCGAAGCGCAGTTCATTGGCGCGCGGGAGTTGCCGGACGGCCGCGTCATGGCGATTGCGCGTCCGGCCGTTCACCCTGAGCTTGGCGGAGATATCGTCATTATCGATGCGCCGAACTTCGTCGAGAACACGCAGCCCGTGATCGCCAGTGCCGGCATGCCCGGTCCCGCGCAGGTCTCGGCGACACCATTGCAGGTCAGGACGGATTTGTTGCCGTCACGCGGCGGACGTTTCGCATCGGCATTTCCACTCTGGGACGGTACCGATCGCGTGCTCGTAAGCTGGAGCATCTGCCGCGTCGTTGACGTCGACGGCATCATTTTTCCGTGTAGCGACGAGCGCCTCGCCGATCCGACGTTTCAGCTGGCTCCGCCGCTGTACGGCATCTGGATGTACGATCCGCTCGACCAAACTCAGCTGCCGATCGTGATCGGCGAAGAGGGCATGCTGATCGGCGACATCGTGGCCGCGCAGCCACGCCCCAATCCGGCTGTCATTCTCGACAAGACGCCGACAACGCCGTTCGAGGTCGAGCTCGTCAATGAGGACGTTGGCATCCTCAATATCCACAGCGTCTACGATGTCGATGGCATCAGCGCGGCTGTGCCGGACATCGAGACATTGGCGGATCCTGCGCTGACGCTGGCGGCGGACCGGCCCGCACGGTTCATTCGCATCGAGAAAGCCGTGCCGTTACCCGACGACGATTTCCTGGACTTCGCAGACACAGCCTTCGGTCGCAGCCAACAGCAGGGCATGCGCGAAATATTAGCGTACGCACCGGTTGAGCCGGACGGCTCCGTGCGCATAAAAGTGCCGGCGCGCGTGCCGCTCGCGGTCAGCGTCCTCGATGCCAACGGCCGGCGTATTACGCAGCGCCATCAGAACTGGATGCAGGTATTGCCGGGAGACGAGCTACGCTGCAACGGCTGCCACGATTCGACAACCGGTCTGTCGCACGGCCGCAGCGATACGTTTGCTGCCGCCTACGCCGGTGCCCAGGCAACCGGTGTGCCGTTTCCGAATACCGATCCGACGCTGTTTACCGATTTTGGCGAGACGATGGCCGAGGCGCGCACGCGCGTGAGCTGCGTGACCGACTGTGCCGCGCTCGATCCCAGTGTCGACATCGTCTATGACGATGTGTGGACTTATGAGACGGCGGCTGGTCGGGCTGCCGACGCCAGCTTCACGTATAGCTACTTCGACCTGACGACGCCCGCGCCAACGACCCCCGAGTGCGCACAGAACTGGAGTGCGGGCTGCCGTATCGTCATTAACTACATCCACCACATCCATCCGCTCTGGAGTACGCCGCGATTGGTCTTGGACCCGAACAATACGTTGGTCGTGCTCGAGGACCGCACGTGCGCGCAGGCAGGCTGCCACGCGCCGGTCGATGCGGCGAACAACCCGCAGATGCCAGGCGGCCAGCTCGACTTGTCCGACGGCCCGTCGCCGGACGAGGCGGATCACTACAACGCCTACCGCGAGCTGTTGTTCGACGATACCGCTGTCGACGCCGCTGGCGCCCCGATTCCCGGGACGACGGTTTCGCCGTCGATGAGCGTTGCCGGCGCGAATGCGTCGACACCGTTCTTCTCGATGTTCGATCCGGGTGGGAACCACGAAAGTTATCTATCGCCTGCCGAGTTGAAGTTGATTGCCGAGTGGCTCGACATTGGCGCGCAGTATTTCAACAACCCACACGATCCGGACGTTCCGTTGAACTGAGCTTATGTTGCGGCGGTTATCAATCGTATTTTCGTTCTTCCTAGTCGCCGGCGTCGCCATTGCGCAGGAGGATGTGCTGCAGGTCGTCATCGCCGAGCCGTTCATCGAGATGCGCACCGGACCCGCCGAGAACTATCCAATTTTCTTCGTCGTCGATCGCGGTGAGCGGATCGACGTACTGCAGCGGCGCACGACTTGGTTCAAGGTGCGCGCGGAGCGTGGGCAGGAAGGCTGGGTCAACGCCGAGCAGTTGCAGCAGACACTACAGCTGTCCGGAGCGCCTGTCGAGGTGCCGAGCTTCACGCTGGCCGATTACGCCGATCGCAACTGGGAGGTTGGCGCCTTGTATGGCGACTTCGGTGGCGCCAACGTGATTTCCGTATTCGGGGCGTTCAGCTTCACGGAGAACTTATCCGCCGAGGTCAGTTATTCGGACATTCTCGGCCGGTTTTCGAACAGTCAGATGGCGAGCGTCAACCTCGTGCATCTGCTATTTCCAGAGTGGCGCGTCTCGCCGTACTTCACGCTCGGCGCCGGCATTATCCGGATCGACCCGAAGGGTACGATCGTCGCCGGCGACGATCGCGTCGACAACACGGCGCATGTCGGTATTGGCGTCAGAACCTATTTGACTCGTCGGTTCGTGTTCCGAGCCGAATACAAAACTTACGTCGTTTTTACGAGTCGCGACGACAACGAGGAGCCGAGTGAATGGAAGGCAGGGTTCTCTTTCTTCTTTTAGTCGTAGTCACGACGGCCGCGTCGTCTGGGTGCGCACGTTTTCGCGCCTCAGCCGAGGCGGACGCCAGTGCCGATGTTCAGGGCCAACCGCCGGTGATCGAGCCTGACCTCGAGCGCCGCGAGATCGAGGTTGCTGCAATCGATACCGAGGACTTCGAAGTGGGCGTATTTGCCGGCGCGATGAGTATCGAGGATTTCGGTGTCAGTACTTCATTGGGTGCAAGGCTCGCATATCACATAACGGAGGGGTTTTTCGTCGAGCTCGCGGCTGGCGCAAGCGAGGGCGGGGAAACGAGCTTCGAGCGGCTCAGCGGAGCTGCGCAGTTGCTCACAGAAGACGAAAGATCGCTTCGCTACTATAACGTGTCTCTTGGCTACAACGTGTTTCCCGGTGAGATCTATCTTGGTCCGCAACGCGCGATCAATTCGACGATCTACTTGATCGGCGGCGTCGGCAAGACCAGCTTCGCGGCAGATGATCGATTTACGCTGAACTTCGGGCTCGGTGCGCGGCTGGTCCCTCGCGACTGGTTTGCGATTCATGCCGATATCAGGGATCACATTTTCGATCTCGATTTACTAGGGCAGGAAAAAACGATTCACAACATCGAAGCGCATATCGGCGTTACGTTCTTCTTCTAAGAGTGTGAGCGTGTGGAGATCGAAATGATCAAGAAGCTTTGCATCTTAATCGGCATGGTTGCCATATCCGTCGTCGCCTCGGCCGCGCCGGAGTCGGGCCCGGCCCCGAACTTCAAGTTGTCCGCCCGCGACGGATCGCAGATTTCGCTGGCAGGTCTCCAAGGCGACGTCGTCATGATCAATTTCTGGGCGACGTGGTGCGGTCCGTGCCGACAGGAAATGCCGCATCTCGAGGCGCTGTATCAACGCTATAACTCGCTGGGATTTACGTTGCTCGGCGTCAATGTTGAGGCCGATCCGAAGGGTGCCGAGGCCTGGTTGGCCGAGACGCCCGTAAGCTTTCCGATCCTGCTCGATTCGCAAAACGACGTGACGAAGCTCTACGACGTCATCGCAATGCCGAGCACCGTCCTCGTCGATCGGACTGGCAACATCCGTTACGTGCATCACGGCTACAAGCCCGGCTACGAGGATGACTACCAAACTCAGATCCGGGAACTGATCAGGGAGTAGACATGGCGACGCGGACGATCGTGCTCATTGCGACATTGATGCTGTGTTCGGCATGCAGCATCGAGCCTTGGGTGCGGCCCTATGAGCGCGATCACCTGGCCGATCCAATCATGTCGTTCGATCGCGATCCAGTATCGAGCGCCTATATGCATCACGTCTACGAGGCCCGGGAAGGTGCCCGCGGTGCGACTGGCTCCAGTGGCGGTGGTTGTGGCTGTAACTAGCCGATACCTCGGCTCTAACCGAAGCGTCGTACGACCGTGCGCGGCGTTCGCCGTTGCAGTGGCAATAGCCGGGTTCGGACTAGATATTGCGGCTGTCGAGGCGGCCGTGCTGCCTGAGGATCGTGCGGACGTGCTCTATCATTCCTACGATGGCGACAATGTGACGATCTCCGGGCCGTCGGTGCTCGTGCGCAAGAGCTTTGCGACTAACTTCTCCGCATCGGCCAATTACTACGTAGATAAGGTCAGCAGCGCGTCGATCGATGTCGTGACGACGGCGAGCCCCTATACCGAAGAGCGCACGCAGTACTCTTTTGGCCTCGACTATCTACGCGATAGCTGGATCCTGAGTGTCGGCCTGACGCAGAGCGAGGAGAGGGATTATCTGGCGAACAACTTCAGCATTGGCATCAGTCAGGATGTCTTTGGCGATCTGACGACGATTTCGCTGGGTTACTCGCTCGGTAGAGACGAGGTCGGTCGCCGTGGCGATCCGCTATTCGCCGAAGATGTCGAGCGGCAGCAGTATCGACTCGGTTTGTCGCAGATCTTGACTCAGAATCTATTGCTCGGTCTGTCGTTCGAGACGATTACCGACGAAGGGTTTCTGAACAATCCCTACCGTTCTGTGCGCTTCGTCGATACCGACAGCGCCCTCGGGTACAGCTTCGAGCCGGAAATTTATCCGCGCACGCGCACCAGCGATGCCGCGTCTATGCGGATGCGCTACTACCTACCGTATCGCGCAGCGCTGCACGGTGAGTACCGTGCCTATCGCGATACGTGGAAGATCAATGCGAGCTCGTTCGAGATCGGCTACACGCATCCGGTTCAAGACACGCTGATCCTCGATGCAAAGGTGCGCCAGTACTCGCAGGACCGTGCGGACTTCTATGCCGATCTCTTTCCTGCGTCGCAGTTCCAGAACTTCATGGCCCGTGACAAGGAGCTCAGCACATTCTCTAGCACGACGCTGCATTTCGGGGCCAGTTACGAATTCTTGGATACGTGGCGATTCGTCGAGCGCGGCTCCGTCAGTATCTCGCTGGACTTTATCCAGTTCGACTATGAGGACTTCCGCGATCTGCGCGAGCCGACCGGCGTCGCCGGACAGGAGCCGTTTTTCAACTTCGACGCGACCGTCCTGCAGTTCTTCGTCTCGTTCTGGTTCTAACCGACACTAGGCGTACGTCTGGAGCTGTCTCTCGAGTGTTAGCATGGCGCTGGCCGCAGCATGACTGGCGTCACGGTATCTGTCGGATCGCGTCGTATGCTGAGACCGTCTCGGAGCCGAGGCGTAGGACGTGAAATCTGACGAAATCTCACAAGTTGAGTTCGCCGAGCTGGTCAAGCCGCATCTCGATCCGTTGTATCGGCTCGCCTTTCGTTTGACGGACTCCACGGCCGATGCCGAGGACCTCGTCCAAGACGTGCTTGTCAAGGTTTACGGGCGACGCGACGAGATCACGAGCATCGCCGCGCCGCGAGCGTGGCTATGCCGCGTCTTGTACAACCATTTCATCGACCAAGCGCGTCGACTGACGCGGCGCCGCTTCAAGGTCGTGTCGCTGGGCGCGTCCGAGGCAGGGTCGATTCCCGGCGTCGAGCTCGCGAGCGACCGACCGGGTCCGGCTGAAGACACCGACAAAGAACTTGACATAAGAAAGCTCCGCGCTGCGCTCGATCAGCTTAGTCTCAAGCATCGCGCCGTTGTCCTAATGCACGACGCGGAAGGCTATAAACTCGAAGAAATTCAAACAATTACGGGAACTCCGGTCGGTACGCTGAAGTCCCGGCTGCACCGCGCGCGCGCGCGCCTGCGGGAGCTGCTCAGCGACGATGGAACCTTTTGAGACCCGATGTCGTTTGAAGGGGTGTAGGTATCGAACATGAACTGCACTGAGTTACAGACCCAGGTCGATGATCTGATCGACGGCCGCTTGCCGAGTGAAGTGGAGGGTGAGATTCGCGCTCACGCCGCCGCCTGTGACGCGTGCCGTGCCGCTATCGAACGTGCCGAGGCGTTGTCTCGATCACTCGAGTCCCTGCCCGTCGAGCTGGCAGCGCCCGGGTTCGAGGCGCGCATCTTGGAGCGCGTTGCGGCGCAGGCGAACCGACAGACTCGGGTACTGCGCGGAATCGGCGGCGGGTTGATTGCTGTATGTGCGGCGAGCGGATTGGCGCTCGCAGTGCTCGGGCCGCGGGTCGATGCGCCGTCCGATCGTGCAGCGGCTGCACTGCCGGTCGTCACGATGTCGATCGATGAGCCGCGAACCGTCAACCTCGTGTTTGCGTCCACAAGCGCCGTCGACGACGTCTCGCTCACCGTCGAGTTGCCGATGGGCGTAGAGATTGCAGGCTACGCAGGACAGAGCGAAGTGATCTGGCGAACGTCGATGCAGGTTGGCAAGAATTATTTGCCGCTCGAGCTCGTCGCTCGCGATTCCGCCAGCGGTGAGCTCGTTGCGCGTGTCAGACACGGCGATGCCGAGAAGACCTTCAGAGTCTTTGTGACGGCTACGGGCTGAGTAAATCCAATTCCAGGGAAAGGAGTAATCGAGATGCGAAGGACGACAGTAGCGATTGGTGT
>JAHEEN010000001.1:7203-13337 GCA_024640685.1 Rhodospirillaceae bacterium
GTCCCAGGTCCTACCCGGGGCCCTGTGCGACCCGAAAGGCCTGTGATCCAGGTCCTGTATTCACGCGTCGCTCCCCCCTAAGGTCTATCCAACCCCGACGGTTGCGGTTACATGGCAGAACTCCAGCGAACTCTTGCGATCGTTCTCGTGTGCTTGTGCACGACAACGACCGTATACGCCCAGAGCAACGCCGAGGCCCGGTTTCGCGAAGGCAACACGCTGTTTCGCTCGGGAATCTACGAGACCGCACTACGGCGGTACCGTGAGGCCGCCTCCGCCGGTCTCGATACGCCGACGCTGTACTACAACACCGGCATTGCCGCGTACAAGGTCGGTCAATACGATCTCGCGGAGGCCGCGTTTCGGAGAGCGCAGAACAGTTCGCGACTCGCGGCACTTGCGCTCTACAATCTCGGATTGACGTATCGCGAGCTCAGGCGGCCGCTCGAGGCGGAGCAGAGCTTTCGGGCGGCCGCGAGTGCTAGCACGAGCCGCGATCTCGCTAACCTCGCTTCGCGCGCAGCCGACTCGTTGACGATTCCGCTCGAGCGGATCGATCGGGGCGAGCGGCCGAGCCGTTTTCGTCACCCGGCTTCACGGCCGCAGGTGGAGCCCCCTGGCGAACTGCGTTTGATGTTGAGCGCGCGCCTTGGTCAAGACGACAACGTCTATCGGTCGCCGGCGAACCCGTATGTGGATTTCGGCGCGCCCGGGCAGCCTTTGGTTACGCCGGTCGTGCAATCGGCGAGCTTCATGCCGATCGATGTGCTTGCCGAGTACACGATGCAGAACGAGCCGCGCGACACGCTGTTTCGATTTTCCTATCGCCTCGATGGCGATTTCTACGACTCGGGGTTCAGCAACGCGAATCGCATTTCGCAGCGCTTCGAGATCGGAGCCGACATTGCCGATACCGACGAATCGGGCCGGCAGCGACGACTATTACAGTCCTCATTTTTTCTCACGGGTCGCGACGAGACGAATTTCGACCCCGACAGCGGCATCGATCGTGATTTCAATGGCTCTGACATCTCGGGGCGATTGGCCTATCGGGGCGCCGGCGTAAAGCTAAACTTCGAGCACGCGTTGCGGCGGTGGTCGTACGGCGTCGATGCGCGGCTCGAGGGGCGGCAGTACGACGATGTGGCGCCGCTGCCAGGCTACGACCACGATCTGGCTTTTCTCCGACTGTCCGCTGGGTACTTGTTGACGCGCAATACCACGCTCGAGGCGGGTTTGTTCCGCTACCGGCGGAGCTATGACGAACGCCTTGCACGCAATATCGATGGCAACTATCTGACTACGAACGCGATACTCGAGTACGACTATTCGGGCCTCGAGCTAGGGATAAACTATGCGATCTCGCCAGCAATCGAGCTCGCCGCCGAATACGTTTTCCTCGATCGGAAGGACGGCTTCGAGGGTTACTTCAATTCGATCCAGGACCGCTTGTTGCTCAGCGCAAGCTATCGCTTGAGCGATCGCATTCGCCTCAGTGCCTCGTTGCGTGCGCGAGCGTTCTACTACCCTAACGCATTCGCGTTTCACGACAATGCCGATGAGTTCCTGGACACGGTCGATCGCGGCGCCGATTTGCGGGCCGAGTTTCGAATCACCCCTGAAATTTCCGTCTGGGCGCAGATAGTGGCGGACAAATTCAAGTCCACCGACCCGAGGCTCGCGTACGAACGTTCGCGCACGATGCTAGGAATGCTCTGGCGTTACTGATGAGACGCTGGTCGTCAGCGTACTCGAGGCTCAAGCTTCGTTGTCGGCCCAGCACCGGACGTGCACGGCCGCATCGGGATCGACGCTGACCTCGAAGTTGATCGGGCGGCAGCAGACCGAACAGTCCTCGATGTATTGTTGATGCTCGACGGAGTCGTCGATGACGACGTCTATCGCTTCGCCACAGTACGGGCAGCCGATGCGCTCGGTCGGCAGCATGTTACAGGCCGCTAATTGCCGATGAGCTCGATGGCGACCGAGATATCGTCTCCGGCGCGCCACAGATCGATAGTCACGGTATCGCCGATCTCGTGCTGCTCGAGCTGGTCGGTCAGCTCGCCGAACGACGCGACCGCAACACCGTCGACTGCTTGAATGACGTCGCCAAGAATCACGCTGCCGCCGCGGGTGACATTCGTCGGTTGAATGCCGACAGCTTGTGCGGGTGAGCCGGGTTGCACGCGCAAGACCAGCACTCCATCGATGTCGAGGCTGCCCAGCAGGCGCCTGCCGATGTCGTCGCTTGCCGATATGCCGATCGACGGTCGAACGTAGCGGCCGTATGCGATCAAGCTCGGCACGACACGGTTGATCGTATCCACTGGAACTGCAAAGCCGACGCCCGCATAGGCGCCCGACGGGCTGAATATCGCCGTATTGATGCCGATCAGACGGCCGGCGCTGTCGATTAACGGTCCACCGGAGTTGCCGGGGTTGATCGCCGCATCGGTCTGGATCAGATGCTCGATGACGCCGCCCTGGTCGTTGTCGATCGAGCGGTCGAGCGCCGAGACGATGCCGGTCGTCAGCGTGTAGTCGAGTCCGAACGGATTGCCTATTGCGTAGACGGACTGTCCGACCTGAAGATCGCCGCTCGTGCCAACCGGTAATGGCGACGGCTGTGCATCGGGCACGTCGATACGCAGCACCGCGAGATCGTGCTCGGGACTGCCGCCGACGAACGACGCGCGGAACGAGCGCTGATCGGCGAGACTGATCTGCGCTTCGCGGCTACCGCGGATCACGTGCAGATTCGTGACGATATGGCCTTGGTCATCCCAGAAGAACCCAGAGCCGGTGCCGCGCGGCACCCGCATGACGTTGCGGGTCCAGAAATCCCGGACGTAATCGACGGTCGTGATGTAGACGACCGATGTGCGGGCTCCCCCGAAGATTGCAACGGTCCGCTGTTCCTCGTCGCTCAACGGGCCGCGCGGCGCGACCGGGCGTGGACTGCCTGTCGTGTCGACAGTCTGAGCAGCCGTCACGATCGGTGTCGCTAAAGATGTCGCGACTACTAAGTACGCCGCAAGCCGCAACGTGCAATATCGTGCGAATCGAGTCGTCATCGTCAGCGCGGTGGCAGTAATAAACGCTTTTATTATCGCGCTCGTCTTGCGCCCCCGTCTACCGCAAGCTGGCGTCCGCTTACTCGCGAACCCAGCCGTTCGGATTGCTCGCAAAGCCCACGTGCGGGTAATAACTCTCGGCGGCTGGCGCTGAGAACAACAAGAGCTTGCACAGCGGTCCGACTTGCTCGCCTGTGAGATCGAGCAGCCGCTTGCCGATCCCGGTGCGCTGGTATTCGCGGTCGACGGCAAGGTCGGACACGTAGCAACAATAGCTATAGTCGGTAACCGACCGGGCAACGCCGACGAGCAGGTCGTCATGCCATGCGGTCACCGTGAGATCGGCATGCGTAACCATTCCCTCGACGCAGGCACGATCGTGAACGGGGCGGCGTGGCGCGAGCCCGGCTCTGTTCAATAGATCGACGAACTGGTCGGCGTCGATCGTTTCGTTGACGGCGTACCTGATCATGGATCGCTGTCCGATACTCGATCGCTGCTGCAATCATCCACCCGTGCCCTGATGAATGCAAAAACGTGCACTGCTCGCGATGCTCCAGTCCATGCATGGCGCGCATCGGCCCAGGTCGCGCGTTAGCAGATCAGAATCGAAACGTATAGGTGAATTTGAGCGTCAGATCGGCGTTCGTCGAATGAAACGAATCGTTGCGATCGGCATCCTGCATGCTGTGATTCAGCACGATAAACGCTTCGCGACCGGCTTCCGGTATCCAGTGGAGGCGGCTGTTGAGCCCGACGGTCTCAGAGACGTTGTCGTACTGAAGCAAGTTGACCCAAGAGAGCGTCGACGAGAATACGATGTCGGTTCGCAACGTCGCGAGGCGGACGATGAAATCGCCCGCGGGAAGGTCAATGTCGTTGAAATCATATGAGATTGCGGCGCGAAAGTTGCGTATTGGCGCCCACGTCAGCGCGCCGCGCATACGTAGAAGATCGCCGTCGTAGAACTCGCCGGTACGAAACGTAAAGGAGCCCGACAGCGAGCGATACTGCGCCGTCTCTATGTCGAAGCCGTAGTTGTCGAAGGAATACAGCCCGGGTGCGATGAAGATGCCGTCGGAGATCTCGAAGGCCTCGCTGACAAATTCCTTGTTCGCCAGATAGGCAATATCGTAACTGTCTCGCGCACGCGTCTCGATTTCCAGCGGACGAAACGTGATGACCTCCGTTTGCGTTCCACCGGTCAACAGATCGATTTTCTGCACGTCGACGCCGGTAAACAACTCCTGTAGGCCCACGCTTTGCGGTCGGTGCGTGTAACCGAGCTCGAGCGTGTTGTCGCGAATGCCGACGCGATTGACGAAGCCGAGTGCCGGATTGAAGTTCTCCTCAATCTCCTTGACGCCAACGCTGCCGCGAAACCCGGTCGCCGCCGGTAGCTGCAGACGCGCGCCGTACGCGCCGTCATCGCCGTCTAGACCTTCGGTCCTCGACTGCTGCACCCAGGCGTCACCCTGCAATACGCGGCCGCTCGCAAGCCTCGTGTTCAAGTAGCGAAAGTCCACGCCGACGAGCTCGTTATCCAGGTTCGAGCGCGGATCGCCGCTCGTTGCGATCAAGCCGAGCGTCGATTGCTCTAGCACGTTGGCTGCGACGCGGCCCACAAAGATATCGGTAGCTTCGACGTCGCCAATCTCATCCTGTTGGATCGCCAGCGTACCGACGTTCCAGCGTCCGACGCGCCCGCTGAGCTTGCCGCCGTAATTCAGGTTCACCGGGAGACCGTCATCGCCCAAGCCCAGTGTGCGGGAGAAGAACGGCCGGCCGTTCTCCAACGACGGTTGCGAGAACGTCGGACCGGAGCCGAAATTCGAGATCGAGCCGAGCCGGCCGAATTCGAAGATATCCGCGTCGCGAAGAAAGAACTCTCGCTTCTCCGGAAAGAATAGGTTGAAGCGCGACAGATTGACCTGACGATCGTCGACCTCGGTCGCTGAGAAGTCAGTGTTAAATGTCAGCGACGCATTGAGGCCGGGCGTGAGCTTGTAGAAAACGTCGAGCGAAGGCTCGGTATCGGAGTCCTCGGAGGTCGGGCCGTAGGTCCGTTGGCCCCGCACGCTGATCGATGGCACGACGTCGAGACCGACGCCTTGCTCCATGCCTTCAAGCCCGGTGATTGCTCCCGCAATGCTTGGATTCATCGATCGATTGCGTGATACCCAGCCAATCCACTCGTTCTTGCGTGGCACCCAGCGATTGAAGTTGATGCCCCACGTATCGCCGTTCGGATCGAACGACAGCGTCTTGAATGGGATTTCCATCTCCGCGATCCAGCCGTCATCGGTTCGCGACGCGGCAGCGCGCCAGATGCCTTCCCAGTTACGGTTCTGTTGAGTCGAATTCTGGAAGAGCTGTTCTTCGCGGACGCTGTTGGCATTGACTCTAAACTGATAGCCGTTACGCCGGTCGTTGAACGGATCGAGAATGACGCCGAAGAAATCGTCGGAGATGAAGCGCTCGCCTTGCCGGAGGACGCGCGCCGAGACGTCTTCGGCCTCGGCGTCGAGGAGCCGGGCGCCGACATACAGGGCGTCGCTCGTGTACAGCAGGTAGATGTTCGTCGCGACCGTCGGCTGGTTGTATTCGACTGGATTGACCTGATGTAGATCGTCTATTGGCTCGGCCGTCGACCAGACAGCCTCGTCGAGCCGGCCGTCGATGACGGGCGCCGTGTCCGTGCGCGTGATTCGAACCGTCTTACGGTCGGCGCCCTGCAGAAATCCGTCCTGGGCGGCCGCCTTCGATGCGGCGCAGATGAGCCCGAGCAGCGCGATCTGCTTCCAGGTGCTGCCCGAGCAATACGCGCTAAATAAGCGATCGAAATTCCCCAACGACTCGTTACTCTTTGCTCTGTATGCGCTGGCGCTCGCCGATTCGGGGTTGTCATTGGACCGAGTGCTCTCCGTTTGGAGTCGGTCTGATCCCTATGGTTCGATGCGCCAGCCCGAATGTCCCGCCGGGCAGCCGCTCAGCGAGCGAACCGGCGTGCATCTTAGTCGGGATGGCCGGAAAAATCCGCGATTTGGCTCAATCCTG
>JAHEEN010000001.1:13437-83575 GCA_024640685.1 Rhodospirillaceae bacterium
ACAGGAACAGCGACGGGTGCGCTGCAGGCGACCGGCAGCGCGGCCTAGTCAGTCGTCGTCGTAGTCCTCGCCATCGTCTTCTTGGTAGACGAATCCGTCGGAGGGCCGCTCCATAATTCGCACGTAAAGCGTATTCGGCTCGCGCCGAGACGGTCGACCGGTGACGATCAGCTCGTCGCCCGGTTGGAACGTCGAGCGCGTGAAGCCAGCCTCGACCATTTCCCACCGATCGTCGAGCATTAGCATCCACTCCGTGGCATTGCCTGCGGATCCGCGCTCAGCGGCTTTGACGTACGGGTGTGGGTTTATGAACCGAAAGTCTGTGACGACCACGTTGATCGTCACCGCGGACCCCGGCGTGAAATCGGCATCGATCGAGTGGTGCGCCCCGACACCACCGACGAGCAAGAGCTGGCAGACGCATAGGACAGTTACGCTTCGGTGCTTCATCTCACAACTCCCCGATCGTCTCGTGCCATCGATGGTATCACGCAAGATGTATGCGTCCGTCAGCGGTTGTCGACGACAATTCGACCCGTCTTGATGACGACCCGAATGTCGAGCAGATGCTCGAGGTCGACCCGTGGGTCGCCGCCGAGAATCAGGATATCCGCGAACTTGCCCCTATCGAGCGTTCCGAGCGCGTCGTCCCGCCGTGCGGCGAGCGCCGAATTTTTCGTCAGGATCGAAAGAATCTCCGCATTCGAGAATTGACCCTCGAGCGCTGCCAGCTCATGTCGTAGGGCGTCCCGCGGCGGCAAAGCGGTGTTCGTGCCGAGGCCGTAGATCACGCCAGCATCCCAAAGCAATCGCGCATTGGCCGGTGCCGGGGAGTCGCCGGAGATCGCACCTAGCGTCGACGTCACGACGAGGCCGTATTCGGCATTGTCTTGGCCTGCCGCGACGATCGCCCGAGCGGTTGCTGCGTCCAGACGCCCAGTGCGCGGCGTGCTGGTCAAGTATCCGGAGCCACCCTCGACGGCGGCAGCGGCATCTTCGATGGATGCAATGTGGGCGATCGTCAGTAGACCCTGCTCGTTGGCCTCGTCTCTCGCGATTGACATCGCCGTACGCTCGAGACCGCTAGTTGTTGCGCTGACGGTTGTAGCAACGCCGTCGAGCCCCTCCAGTGCGAGGTTCCTGACGGTCTCTCGAATCACAGCCTCTGCCACGGGCTCGCCGTCGTCGCGCGTCAATGCCACCGGTCCGGTGACCAATAGGCGTGGTCCCTCGATCTCGCGGGATTCGAGCCGGTCCCGCAGCGCCAGGATGTCGTCTAGGGACTCATCCGTCGTTACGAGCGTCGTGAATCCAGCTTCGAGGTACGCGCGCATGTATGCAGCGGCTGCGGTCATCCATTGATTCTCATCGCCGGCAATTACCGCGCGGTGCGCATCGGTAAAAGCTGGGACGACCGTCATCCCCAGCGCGTCGAGTACCGGGAAATCCGCCGTCGTCGCGTCCTCGTCATATGCAGAAATGCGGCCGTTGCGCACGACGATCGTGCCGCTCTCGATCGTGCCGCCGTTGCCGTCCAACGCGTGTGCATTTCGAATCACGAGGTTCTGCGCAGTGACGTTCTGCGCAACGCCAATAATCAACAAAATCGCACTTAGGGCCGGATTAATGCTCATTATGGTGCCTTCGTCTGCCGTTCGCGTGCGCGCGTGAGGATGCGGTGCACAGTACGGTAGACGTTCCCATGGAGGGGAACGAAATTCAAGCGAAGGTAGAGACTCGGCTGCGGGGGCAGGCGCGCGCCGCGCAAGCGCTCAGGGAGCGGCTTGCGCGACGGCCGTCGATGCCGTGTCGAATTGGTAGCTGACGATCATCGAGTTACCGATCTGGTAGAAGATCTGGTTCTCGATGTCGTCGACTTGATAGTTCGGTTCTTTGTTTCCGCCTAAGTCGATCGCGTTCAGGATCTGGCCGTTGCGCTTGCTGACCTGTGCGAGCGTGATGTTGCGATCGTCATCGCGCGTCATCATGAACACGAAGTCGCGGCTCTGCGCCGAGGCTTGGTAGCGGCGCCGCGCGAACTCGATGTAGTCACCCGCAAGTCCCTGATAGCCTTGCTGCAGTTCACCGAAGCCCTGTGAAAGGCCGGTGGCGAGCTCGCGCTCGATCGTGCCTTCGCCGCTGTCGGCCGCGGCCGATGCGGCGGCAGCGCTGTAGAGTCCGGCTGCGGCGGAGGCCATCCCGGCACGAATGCCGGCGGCCCATGCGAGACCTTGCAGCCATGCGGGATTACGCGGTGCAGGGTAGTGTGTCGAGAAGCTCAGCGAGCCATCGGCCGCGAATCCGGCAATCGTCTGGCGACCCATGACGACGATTCGGTCGTCGATGAAGTCCAGAGCCCGCGCGCCATCCTTGTCGTCGAACTCGAACGGCTCGGTCGTGACTGGCGCGATCTGGCCCGTAGCCGAATCGAGCATGTGCACGAGACCGTCGCTAGGATTGAATCCATATACGCGATTGCCTTGCCAGCCCCACGCGAGTGGCTCGCGGCTGCGCAGCGCAGGCCCGTTACGCAGTGTGCCGGTTGCGGGATCGAAGACGTTGATCTCGTGTGTCGTGACGTACAGCAGCCCGTGCTCCGTCAGGTCGGTGCTGAGTATCTGGCCGCGGACCTCGAGCGGGTCCTCGAAGCGCATTGCGCCGGCCTCGGTGTCGAGCACGTACACGAGGTACTCGGTATCGCGGTTCGTCCAGATACTGTCGTAGCCGGTCGTCAACAGTAATCCAACCTCCGTGAACGCATAGTCGAGCACCTGGCCTTTGATCTCGATACCGCGTCCGCGGCGGCCCCACAGCGACTCGCCGGTATCGTAGTCGAGCAGCTTGAGGCGTCCCTTGCCGCTATCACCCTCGCTAATGATCATGCCGCTGGCTAACGGCACGATCAGCGAGTTCATCGGTTTGCTGAAGCGAACCGGGCGCCGCCACACCGTCGAGCCGTCGGTAATCCGAAAGCCTTGATACTGAGTCGTCACGAACTTGTCGTCCGTTTCTTCCGAGCCGGCGTAGATGACGTCGGGCCGCTGCTCGGTATGGGTCAGCTCGAAGCGGCCGCCGGCGAACTGAGTTTTCCACAGCGGCTCGCCGCTGTCGTGACTGAAACGATAGAGATTGCCCATCGCGCCGAGAACGAATGTGCCGTCGTCGAGCTCGAACGGAGGGCTCTGAACTGGGCTGACATCGGCCATGACGATCGCAGCGGCCATCAGCACTTGCATGAATCCGCCCATGCCGCTCGTCAGCGCATCGCTCTTCCACAAACGGCTGCCGTCGTCGATATCGTAGAGGAACAATGTCGCCGACGGGTTGCCGACCTCGAAGCCTGCTACGAGCAGGCTGCCGTTGCGCGGCAGGATGTAACGAGCTGCGATCTGCGTCAGGTTCTCGGCCTGCGAGTCGAACACAATCCTGCCGTTCAGCATGTTAACGATAACCGTGCGCGAGTCGACTTGACCGTCGTCGACGAGCATCAGCGGCGAGCCGACGAGCTCCTCGAACGAGCCTTGGCGCAGGTTGCCGAGCTCGGGCAACGACCAACGCGGCAGGCCGGACTGGGCATCGACCGCATGCAGCCCTCCGGTCGTCGCTACGATCAGATCGCCGAGCGTCGTGACCTGTTGCCAGACGATCGCGCCCTCGAAATTGATGCTCCACGCGGGATCGACGGCTGCTGCGCGGCCCGGTGCGAGGGATACGAGCAAAGCGAGCTGAGCGGCGATCAGGGCGAACATCGGGCGCCCCGAATGGCACTTGCGCATGGGGATTCTCCAGCGTTGGCACTGAGCCCAAAGGCTCACCGATTGCGGGATTCCGGTCCACGACGGCGATCACAATCCGGCGCGCCCCGTGCGTTGTCGCCCGATAGCGAGTCATGCAGAATAATGGCTCAACGAGATAGGTTGGCGAGGACTCGAAATATGACAGCTAGAAGAGCCACGATTACTGTCATGCTGTTCACGGGTGCAATTGCACTGACCGCTGCAGCGCACCACGGCGACGCCGGCCGCTATGAAGAGACGATCACGACGATATCGGGCACCGTCGTTGCATTGCAGCTGATCAATCCGCACTCGCTGTTGATCTTCGACGTCGTTGACGAGGCGACAGGCCAGACCGTGCGCTGGCAGGCGGAAATCTCCAATGCCAACGGCCTTGCGAGAATCGGCTGGACGCGTGAGACGCTGAAGCCCGGAGACCGAGTCACGATGTCGGGGCGCGTGCTCAAGAGCGGCGCACCATACATCAACTTGAGTGAGCGCTCGCGGCTCACGCGCACCGACACGTGCGAGGAACTCTATTACTCGGGCATGATTTTCGGCGAGCCGCCGGACTATCCGGCGCCGACTTGCGACTGATCGCTCGCCGCTGCGTCAGGCCGAGCGAATCCTGCACGGTCGAGGCGACCTGCAGCAAGAGCCATGCGACGACGACGTAACTCGCGGCTACGCGGAAGACATTGCGTCGTCTGAGCTCGGCGAAAAACGACACGCAGTTCCGCTCGGCTTCTGCTCGTAGGCTCAGTCTACCGATTTCGCTCCGGCAATATGATCCTACAGACAATAGAAACCGCAGGGCGCCGTGCGCAGCCGCACGACTGTCCCGGCTTTACGCGTTGGGTCGAGCGGTTACTGCTCTGGCAGCGCCCAGGCCGTTAACGTCGTGCCGGCCGGCACGAGCACGAACTGGCGGCCGTCTAGCATGTACGTGATCGGCGACGTGCCCCAGAGTGCCGCGCCCATTTGGTAGCTCCATTTCGACTCGCCGGTCCGCGAGTCGAGCGCGATCAGATTACCCTGCTCGTCGCCGGTGAAGATCACGCCGCTCGCCGTCGTCAGCAGCCCCGCACCCGACGGTGTCGGATAGCGGTACTCCCAGAGCCGCTCGCCGGTACGCGGATCGAGCGCGCGCAGCGCACCGTAATGCGGCATGTCCGGGTCGTCGCGAATGTACTCGCCGGCGCCACCTGTGTAACGCTCCCCGGCAAGGTACTCTTGCTCCCAGGCGTAATAGGTCATGCAGCCTTCGCGTGCGTTGACGAAGAATACGCCCGTCGCCGGATCGAACGTCGGCGGCCAGAAGTTCGTGCCGCCGCGTAGATCCGGGCACGTAACCTCACCGTCCTCGGTCGGCGTATGGCCCGGTAGCAGAATAGGCCGGCCGTCAACACCGACCTCGGTTGCCCAGGTCGTGCGCACGAACGGGGTTGCGACGAGCAGCTCGCCGGTCGCGCGGTCTAGCGTGTAGTAAAAGCCGTTGCGGTTCGCGAACATCACGACTTCGCGCATCCGGCCCTGGATCTCGATATCGCCGAGGATCGGCACCTCGGTCGCGTCCCAGTCGTGCAGGTCGTGGGGCGTGAACTGATAGTGCCACGCGAGCTCGCCGGTATCGGCATCGAGCGCGACGATCGAATCGCTGTAGAGATTATCGCCGAGCCGGCTTTCGCTGTGATAGTCCGGCCCCGGATTGCCGATGCCGTAATAGAGCAGGTTCAGATCCGGGTCGAATGCGCCCGTAACCCAGACGCTCGCACCGCCGGTCCGCCACGACTCGCCGGCCCAGGTATCGTTGCCGGGATCCTCAGGCCCCGGCACCGTATAGAATCGCCACGCGCGCTCACCGCTCTGTGCGTCGTAGGCGTCGATGAAGCCGCGGATGCCGTACTCACCGCCGGCGACGCCAACAATGACCTTGCCGTTGGCGATAATCGGCGCGATCGTTGCCGCGTAGCCGATGCTGTAGTCCTCCATCGTCGCGTCCCAGACGACTCGCCCAGTGGCGCTGTCGAGTGCGAGCACGTGTGCGTCGAGAGTGACCATGAACAACCGATCGCCGAGCATCGCGAAGCCGCGGTTCACGAGACCACAGCAGGCCGTCAGGTTCTCGGGCAGCTCGCGGCGGTATTCCCAGAACGTCCGTCCGCTGCGCGCGTCGATGGCCCAGGCGAAGTTGAGCGGTCCGGTCACGTACAGAACGTTGTCGTGGTAAATCGGCGTCGTCTCGAACTTCTCGATGAGTCCGGTCTGAAACGTCCATTGCGCAACGAGCTGATCGACGTTGTCGGGCGTGATTTGCGTCAGCGGGCTGTGGCGTTGGTTGTCATAGCTGCCGCCGAAAGTAAGCCAGCGCGAGCCATCCGCCGGTAGGCCCGAGCGAATGTCGTTCTCGGTCACGAGTGAGCGTTGCTGCGCGAGGGCGGCCGTGCCCAACAGCAGCGCAGTGAGGCAGCACAAGGCCCGAATCGATAGCGTGTCCATGTTTGAGTTCCTCATTCCACGGCTGCGTCGTGGCCACGCAGCGTCACGAGATAGCTGACAACGTCCTCGAGTGCGGCGTCGCTGAGCATCTCGGGCGTGAACGTCGGCATCATCGAGTCGATCGAGACGTCGAGGGATTGCAACGTCGTCTTATCGAAGCCCTGGATTCGACCGGCAGCATCGATGACTTGAATCGAGAACAGGTCCTGGTTCCTGGCAACGCCTTGCACGCGCGCGCCATCGGCATCGGTCAACGTCGTTGGCGCATAGGCCGGATCGACCATCTTGCCGTAGTCGCCGCGAATGCGTTGCCTCAGTGCGTCGACGGATCGCGCGATGCCGATACGCGAAAGATCGGGCCCGAGGCGGCCGCCGTTCGCGTTGACTTGGTGGCAGACCGAGCACGTGGTCTCGAAGATCTCGCGGCCGCGCCCGGGATCGCCATGCGTCTGAGTCAGCGTCGGTGTCGAAATCGATTTCAAGTATGCGATGACCTGCCAGACCTCCGAGTCCCGCGTTCGCACGCGGTCGATCGCGCGCATGTTCGTGCCTGGAATTCCCTCGGTGATCGTCCGGAAGATGCCTTCGTCGGTTCGTCCGGCCGCCCAGAGCTGCGTTAGGTCCGGCCCACGCACGCCGCGGGCGTCGGTTCCATGGCAATCAGCGCAACGTAAGCGGTAGACGCCCATGCCAGTGCGGATCGCGTCCGGCTCCTCGGCGAACGCCTGCGTAGGCGGCACATCTTGCGCCACGAGCGAATCGCCTGTGACGAGGCTCAGTAGCGCGAGAACCGCCGGAGCGAAAGCGCGGCCCAATAACGTTTTCGTCAGCGAGCAGGTCATGCGAATGCCCTCATTCTCGATGAAGATGTCGTGGCGCCGCTTTCTTGAAGCGCTGCGAACCGTTATTGAAGGTCGGCCGCAATTGCCGCGATGCCCGCTAAGGCGCAGGCATGGTCGGCCGGCTGGCCGCCGCTGGCACCCGAGACACCGACGGCGCCGATCGGCTCCTCACCCTTCATGATCGGCACGCCGCCACCGAGGCCGACGATGTTCGTCAACGAGCGTTGTCCCGACAGCTCTTGATCGTAGGCTGTGCGGTCACGCGTATCGATCGTCGAGCGACGGAACGTGCGTGCCGTGTAGGCCTTGCGAAATGCGAGCTCCCAGTTGTGCGGCGAGGCCGTGTCGGCGCGAACCTGCATGATGGGTTGGCCCGCGCGATCGACGACCGCGATCGTGACTGTGACGAGCGTGTCCGACACGCTGCACTCGTCGATGATCGCATCGATGATCTGGCGCGCTTGTGCCGCGGACAGGTTGGACTGGCTCAGCGTCTGCGCTTGGCTCGCGCTGGCTAGCGCGCTGACGAGCAAGGCTCCGACGAGCGCAGTCGTTGTTTTGGCATTGGAAATCGATTTCGCGATCATCGGTCACCCCCTCGCGCAGGCGCGTGCCTACGTCGTTTTTTCGTTATCGGTGCGGTCGAATGCCACTCGATGCTACGTCGCCTGCCGGCTCGAGTCTACCGGTCTACTGTGGCGATCCAGCGGTATGCGCCAGAAAGGGCATTCAGTGCCTATTAATTAAGGTGTGCAGCCGCTTTCCGCAGACCTCAGGCGGCTCAGATACTCACCAGCGATAAAGACGTGCAGCCAGTTGCCGTGGATAACGATCGCTGCCACGTGGCAGTTCGACGAAGCCAGTCGTGTTGGCAAGCGACACGAAGTCACCGGACGTATTCGTCGGTCGCGGCCACGCGAGCATATCGTCATCGGACGCCGCACTGACGGTAACGGGTAAGAAGTACGTCAAGTCGGGCGCGAAATCGACCGCCTCGGCGAGCCTGACCCACTCCGGCTCGTCCGGAGGCAGACCTAGCGCCCGATTCAGTGCCGGGAGCACGTATCGATACAAGCACACGAGTGTCGATACCGGATTGCCCGGCAGCGCAAACACTGGTTTTTCATTGGCGGAGATCCCGAACCACATCGGCCGCCCGGGACGCTGCTCGATCTTGTGGAACACGAGCTCGACGCCGAGTTCCTCGAGCACGCCTGGGACGAGGTCGAACTGGCCCATCGACACGCCGCCACTCAGTATGAGGACATCGTTGTCGTCGTGGAGCTCACGAATTCGCGTGAGCAGCTGTGCTCGCTCGTCCTTGAGTAATGCCCGCGTCACGACCGCGCTGCAGTGTCGGGACAGGGCGGCGGCGATTGCACGGTCGTTGCTCGAACGGATTTGATGGGGTGCGACAGGCTCGCCGGGCTCGACGAGCTCGTCGCCGGTCGAGATCACGGCGACGCGAGGAGCCTTGGAAACCTCGGCCTCGGCGAGACCCGCCGCGGCGAGAATCGCGATCTCCGGTGGGCCGAGCCGCATGCCCGGCGCAAGCAGTGTGCTGCCGCGCGGCCGGTCCGAGCCCTGTGGATGGACGAACTGCCGCGCAGCAACGTCGAGTGTGACCTCGACGTGGACGATGCCGTCTTCGCGCCAGATGCGCTCGACCGGGATAATCGTATCGGCGCCGTGCGGCAGCATTGCGCCAGTCATGATCTCTACGCACTGGCCGCTTGCGGTGACTTCGAGCGCCGGAGAGCCTGCTGCCTGCACGCCGATCGGGTCGAAGTCACGCATGCCGGCTTGCCAATCGCAGTGCGCGATCGCAATGCCGTCCATTGTGACGCGATCGAACGGTGGCTGGTCGCGCTCGGCATAGACCGATTGTCGCAGTACTCGACCCGTCGCGGAGTCGAGAGGAATCGTCTCGCTTGGTAGGCGGCTAATTCGATCGAGTATCAGGGCTTCGGCATCGGCGACGTCGGTCACGTGGTCGTATCTCGGTAGGGCGAAGTCTGCCGGCTCGATGGTGCCACAGGGGAACTTGTCGTTTCTAGCAGCAGTCTGACTGCACGGACGGAGCAGCGGGGGAACTGTCGACGATGCGGCGACGCTGCCTGGCCTCGGTCTGCACGTTCGCGCCCGTGCTCGAGTGCTATACTCGACCGGCTTGGAGAGAAACATGAACCGGCTACTTTTCATCGGTCTCGCATGGCTGCTGGTGCCCGGTTTAGCCGCGGCGCAATCGACCGACAACCGCACGATCATCGGCTCGGGAAACGAGTTCCTGTCGGCGGGATCGTTTGCGATCAGGGTCGGCCAGTACGACGAAGGCATTCGCCTGACCGAGCTCGGCCTGCGGCGATACCATCCGAGCCTGCAGGATCGCGCATCTGCGTTCTCGAATTTGTGCGCCGCATGGGCCGCGAAGGGCGAGCCCGATCGAGCCATCGACTTCTGCGATCAATCGTTACGCCTGAGCTCGAACAACTGGCGCGCGTACAGTAATCGCTCCTACGCGTACTTCCTCAAAGGCTTGTTCGCAGAGGCGACGATCGATCTGGATTCGGCCGCAGCGATCAATCCCAAAGCGCGTCAGGTATTGCAGATCCGCGGCATGATCAACGAGCAGGGCCTGCAGCCGCGTGTGATCATGGAGGATCATCAATAGCCCGGCAGCCGCGAATACGGTTCGCTGTCGGCGCGTTATCGATTCTCCTCTCAGCGCCGCAGGCCGTTTTCGCCCAACGAAGCGCGGGCTCTGCGCCGATCGATCCGCTCGGCACGTGGCGCTGTGTGCTCTACGGTAATCCGTCGGTCGATGACGAGCGTGTATTGCTGCGTTTTGCGCCAGATAGCTCGACGCATATGGCGCGCTGGAGCACGCAAGGTAACCCGGCGTGGCTGCGTATTTCCGACTGGCAAATCGTCGAGGACCAGCTGCGGTTCATTGACTCGCGCAGCAGCCGCTGGTTCGAGGTCGATTTGGCGCGGGAGACGTTGAGTGGGGAATGGCGCACGTACAATCTGCTCGGCGGCTGGTGGTGCTCGAAGGCCGGCGAAGAGACCGGGTCGGGGATCGATATCTTGGGCAGGGCCGATTCGACCGACGAACGTGACACACGACGTTTGATTCCGGAAATCATGGCGACCCCGACGTTCCCGATTCAGGCCGTGCGCGAAGCGCGTGAAGGCCGCGTCGTGTTGTGCTTCATCGTCGAGCCGTCGGGCGAGGTCTACGAGCCGGAGTTCGTCGAGCTGACCGATGACATTTTTCGCGCGACGAGCCTCGATGCGTTGATGCGCTCGCGTTACAAACCCTGGGACCCCGATCGCGACGGCGGCGCGCGGCCTGCGTGCCGCAGCTTCGTCTATCGGCTCGACTACAGAAACGAGACGTCGACGGGCGCAGATCAGGACCAATAGCGCCGATCGCATCCGGGGGGCACGTTGCGAGTTGGGCCCCTAGCCGTCCGGTTTCAGACCAGATCTCTCAACTCGATGTGCGCGCGCCGCGAAACGGCCATCCACGGCGCGATATTGTCGGCGAAGTCCCGATAGGCCGCATAGACCCGGCCGATAGCCTCATCCGCTGCCGCGATCTCGTCCATGACCTCGCTGCTGTAGCGCCTGAGAGCGCCGAGTACGTCGTCGGGAAACCGCCTGAGCTCGACGCCGTGCTCGTTGACCAATGTGCTCAATCCCTGGTTGTTGCGGGCGTTGAACTCTGCGAACACGTAATCGGCCTCGGCCATGCAGGCGGTCTCGATGATCGCTTGGAGCTCCGGTGACAGTGTTGCCCACGCG
Source organism: Rhodospirillaceae bacterium (assembly GCA_024640685.1). Taxonomy (GTDB): domain Bacteria; phylum Pseudomonadota; class Gammaproteobacteria; order Steroidobacterales; family Rariloculaceae; genus JAHEEM01. Next base: position 24,362 of record JAHEEN010000001.1, read on the forward strand.
TCTGCCGAGACTAGCAGCTCCAACACGCCCGACGGCTCCTGCCAGCCCGGGTAGTAGTAATAACGCGCCGCCTGATGGAGGCCGAATGCGAGATCGTTGTAAGGCCCGACCCACTCTGTTGCGTCGATCGCGCCAGTCTGTAGTGCCGTGAATACCTCCGTTGCCGGCAGATTGACCGGCAGGGCTCCCGCGCGCTGCATGACCTCGCCGCCGATCCCCGGGATTCGCATCTTGAGGCCGACGAGATCGTCGACGCTTGCAATCTCGCGATTGAACCAGCCGCCCATCTGCGGCCCGGTCTGTGCAGCGATGAACGGCACGACGTTCTGAGCGGCATAGGCTTCGCGATACAACTCCACGCCGCCGCCGTGGTACATCCATGCGTTGAACTCGTCCGACTGCATACCGAATGGAATGCTGCCGAATACCTGCGCGGCCGGCAGCTTGCCGCGCCAGTAGATCGGAGCGCTGTGGCCCAGCTCGATCGTGCCGCGCGAGACTGCATCGAGGACTTCGAACGCCGGTACGAGCTCTCCGGCTGCGAAAATCTGAATCTCGATGCGGCCACCGGACAGCGTCTGGATACGTTCGGCCAGACGATTCGCCGACACGCCGTGGCCTGGGAAATTCGGCGGCCACGACGTCACCATGCGCCATCGATGGCGCTCATCTGTCGCCGTCGGTGCGGTTTGATCCGTCGATTGGGTGCACGCGGCCAACGCGCCCACGCCACCGTAGAGGAAGGTTCGTCGTTGCATGGCCGAAATCCTGCTCGGCGGGAAGAAGGCTGGCATCGGATTGTGCCAGACCGTTCGATTCAACGACAATGACGCACATGGACACCGATCGCGAAAAAGGGCCGGACTTTATTCGGCAAATCGTTGCCGCGGATGTTGCGGCGGGAAAGAACGACGGCCGTGTGCAGACACGATTTCCACCGGAGCCGAACGGTTACTTGCACATTGGGCATGCGAAGGCGATCTGTATTTCGTTCGAGATCGCAAGCGAGTTCGATGGGCGGTGTTTCTTGCGCTTCGACGATACGAATCCGGAGAAAGAAGATGTCGAGTTCGTCGAAGCAATCAAGACGGACGTGCGCTGGCTCGGATTCGAGTGGGCCGAGCTTCGCCATGCATCGGATTATTTTCCTAAACTTTACGAGCTTGCCGTCGAGCTGATCAGGCAAGGCAAGGCCTATGTCGATAGCTTGAGCGCCGAGGAGATTCGTGACTTTCGTGGCACGTTGACCGAGCCGGGACGCGACAGCCCCGATCGCAATCGATCGATCGACGAGAATCTCGGTCTGTTCGAGCGCATGCGAGCCGGGGAGTTCGACGAAGGCCAGTACGTGCTGCGAGCGAAGATCGACATGGCAGCGCCGAACATTAACCTGCGCGATCCTACGCTCTATCGAGTACGCAAGGTCGAGCATCAGCGTACCGGCGGAGAGTGGTGCATTTATCCGATGTACGACTTCGCGCACACGTTGTCGGACGCGCTCGAGGGGACCACACACTCGCTATGCAGCCTCGAGTTCGAGGACCATCGACCGTTGTACGACTGGCTGATCCGGCAATTGCCGGTGCCGTACGAGCCGCAGCAGATCGAGTTCTCACGCCTGAACTTGATGTACACCGTCATGAGCAAGCGCAAGCTCAAGCGGCTCGTCGACGAGGGGCGCGTCAGCGGCTGGGACGACCCGCGAATGCCGACGTTGTCCGGCATGCGACGACGCGGTTATACGCCCGAGGCCGTTCGCGACTTCATCAGTCGTGTCGGCATCAGCAAGAACTATCAAGTCGTCGAGCTCGGCGCGCTCGAGAGCAGCGTTCGCGAGGACCTCAACGAGAATGCAGCCCGGCGTTTCGCAGTGCTGCGCCCGCTGAAGATCGTCATCGAAAGTTATTCGGAGGATGACGAGGAGCTCATGGAGGCGGCGAACCATCCGAATCGGCCCGAGCTCGGCTCGCGTACCGTGCCGTTTTGCCGTGAGCTCTACATCGAGCACGATGACTTTCGTGAGGACGCACCGAAGAAATTTTTTCGCCTCGTGCCCGGTGGCGAGGTGCGTCTGCGATACGGCTACATCATCAAGTGCGAACGCGTGATCAAGGATGCGGACGGCCGCGTCGTCGAGTTGCGATGTAGTCACGATCCGGCAACGCGCAGCGGCTCCGATCAGAGTGGCCGGAAAGTCAAAGGCACCATTCACTGGGTGTCGGCGCGGCACGCCGTGCCTGCCGAGGTGCGTTTGTATGATCGTCTGTTCAAGGTGCCGGATCCCGACCGTGCCGAAGGTGACATCGAGGACTTGCTGAATCCCGAGTCACTGGAAATACTGTCGGACGCAATGCTCGAGCCGAGCCTCGCTGACGCTGACGAAGGCGAGCGCTTTCAGTTCGAGCGTCAGGGCTACTTTGTCGTCGAGACACCGTTGTCGGCCGGTCACGGCGTGCTGACGCGGACGGTCACGCTGCGCGATTCCTGGGCGAAGGTCGAGCGGCAAGCGCTCGCGACAGCGGGCGCATTAGCTTGATCGATTGATCGCTTTCGACGCGGCTCTGCTACACTGCGCCGCGCATCGCGCGACCGATACTCGAAGATAAGAACGAACGCATGGCCTCTGACCGCTACCGGCGCCAAGTCGAGAAGATGCTCGGTGCGGGTGACATCCGCCTGAACGGCGACCGGCCGTGGGATGTCCAGGTCTTGAACGAAGACATCTTCGCCCGCGTCGTCGCCGAGGGCATGCTCGGTGTCGGTGAAGGCTACATGGATGGCTGGTGGACGTGCGAGCAGCTCGACGAGATGATTTGCCGTGCGTTTCGCGCCGACTTTCATCGCGATATCCGACCGATCAAGTATCTGTTGTTCTCGTTGCAGGCGCGCTTGATGAATCTTCAACGTCAGGCGCGCGCGTATCAGGTCGGCAAGGAGCATTACGACCTCGGGCGCGACCTCTACACCGCGATGCTCGACCCGCGGATGATTTACAGCTGCGCGTATTGGCGACGCGCGACCTCGCTTGCCGAGGCCCAGGAGCACAAGCTCGACTTGATTGCTCGCAAGCTCGGACTCGAGCCCGGGATGCGCGTGCTCGATATCGGTTGCGGTTGGGGCGGCGCGCTCAACTATTTCGCCGAGCGCTACGGCATCTCCGGTGTCGGCGTGACGATCTCCGAGGATCAGCGCGACGCCGCCATCGAGCTCAATGCCGGCTTGCCCGTCGAGATTCGTTTACAGGACTATCGTGTGCTCGACGAGCAATTCGACCGCATCTACTCGATCGGCATGTTCGAGCACGTCGGCTACAAGAACTATTCGACCTACATGGAAGTCGTTCGGCGCTGCCTTGCGCCCGACGGGCTGTTTCTGCTGCATACGATCGGCGGGCGATACTCGCAGGCGCGAACCGATCCGTGGATCACGAAGTACATCTTCCCGAACGGCATGCTGCCGTCGGCTAGGCAGATCGCCCGCTCCGCCGAAGGCCAGCTCAATATGGAAGACTGGCACAACTTTCCGCAGGATTACGACCGCACGCTGATGAGTTGGTATGCGAACTTCGAGCGCGCGTGGCCCGAGCTAGCACCGCGTTACGGCGAGCGGTTCTTTCGGATGTGGCGCTATTACCTGCTCGCGAGCGCCGGCGGCTTTCGTGCCGGCGGCAACCAGCTCTGGCAAGTAGTCTACTCGCGCGACAGCTTCCCGGGCGGGTATCTGGCCGACGACATTCGCTGACGGCCAATTCCCGGGAGGGGCGTTGGAACGATTGTGCCCTACGGAACGCGTCTAGGCCGACAGGGCCGGTCCAGGAACGCCGTAAATCCTTCCCTGGAGGCTCCGGCGCGCGCGTCCGTGCGCGCGACAGTCCTGGATCGGCCCTATAAGCCTAGACGCCGGGAGCCGTGCCTCGTCAGTCGCGGTCGCTAGCACTGCCACCGTCCCTGTAGTTTGGTCGGAATCATTCGGCATTGCGGTAGACTAAGGCTCATATGACGAGGTGACTCGGCGGGTCCGGGTCGTCTAGACGGCGGCAAGACCGAGCAGCGATGAGCGAAAAAATCAAGCAATGGCAGGCGACAGGCGAGGTACGCGATACCTTGGGCCGCGTGCTGCGCGATCTCAGGATCTCGGTCATCGACCGCTGCAACTACCGCTGCCCGTACTGCATGCCCGCGGACATTTACGGCGAAAATTACGAGTGGCTGCCGCGTAAGCATTGGCTGACGCCCGGCGAGATCAAACGCGTTGCAGGGCTGTTCACGCAGCTCGGCGTGACGAAGCTGCGCATCACCGGCGGCGAGCCGCTGCTGCGCAAGGACATCGTCGAGATCGTCGACGGGTTGAGCTCGATTCCCGGAATCGAGGATATCGCGCTGACGACGAACGGCACGCTGCTCGAGGAGCGCGCCGCGCAGCTCAAAGCCGCCGGCCTCGAGCGCATCACGATCAGCCTCGACAGCATGGATGAGAGCGTGTTCAGCGCGATGAGCGGGCAGCGCGGGGAGCTCGCGAGTGTGCTGACTGGCATCGACGCTGCACGCGATGCCGGGCTCGCGCCGATCAAGGTCAACGTCGTCGTCCAGAAAGGCAAGAACGATCACACGGTATTGGACTTGCTCGAGCACTTCCGCGGTACTGGCGCGATCGTGCGGTTCATCGAGTACATGGATGTCGGCACGCTCAACGGTTGGCGTCTCGAGGAGGTCGTGACGTCCAAGGAGCTCGTCGAGCTGATCTCTGCGCGCTGGCCAGTCGAGCCGTTGCAGCGCAACTACCGCGGAGAAGTCGCGCAGCGTTACGCGTTCAAGGATGGCCAGGGTGAGATCGGCTTCATCTCGTCGGTCAGCGAGCCGTTCTGCGGCGATTGCCATCGCGGACGGCTATCAGCCGACGGCACGATTTACACGTGCTTGTTCGCGACGAACGGCACGCCGCTGCGCGACGTGTTGCGCAGCGGCGCGAGCGATGCGGACATCGTCGGGCTGTTGCAGAACGTTTGGCGTCATCGCGGCGACCGCTACAGCGAGTTGCGCGGCAAAGCGACGAAACGCGCACGCAGCTCGAAGGTCGAGATGTACCGGATGGGCGGCTGATGCTGACGCATGTGGACTCGGCTAACCGGCCTACGATGGTCGACGTCGGCGACAAGGCCGTCACCACGCGAACGGCGACGGCACGAACGTCGGTCGTGTTTCCGGCCGAAGTATTGACCGATCAGATTGCCGGCACGGAGCTCACGACCAAAAAGGGCCCCGTGTTCGAGACGGCAATCATCGCCGGTGTCATGGCAGCGAAGCGCACGCACGACTTGATCCCGTTTTGCCACCCGATTCCGCTAGAGAACTGCAAGATCACTGTGGATTGGGGCGATGAGAACGAGGTTGTCATCGAGTGCACGGTCCGCGCGACGCACAAGACCGGCGTCGAGATGGAGGCGCTGACCGGTGCGACGGTCGCGGCGTTGACGGTCTACGACATGTGTAAAGCCCTATCGCATGGAATTCGCATTGCCGAGACGAAGCTCGTCGCGAAGGCTGGCGGTAAGCGAGATTTCTCCGCCGAATGATCGACGTCACTGCACGCTACTTCGCGGCCTTTCGCGACAAGGCTGGACGGTCGAGCGAGACCGTGAAGACGTCGGCGTCGACAGCCGGTGCGCTATTCGCCGAGATCGCAGCCGTGCATGGGTTCGCCGACACCGAGGCGACGTGCAAGGTCGCAATCAACGACGAGTTTGCAAGCTGGGATTCGCCGCTCGCAAACGGTGACACCGTGTTGTTCTTTCCTCCGGTGGCGGGCGGATGAGCTTCAGAATATCCGCGACGCCGCTCGACCCGGAGCAGTTGAAGGCGCCGCTCAGCGCGGCTGCTGCCGGTGCATGCGTCTGCTTCGAGGGCTGGGTGCGCAATCACAACGAAGGTGAGTCCGTTAAGGCGCTCGAGTACGAGGCGCACGAGGTATTGGCCGCCAAGGAAGGCCAGACGATCTTGGAGGAGGCCGCTGCGCGCTTCTCTCTGCATTCAGCCGCGGCCGAGCACCGCACGGGTCTCCTCGAGATCGGCGATTGTGCGGTCTGGGTCGGCGTGACGAGCTCGCACCGCGGCGAGGCGTTCGAAGCCTGCCGCTACATCATCGACGAGCTCAAAGCACGCTTGCCGATCTGGAAGAAAGAGCATTACGTCGATGGCCAGTCCGGCTGGATCAACTGCGTGACGGGCAGCGCGGAAGAAGCCGACGGCAAGTCGGCGTCAACGTCGATTTCCTAGTCTTCAGTTCGCAATCCGCGCAAGATCCGACGGTGTATCGACGTCGATCGCGGCCGCGGGCAATTCGACCTTCGTAACACGGTCGGCATTGCGACGGAGTATGTTTCTTGCGCCGACATCGCCCGATCCATGCCGTGTCGCTCGCCAGATCCGTCTCGTCAATATTGCCGGCACGCCAATGCGACTGGCGTAGCTCGCGGCCGCAGCGAAATTGGGTCGGCGCGACCACATGGCGATTAATCGATCCAGATGCCTCGCAGTGATTAACGGCTGGTCGACGGTTAGCAGCAACGCAGCGCGCGCGCTCGCGGGTAGTATGGCGAGGCCGCGCTCGAGCGAGCCCGACATGCCGTCGCGCCATTGTGAGTTCGCTACGACGAGGGCATGCGGCGCGAAGCGGCGCACGACCGCACGCGAGCGTGCTCGGCTCGCGCCGACGACGACGATGATGCGGCCCGGAGTGACTTGCTCTGCGATCGTGAGGGTGCGAGCGAGCAACGTGCGGCCACGCCATCGGATGAACTGCTTCGGCCGGCCCAGACGCGACGAGCCTCCGGCTGCGAGCACGATCGTCCAGAGCTTGGTTCTAGTCCCGCTCATTGAACGACTATACGCGAGTCGATCATGCGCTAGATGCGCATGGCGTCATTTGTCTTTTGGCGGTTGCCGCCACGCGCGGCGGCGTTTCGGTGCGCTGCGGGCGAGAAAGTGCTCGACGCGCGGCGCTGCGCTGCCGCGGTGAAATGCACGCGCGACGCGATTGAACTCCGCTTCCTCGACCGTGACGCGCTCGCGCTGGCGTAGGTGCTCCAGCCACGTCGCGTCGATGAAGTACTCGATGTATCGATCGGCCGCATGAATGTCCTGGAAGAGACCCCATGCGACGGCGCCATTGCGCAGCCGCATGCGCCGCACGTCGCGCATCGCGGCTTCGAACTCACGCGCCTCGCCCGGGTCGATGATGTACTCGATATTGATCATCACGGGACCTTCGTGTGCCTTAGGCTGATCGATGGCGATGGCCTCGTGGTGCACTTCCGCAAGCGTGTGGTCGGCGCGCGCGTGAATCCCGAGGCGCCAGCGCGTCGCGAATAGACCTGCGACGACCCCGACGGCGACGGCAATTTCGAGCGCCGTCGTCGTGCTCGTTGCCGAGGCGACGCGGCCCCAAGTCGCACTGCCGATGGCCATGCTGCCCATGAACGTCGCGATGTAGAGCGCCATGCCGCGCGCCCGAACCCAGGCCGGCAGCGATAGTTGGGCGGCGACTTGTAGGCTAGAGACGACGCTGATCCATGCGCCGCCGCCGAAGAACATGACGGCGGCGAGCTGCGGAACGGTGCGTAGACTCGCGAGTCCGAGCAGTGTCACAGCGCCGACCGCGGTGCCGGCTGCAACGATCGCATCGCTCGAAAAGCGGCCTCTTAGGCGCGGTAGCGTGAAGCCCACGAGCACAGCGCCGGCTCCCATGCAGGTCACGAGCAGCCCGTAAGCTTGCGGGCCGGCTTGCACCTCGGCGCGAACGATTAGCGGCACGAATGCGAACAATCCGCTCATCATGAAGAAGAACGCCAGCGCGCGAACGATCACGGCCTGCAGCGCCGGTGATTGGCGCAGAAAGCCGAGTCCGACACGAAGAGCGCCGAAGAACCGTTCCGATGGCAGCGTGCTGCGCGGTTGCAGGCTGCGATAGCGCCACATGACGACGAAGATGCCGACGAAGCTCAGCGCGTTGAGCATAAATACCGGCGCGGGTCCTGCGAGCGCGATCAATCCGCCAGCGATCGCCGGGCCGACGGCGCGCGTGAGGTTCTGCGAGATGCTGTTCAGCGTCACGGCACCGACGAGATCCTTTTGCGGCACGAGATCGGGGATCATCGATGTGAATGCAGGCATCATCATCGATGAGCCCATGCCGAGCGCTAGCGTCAGTGCGATCAACGACCACGGCGTGATCGTGCCCGTGAACGTCAACAGCGTGACGATGCTTGCGATCAGTGCCATCCAGCCGAGTGCGGTCAGGATGAACAGCCGTCGATCGACGATGTCAGCGAGAACACCGGCCGGTAGAGTCAAGAAGAAACCCGGCAGAACGACTGAGACTTGCACGAGCGAGACCATGAACGGGTCCGGCGCCAACGTCGTCATCAGCCAACCGGCGCCGACGTCCTGCATCCATGTGCCGACGTTAGAGACGAGATTTGCAAGCCAGATCGTGCGAAAGACGCGAACCTTCAGCGGGCTTAACGCCGAATGCGACGCTGGCGCAGAATCCGGCGCAGCTGACGAATTCGATCCGTTAGCTTCGTTCACGATGGGTCTGGGGTAGTTCGAGAATAACGGCGCAACGGCAGCTATGATCGCATATGCGCTGCGATGGCGACAGGCAGCGCCGTGCTGCCGTCGCGGCGTCGTACCGGTACTGTGTTGCGCGCGTTCGGTATTCCTGACATCGTACCGGGCCATGGCCGAGAGCAACGAGCGCGATCTGATTCCATTGAACGTCGCCGTGTTGACCGTTTCGGATACCAGAACCGAGGCGGACGACACGTCCGGGGCGTCGCTCGCCGAGCGGGTCGAAAGCTCAGGACATGCGCTCGCGGCGCGCACGATCGTCAAGGACGACGTCTATGCAATTCGTGCGACGGTCTCGGCGTGGATCGCTGATGCAGGCATCGACGTCGTCATAACGACGGGCGGCACGGGTATCACCGGTCGCGACGGGACGCCTGAGGCGGTGGCCGTGTTGCTCGATAAAGTCATCGAGGGATTCGGTGAGCTATTTCGCGCAATTTCGTTCGAGGATATCGCCACGTCGAGCCTGCAGTCCCGTTGCCTGGCCGGCGTTGCCAACGGCACCTACGTCTTTTGCGTGCCCGGCTCGACCAATGCGTGCAAGACGGCGTGGGACCGTTTGATCGAAAAGCAGCTGGACTACCGAACGCGGCCGTGCAACCTCGCGGAGCTGATGCCGCGACTACGAGAGTAGATAAATCGCGGTTCGACCCCGAATTATCCGCGTTTAGTGATAGGCTAGGCGCGTTCGACAATCTGACCGAGGGGTGGTCCGCGAGGACCTGAGAGGCCGGCACGTATCGGCTAACCCTTTGAACCTGATCCGGTTAGTACCGGCGAAGGGACGGGAACGGCCGACATCCCCCATCGCTAGCAACACCGGATCTCGTCGCGAAGAGGAGATTCGCCGTGAGATTCATCGTACCCGGGCTCGCGAGTTGCTTGGCAGCTCATGCGTTCGCCCAGGCACCGACGCTCGAGGAGATCGTCGTCACCGCGGATTTCCGCCAGCAGGCAGCCGCAGCCCTTGCGACGAGCGTCACGGTGCTCGACGCGGCGACGCTGGAGGACACGGGCGTGCAGCATTTCGAGGACGTGTTGCTGCGTGTGCCTAACCTCAACTGGTCCGGCGAGACCTCGCGACCGCGGTTCTTGCAGGTCCGCGGCATCGGTGAGCGCGAGCAATACCAGGGAGCGCCGAATCCGTCGGTCGGCTTCATCGTCGACGGCATCGATTTCAGCGGCATCGGCATGGTCGCGACGCTGTTCGACGTCGAGCAGATCGAGGTGCTGCGCGGTCCGCAGGGAACGCGCTACGGCGCCAATGCGCTTGCCGGTCTCGTCAACGTCACGACGCGTGCGCCGAGCGACGAGTTCGAGATGCGCGCCAAGATCGATATCGGCTCGGACAATCTCGTCGGCGGCGGCGTCGCGTTCGGCGGACCACTGGGTGACAGCGATGCGCGCTATCGCGTCGTCGTGCAGAACCTCGAGAGCGACGGCTTCCGCGACAACGCGTTCTCCGGACGCAGCGATACGAACGGCCGTGACGAGTTGACGACGCGCGCGCGGCTCAGCTGGCCGGTCGGCGAGTCACTAGCGTTCGATCTGACGGCAATGCACGTCGATCTCGCTAATGGTTACGACGCGTGGGCCAATGACAACGGCTTCGTGACGCGCACCGACGATCCGGGTCGGGATTCGCAGCGCTCCGACGCGATTGCGCTGCGCACGCAATGGACCGGCGGGTCGATCGCGGATCTGGTTAGCGTGACGACGTACGCCGATTCGGACATTGTCGTCAGCTTCGATGGCGATTGGGGCAACGACGCATTCTGGGGAGTGCCGTACGACTTCACGTCGGCGACCGACCGCAAGCGACGTACGTGGTCGCAAGAGCTGCGATTGCTGTCACGGCCCGGCGCGGAGCTTTTCTCCGGGTCGACGAGCTGGTTGGCTGGGCTCTACTGGCTGTCGCTCGAGGAAAGTAACGGCGTGCTCGAGCTTTTCAACGGTGATGTTTTTCGTGACCTGTCGTCGCGTTTCGGGGCCGACAACATCGCCGTGTTCGGTCAATTCGATACGGAGCTCGATTCCGGCTTTACGCTGTCCTATGGGCTGCGCATCGAGCGCCGGGATGCAGACTATGCCGACTCCGATGCGGTTGCGTTCGCGCCGACGGAGACGATGACCGGCGGTCATCTGTCGTTGACGCGGGAGCTGCGCGACGGGCTCACGTGGTATGGCTCGCTCGTGCGTGGGTACAAAGCCGGCGGCTTCAACATCGGCCCGAGCATTCCTAGCGAGCGCCGCGAGTTTGACATGGAGTCGCTGTGGAGCGTAGAGACCGGCGTCAAGGGCGCATGGCTGGCGGGTCGGCTCAGCGGCTCGCTGGGCGTGTTCTACTCCGAGCGCCGTGATCAGCAGGTCAGCACGTCGCTACAGCTCGATCCTGCCGATCCGTTGAGCTTTGTGTTTTTCACCGACAACGCCGCGCAGGGTTACAACTACGGCGTCGAGGCCGAGGGCGTTTGGCAACTGGGTCGGCTCTGGACGCTCGACGGCAGTGTCGGCCTACTGCGCACGAACTACGATCAGTTCAACTCGCAGACGGTCGCATTGGCCGGGCGCGAGCAAGCGCATGCGCCGAGCTATCAATTTTCGATCGGCGCAACGTATCGTGCGACTAGCGGATTTTACGCGCGCGCGGATATTCAAGGCCGCGATGCGTTCTTCTTCGATGACAGTCACAATGAGCGCTCCGAGGCGTACGAGCTCGTCCATCTGCGCGTCGGCTACGAGCTCGAAGATTGGGAGTGGTCGATCTGGGTTCGAAATATCTTCGATGAGACGTATGCGGTGCGTGGCTTTTTCTTCGCGAACGACCCGAACGATCCTTTGTTCCTGCCGCAGCTGTTCACGCGGGCGGGCGATCCTCGCCAAGCCGGGCTGACGACGACGTTTAAGTTTTGAGGTAACCGATGCGCATCACGGCCGAGCTCAGCTTATATCCGCTCAGCGACGATCCGATTCCGAAGATCGTGACGTTCATCGAGTCGTTGGTTGCCGGTCGCGACGTCGAGCTCGTCGTCAATCAAATGAGCACGCAACTTCGTGGCGAGCTGGATGTCGTCGTTGCCTGCGTCAATGATGCACTGCACCAGTCGTTTGCGGCCGGTGGCTCGCAGGTCTTGGTCGCAAAATTCTTGAACGCCGACCTGCCGATCGCGGATCCTCCGGATCTCGGTTAGTGGCCGAAGTTCTGACGGAGCTGCAAAACGTTTCGATAGCCGAAGCGTGCGCGGTTGCGCTCGCGGTCGCGTATCTGATTCTTGCGATACGCCAGAACGTGCTGTGCTGGCTCGCCGCTTTCGTGAGCTCGTTGATCTACCTGACTGTGTTCTATACGGCGCAGCTCTATATGGAGTCGGCGCTACAGATTTTCTATGCGGCGATGGCCGCCTACGGCTATTGGCAATGGACGCGTGGCGGCACGGACGCTAGCGGCCTGCGCATCACGATCTGGTCGCTGCGGCAGCACGCGAATGCGCTCACGTTGATCTTAACGGCGAGCCTTTCGTTTGGGTATTTGATGAGTCGCACCGACGCGGCATTTCCGTATGTCGATTCATTCACGACCGTTGCGGCAATCGTCACGACGTATATGGTTGCGCTCAAGGTGCTCGAGAACTGGTTGTATTGGTTTGTCATCGACAGCGTATCGGTTTATGTCTACCTAGAGCGAGGGCTCACGCTGACGGCGCTGCTGTTCGTCGTGTATCTCGTATTGATTGTCATTGGCTGGCGCCGCTGGTGGATCGACTGGCGTGCGTCGGGTGTATGAACGAGGCTCGATACAAGCAGCTAGAGGCGGCGTTCGGCTCGGGCATCGACCGCATCGAGCCGCTCAGCGGTGGCCTGCTCGGGCGTAGCTTTCGCGTCGTCGCCGGCGACATCGACGCCGCCGTGCGGCTGCCGGGCCAGCACGGCGCTCGTCAGAGCGTTGCGTCCGAGCTCGCGATTCTCGAAGCTGCGGCAGCTGCCGGCATTGCGCCAATGCCGATTGCGCTTCCTGCCGAGTACGGCATCGTCGCAACGCGGTTTCGTCCGTCGGCACGGCCGTGGTCGCCACACGATGCCCGTAAGACGGAAAATATCGATCGCTTATGCGATCGGTTGCGGCGACTGCACGCACTCGATATCACGCTCGAACCGCTTAAGTTCGTCGATGTGGCCGAGCATTACGCAGCGCGTGCAACGGATCGCTGCGCTTTGTCCGACGAGCAACTGGCTTGGCGGGACGATCTGCTCGCGCTCGCGCAGACGTTCGTCGACCTGCATGAGCCTAGCGCGCCGTGTCACAACGACTTGGTTGCGAGCAACGTGATCGATGACGGCGCTGTGTGGCTCATCGATTTCGAGTTTGCTGTCCGGGGCGATCCGGTCCTGGACCTCGCTAGTCTCGCGGCCTTCAACGACTTCGATTGCGGCGCGCGCGCGCGCCTGTTAACTGCGTATTATCAGTCTAGCGGACCGCCATTCGACGCGACGCACTTCGGTCAGGTCATCCGCCTGCAACGATTGCTCGCGTATTTCTGGTGTCTCGCCGAATCGCTCTCACCGCCCGCCCGGGCTTTTGCTGACGGGCTGGCCGCGGTGCTAAGGTAGCGCCGTCATTTTTCGAGCGGTTTTTCTCCGCGCAGGACGATCCCAGTGCAAAACGTCGCTTTTCTCGGTTTGGGTGTCATGGGGTATCCGATGGCCGGCTGGCTCAGTCAAGGCGGCTATCGCGTCACGGTATACAACCGCACGGCCGAGAAAGCCGAGCGCTGGGCGAAGCAATATCAAGGCCGCTGTGCCGCGACTCCTGCAGAGGCCGTCGAAGATGCTGCGGCTGTGTTTACGTGCCTCGGCGACGATCCCGACGTTCGCGCGGTCGTGCTCGCCGACGGCGGCGTGCTGGATGCAATGTCGTCCGGCAGCCTGTTCGTCGACCATACGACGGCGTCAGCCGGACTCGCGCGCGAAATCGCCGCGGCCGGTGACGCGCGCGGCATCGTCTGTCTCGATGCGCCGATATCGGGTGGTCAGGCCGGCGCCGAGAATGGCGTGCTGACGGTGATGGTCGGCGGCACCGAGGACGGCTTCGCGCGCGCCGAGCCGATGATCGATTGCTATGCGAAGACTCAGCGGCTCATCGGCCCGTCCGGAAGCGGTCAGCTGACGAAGATGTGCAATCAAATCGCAATCGCCGGCGTCGTCCAAGGCCTGGCCGAAGCGATCAACTTCGGGCAGCGCGCCGGGCTCGACATCGCGACGGTTATCGAGGTCATCTCGAAAGGTGCCGCGCAGTCGTGGCAGATGGAGAATCGCTGGGGCACGATGATCGAGGACGAATTCGACTTCGGCTTCGCGGTCGAATGGATGCGCAAGGATCTGCGCATCTGTCTCGACGAGGCGCGGCGCAACGGGGCCGAGCTGCCGGTCGCGGCCCTCGTCGATCAGTTCTATGCCGACGTCGTCGGTATGGGCGGCAAGCGCTGGGATACGTCGAGCCTGTTAGCGCGCCTCAACCGCAGTTGACGGCGACGCATGCAGGCGTTGCTCGCTGATCTACTGACGCTGCTCGAGCTCGAGCGCATCGAGGACAACATCTTTCGTGGCGAGAGCCGCGATATCGGCAGCAAGCGTGTGTTCGGCGGCCAGGTCCTAGGACAGGCGCTGTCCGCAGCGAGCTATACGGTTGACGGACGCCAGGCGCATTCGCTGCATGCCTATTTTCTGCGCGCAGGCGACGTTGGCGCACCGATCGTTTACGAAGTCGACCGTGCCCGCGACGGCCGTAGCTTCAGTAGTCGCCGTGTTGTCGCGATACAGCATGGTCGGCCGATCTTCAATCTCGCTGCGTCGTTCCAGGTGCCCGAGGACGGGCTCGAGCATCAAGACACGATGCCCGACGTGCCAGGCCCCGAGGGTCTCAAGGATTTACGCGAACTGACCGGCGAGCGTGCGGGGACGATTCCCGAGGGCGTGCGGCGTTTTTTGACGCGCGAGCGGCCGTTCGAGATGCGCCCGGTCAAAGGCGTGGACTTGCTCGCGCCGGCGCCGCGCGTGCCCGAGCGCTATCTGTGGCTCAAGACGGTCGATAGGCTGCCCGACAATCCCGATCTGCACCGCAACCTGTTGGCGTATGCGTCCGACTATCAGCTGCTCGGCACGGCGACGCTGCCGCACGGCATCCATTGGGAGCACGGCAACGTGCAGATGGCGAGCCTCGATCATGCGATGTGGTTTCACCGTCCGTTTCGAATCGACGAGTGGTTGCTGTACGCGATGACGAGCCCCAACGCGTCGGGGTCGCGGGGCCTCGCGTTCGGGCAGTTCTTCACGGCCGACGGCAAGCTCGTCGCATCCGCCAATCAAGAAGGGTTGATCCGGATCTGGGAGCAGTCCGTAACAGACTGATTGCCGGTCACTCGGCGTGGTTGTCGGGCAGTGCGGCGCCCGGCACGTTCGCAGGCGTCGTGCGTTATTTGCGGCGGCGTCGCCGCTCCTCGCTATCGGAAGGGGGCTCGGCGAGTTCCTCGACCGCGTCGGCGGCAGCGGCGCGCAGGTCTTCCTTGGCTGTCGCGCGCTCCTTGCGGTCCGTATGGCGGTGGGACTTCCTGCGCAAGTCCGGCAGCTTGGGCGTTATCTCGCTACTTTAGCGGATCAGTCGGTGTTTCCGCTGCTGCCGATTTCACGTATGCGTCAGTTAGAATCGTGCCATGAGTGCATGCAGACACCCCGGCGCGCCAATCCGATTTGGTCGCGCCGTGTGCCGTGTGGTCGCAATGGCGCGTTGTGCCTTCCAGTTAATGCTGCTGGGCTTTGCGTTCGCCGCCACGGCGCAGGAGCCACCGGATCTCACGGGCGTTTGGCTCGCGACGTCACCGCGCAGCGGCGGCGGCGAGCCGATGCCGGCGCTGACGGCACGCGCACAGGCCGATCTAGACAATTTCGATCCGTTGAGCGACCCGGTGATCCGCTGCGTGCCGCCCGGATTTCCGCGCTCGGGGCCGATCATCTATCCGATGCAGATCGTGCAGACTGATGCGTTGATCCTGTTTCTGTATGAAACGTTCGGCATGATTCGGCGGGTTTACATGGGCGGCCGCACGATGCCTGAGTATTGGCCGCCGTCGCTGATGGGGTTCTCGGTCGGTCGTTTCGAAGGCGACGAGCTCGTCATCGAGACGACGAACTACGCACCCGGCATACTCGTCGGCCGCGGCATCTTGCAGTACGGTGACCTGTCCGTCGTCGAGCGTTATCGGCTCATCGATGACGGTGCGGGACTCGAAGGCGACGTCCATATCACTGCGCCGCAAACGTTCGAGGCAACGTGGCGCCGACAGTACACGTGGGAGCTCGACCCCGACGGCATGATTTTCGAGTCGATCTGCGATCCCGAGGACAGCCGGTTCTAAACAGGATGACGATACCCACCCGCCTAACTGCGAGCATTGCGACGATCACGCTCTACGCAGCGAGTGCCACGGCGCACCATTCGTTCGTCGCGTTGTTCGATCCGTCGCGGGAGATCGAGGTCGCTGGTGTCGTGACCGAGTTCCAGTTCATCGCGCCGCATGCGTACATACGCATCGACGCCACCGATGATAGTGGCGCCGTGCAGCAATGGGAGCTCGAGACGACGTCGCCCGGTCAGCTGATCCGCGCAGGTTTGACGCCCGACGTTCTGTTGCCGGGCGATCGGATCGAAGCCGTCGGCAATCCGACGCGCGACGGCCGTCCCCTAATGCGGCTATTGACGATTACGCTACCGAGCGGCGAAACGAAGCAGATTCAATAGGCGGCTCGCAACCGCGGGCACTTGCGCAAACAAGAGCCTACGGGCTCCATGAGGCCGCAACGGCTCGCAGCCCTGTCGCGTCGATGACCGGTGCTGCGGCTTCGGATGACAGAAACGCGAGCAAGCGCTCGGCCTCGTCGTCGTTGGCAGCATTCGTCATGATGCCGGCTGAGAAAAACGCGGTCTCCTGAAGCTCATCCGGGATTAAGCCGACGAGATCGGCGCCTTCCACCGGCAGGATCGCGCTGACCTGCTGAAAGCCGATATCCGCGTCGCCGCGCACGACGGCCGTAGCCACACGCTCGCCGACGACGCGCACGGTTTTGGGCTCAATCTGATCCCAGACGCCGAGGCTAGGGAATACCTCGGTCGACAGGCGCGTGCCGCTGACGCTT
This sequence comes from Rhodospirillaceae bacterium, assembly GCA_024640685.1. GTDB lineage: Bacteria > Pseudomonadota > Gammaproteobacteria > Steroidobacterales > Rariloculaceae > JAHEEM01. Next base: position 41,176 of record JAHEEN010000001.1, read on the forward strand.
GCCGAGTATGCGACCGAGTCTGCCGCGAGCAGTGTCTCGATCAGCGCGTCCCGCGTCGAGATGTCGGGATGCGGCGTTCCGCTGCGCACGGCCATGCCGATCAGCGAGCGGCCGAGATCGACGCGCGTTTCCGCGCGCACGAGACCGTCGTCGGTGAACCCGTCGAGCGGCGGGCGGTTCAGGATCAGCATGTCGAAGCGCTCGCCGCGGGCTAGCCTGACCGGGATCGACTGCGGCCCACCGCCCATCGACGAGCCGTACTCCGTGACGACCTCGACGCCCGTCGCCTGCTGATAGAGTGGCCCGAGCGTATCGAACGCAGCCGTGAAGCCGCCCGACGTGATCACGTGCACGCGCCGATCGCTCAGCGTTGCGGCCGAGCCCCTGACAAGCGGCTGCAGGCCCGTAGCCTCGACGATGCCGGCGGCTGCCGGCGACGAAAGGAATGCGAGCAACGCCTCGGCGCCGGCAACGTTCTCGGCGCGCTCCGGCAGCACGGCCAGGAACGTCGATCGTTGTTGGATCTCCTCAGGGATCGTGTCGACGAAATCCGCACCGTCGATCGACAGAATCTCGCTGACGGCTTGAAAACCGATCTCGACGTCGCCGCGCGCGACCGCGCTCGCGACGCGCTCAGTGACGATGCGATGAATTTTCGGCTCGAGTTCCTCCCAAATATCGAGTTCCGGAAAGACGACTGTCGATAGATACGTGCCGCTGACGCTCGCCGAATAGCCGATCGACTCCGCCGCTTGCAGCGCGGCGATGAACGCATCCATCGTGCTGATGTCGGGTTTCGGCGCGCCGGATCTGACCGACATGCCGACGACCGAGTCGCCGAGATCGACGCGCGTCTCGGCTCGCAAGTAACCCGCCTCTCGCAGAGTTTCGAATGCCTGATCGTTGAAGATCAGCAAGTCGGCCGGCTCGCCGTCGGCGAGCCGCACGGGCATCGACGTCGCGCTGACGCCCATCGACGAGCCGTGCGAGATTTCGATTTCTACGCCCGTTGCCTGCTCGTATATGGGCGCAAGGATGTCGAGCGCTGCCGAGAACCCCCCCGACGTGACGACTTTGATCGATGTCGGCTGCGGTCGTGCAGCGCTCGTTGCGGGCGCTTCAGGCGCCTGGCTCTCGCAGGCGACAACTGCAAGTGTTGCGAGCAGCGCGGTCAGTGCTCGTTGAGCTACATTCATCGGAAATCGGTTCGGGCACATCGTGGGTTCCTCGGACATCTCGTTTGTTGTTGTGCTGCTCTTTTTCGGATCGGCGCGCGCGGCGGGACCCGATTGCGCGCTAGGCGTGTCGACACGCGCTGCGGCCGCTACTCGCTGCCGATGACGTTCGGCATGCTGCGCAGTATCGGCTGCAAATCGTCGGCAACTGTCAGCATCATGTCCTGCAGCGTCGAATGAAATGTTGCGTTGATGCGTTCGTGCGGCCGTGACGTCACGTAGTAGCTTTGTCCGGATACGAGACCGGAGTCGTACACGCGCTCGAGCACGACGTCTCCGGCCGGGTCGAACGCGCGCAGCGCCAGCTCGAATTGGATGCTCGGTGTGATGACCGTTGCGGGTATCGCCTCGAGTCCGCCGGCATCGAGCGGCCGCATCTCGACGATGTTCTGGTCGACGTATTGATCGTAGCGGTACGAGAAGTCTCTGATCTCGGGCGCAATCGCAACGACGTAACGCACGTCCGGCGGAGGGCTAGGCGCAAAGACGACGCCGTAGTTGAAATGCGATTGAAAGACGCTGGCTGCGATCTCACGCGTGATTGCGCCGATTGGCATTCTGAGCGTGACGTTCTGACCAATGAACGAGTCGGCTGTGCCCTCGTAGACGTACTCTAAATCCGCGTTGTCCATGAGGATCAGGATTTGCGTCTCGGCTAGATAGCTCGGTATCGGATCGACGAGGTATTCCGGTTGGTACGTAACCTCGGTTGCGCAACCGACTGTGAACGACGCTAATGCAGCGATGGCTAGGCGGCGAATGAGCACACGCACCTCAGCTGACAATGGGGCCTGCCCCGATACCCGTCGAGCCTAGCACGGCTTGGCCGCATTGGGACATAGGTTCGCGTGTTAAGCTCAGCGGACGAGTCAGTAGGAGCGATTCTTGGAGACTGTGCGGAATCGGTCGCGGTGCCTTGCGGCTTTGGCGCTTCTCTCGGGGCTAGCGGCATCGCCTGCTCTCGCACAGCTCGACGACCGCGTGCCCAAGCAGGTCGATCTAATCATCGAATCGTACGGCCTCATTGCATCGAATATACGCGCGAGCACGTTCCATGAGTTTCAATTCAAAGCGCAGGAGCGCCTCGATCGATCGCGCGTAGGCGATGCCGTGATCGTCGTCGTGACGAATCAGCGCATCATCGCCTACGGCGTCGGCAGCGGTTGGCGTGCCGTACCGCGCATCGCCCGCGAGCGCGTCGAGCGCGTCGAGGCCGAAGACTATGCCGGGCTCGTCGTCTCGAATCGACGTTTCCTGAACTTCAACGGTGAGTCGGGCATCTGGGGCGAGCGCGACCGCCGGGCTGGTAAGTAACTGACGCGTCGCCCGATCCTGCGCCACGCTTGCGGGCCGCCGAGCATAGCCAGAATCTTCTTAGCTGCCGTCTCGATATCGGTCGACAAAGCGCCGCAGCAACAAATGGGCATGCGGCGTTTGCTCGTGCGCGACCGATGCGTTCAGCGCGGCGGCCGCTTCGGGCGCGAAATAGCCGTGATGCTTGTACGCATCGATGCGGACGCGAAACTCCTCGGGGTCCGCTTCCGGGTGAAACTGCGTCGCGTAGACGTTTGTGCCGAGGCGAAACATCTGCACCGGGCAGCTATCGGACGTCGCGAGCAGCACGGATCCCGGTGGCACGTCGTCGCAGGCCTCCTTGTGGCCAACCAAAGCGCGAAACGTTTCGGGTATGCCAGAGAGCAGCGGATCGTTCGAGCCCTCGGGTGTCAGACGCACATCGACGCCGCCGACGGGCTCGGCATACCGAGACGATATGTTTGCTCCGCAAAATCGGCCCAAAAGCCCGTTGCCGGAGCACGCGCCGAGAAATGGAAAGTCTGCGGCCACGATCCGCTCAAATAGCGCCATGAAGCTCGCTTCGAGATTGCGTTGCAGTGACGACTTATCGCTCTCGGGCGTGCTGACGTCGAAAGGGCTGCCGCCGACGATGATCGCGGAATAATCATCGAGCTCGATCGTCGGCACGCCGTCGCGCTCGGCGCGCGCACGCACGACCTCGTCGTCTGCCAGCCCGCCATAACGCACGATTGAGTGTAGCTCGCTGTCGGCGACGACGTCTTCCGGCCGTAGCTGCACGATCAGAAATGGCTTCGACATCAAGAGCTTCGAATCGGCGCCTGACGCGGTCGTCGGCTGCTTACGGCTGGCTCGCTGACTGCCGACGCTACGCGCCGCCGGACCGCGGTACGAGGTCGGCCTTGTAGCGTTTCGCTCGGGCCACGTAGTGCTCGCAAATCCATTCGAGCTGCACGACCTCTTCATCCGTCACATCGCGCAGTCGTCGTGCTGGCGCACCGATGAGCAGCGACCGATCGGGGAATTCCTTGCCTTCGGTAATCAGGGCTTGTGCGCCGACGATGCTCTGGCGGCCGATAACGGCATCGGACAGGATCGTCGCGCCCATGCCGATCAGTGAGCCCGCGCCGACGCGGCAGCCGTGAACCGTCGCCGAATGTCCGACGTTGACGCCGGCGCCGAGGACCGTTGGCGATCCGGCATCGACGTGGAACACGGAGCCGTCCTGAATATTGCAGCGGTCGCCGATCTCGATGCGATCGTTGTCGCCGCGTAGCACGACGTTGAACCAAATGCTGACGTCCCGGCCAAGGATGACGTTGCCGATCACGGCGGAATTCGGTGCGACGAAATATTCGTCGCCGACAGTTTGGACGCGGTCGTCCCCGAGATCGAATAGCATGGTTGTTATTCCTTGGTTTTCTGGAGCTGGCTGCAAGCATAGCGCAACGCATCGAGGCGTCGCCTGAACCGCAAGCAACGCCGCAATGCGCTCGTCATGCCGTAACGAATGAACGAACGGACCACGGTACGCCGCAGCCCGGTCAAGATCACGAATGCATCGGCGTCGATCGCGCGATCGATGATGCTGCCGAGCGCGAGTGCCGCGCTGTCGTCGACATGCGGGACGTCGCTGAAGTCGAGGATGACGCCTTCGTAGTCGCGTGTTGCAGCGAGACGCCGAGTCAGGCCGTTTGCGGCGCCGAACGTCATCGGGCCGCCGAGATGGATCAGCAGCACGTCGTCGGAGCACGGTGCGAAGGCCTCGCGCTCGACGGCATCGAGTCCGGGTGCGCGATCGGGGTCGGAACTGAGTTGGACCGACTCGAGTTGCAAATCGGTCATGCGCTTGACGAGCAGCAGACTCGCCATGATCACGCCGACCGCGACTGCCGCAACGACGCTGACGAATACTGCCATGACCCAAACGACGATCATGATGACGACGCTGCTGCGCGGCGCCCATTTGAAGCGTTGGATGTAGCCCCAGTCGACGATGCCGATGCCGATATAGAGCAGGATGCCTGCGAGCACTGCCGATGGAATGAGCTGAATCAGTCCACCGGCAACGAGCAGCATTGTGAGCAGCAGCCCTGAGTGGATCAAGGCCGATAACGGTGTCGTCCCGCCCGCGCGGATATTGACCATCGTTCGTGACGTCGCGCCCGCGCCGGGGATGACGCCGACCAGTCCCGCGAACAAGTTCCCGATACCCTGTCCCATGAGCTCGTTGTTGGAATCGTGGAATCGCTGCGTGGCAGTGTCCGCCGCCATCGAAGTCAGTAGGCTCTCGAGCGAGCTGATTAATGCAAGTACCGTGGAAGCGATCCAAACGTCACCCCAGCGAAGCTCCGCTAGCGGCGGCCAGGCGGGACTCGGCAACAACGACTCCGGGCGCGCGAGGCGCGGCAAGTCGAGATTGAGATACGCGACGATCAGCGTGCCGAGCACGAGCGCCAGCAGCTCGGCCGGCACGACTGTGCGGATGTGCTTGGGCGTCATGTAGCAGACGGCCATCGTCGCGGCCGCGACGAGAACGGTCATCGGGTTGCCGTCGCTCAAGCTTTGTGGAAACGCGGCCGCGGCGCTGACGGTGTCGCTGACGCCGGGTTGGCCGAGCAGCGGGTTGAGCTGCATGACGATGATGATGCAGCCGACACCGGACGCGAAGCCTGCGAGCACGGGCGCCGGGATCAGGCTGATGTAGGGGCCGAGGCGCAGCGCGCCGAACGCGATCTGCATCAGGCCGGCGAGCATGACAACGGCCATCGCTGCGCCGGGCTGGTCGGCAAAGCTTGCGAACACGCTCGCCATGACGATTGCCATCGGTCCGGTTGGGCCTGCGATCTGGGTCGGTGTGCCGCCAAACAGCGCCGCAAACAGGCCTGTGAAGATCGCGCAGTAGATGCCCGCAACGGGCCCCGCGTTCGATACGACGCCGAACGCGAGGCCGAGCGGCAACGCGACAGCGGCTGCAGCGATGCCGCCGCGCAGATCGGCTCGCCAGTGATTCAGCGAGATCGCGTTCAGTGCGGGATACTGGAAGAGCGGCTTCAACGCCCCGTCATGACTGCTTGGCTTGATTCGCTACGGCTTGTGCCGCCGCCGCGATCGCGTCGGCATCGCCGAGATACGCGGCATGAGTGGGTCGAAGATCGGCATCGAGCTCGTAGACACGCGGCACACCGGTCGGAATGTTGAACTCGACGATCTCTTGCTCGGAAATACCTTCGAGCATCTTCGCGAGCGCTCGCAAGCTGTTACCGTGCGCCGCGACGAGCACATCATTGCCGGCTCTGAGCTCCGGCGCGATGCGCGACTCCCAGTACGGCGCGACGCGCTCGAGCGTGGTTTTCAGCGACTCGGTAGCGGGCAGGTCGGTCGGATCCAGCTTTCGATACCGGGGATCGTGACTCGGGTGACGCTCGTCGGTCGGCTCCAGCGGCGGCGGCGGAATGTCATAGCTGCGTCGCCAGATTTTCACTTGTGCATCGCCGTATTGCGCGGCCGTCTCGGCCTTGTTGAGCCCTTGCAACGCGCCGTAGTGGCGTTCGTTGAGCCGCCAGCTTCGTTCCACCGGAATCCACATGCGATCCATCTCACTGAGGACGATCCACAGTGTGCGAATTGCCCGCGTCAGCACAGATGTGAACGCGATATCGAAGTCGAAGCCCTCCGCCTGGAGCGTTCGTCCGGCGAGGGTTGCCTCCTGTACGCCTTGCTCGGTCAAGTCGACATCGGTCCAGCCGGTGAAGAGATTCTTGAGGTTCCAGTCGCTTTGGCCGTGTCGGAGGAGGACCAGTCGTCCCGGGCGGTTGCCCTGTGTCGTATCGTTCATGGTGCGTATTGTTCGGAATTCGTGCGACAACCGCAATTGTGGGCGGCGCAGAAAGCTGCGCCGGAGCAAAAAATCGGGGCGCGAAGCGGCTAACCGAGCCGCCCGATCTCCTTGATTGCCACGGAGACCGTCACGAAGTCGGCATCGCTGCGGGCATCGATTTCCTGCAGAATTCTGCTCAATCGCTCGATCGATGCGGCGTGCCGCTCGAGCCAATCGAGCAGCGCGGCTCGCGGCGACTTCGTTTTGCGTTGGGCAAGGATCCGGCCGGCCAGCTCGCGATGGTGTCGCGATAGATCGTGGCGCAACGTATCTTGCGCGACCGTCTGCCAGCGATCGCTGACACCGAGCTCGTCGATCTTGCGGTCGATGCGGTCGATTTGGAGGCTTTGGCCGAGGTCGAAGTAGATGCGCGCGGTATCGGTGAGATCGACACTGTGCGCGTCGACGAGATTGATGATGTCGAGAATCGCCGTCGTCGCTGTGAGCCCCGCGACACGCGCCGCAAGCGAGCGCTCGACGCCGAGCTGCTGGAGCTCGTCGATCATCGCTCGGCGCTGACGACGGCCGCGGCCGGAGTCGACTTCCTGAAGTCGTTGGAGCAACGTTGCGGCGACCGGCTTCATCGCATCGATCGTGCGGCGGACGTCGCGGAGTCGCGACTGTCGAGTCAGCAGCCAGTGAACGCCGTGACGCAGCCTGCGCATCACGTGAAACATTAGCTCGTACTGCAGAGCGGTCGAGATTGTGCGATCCGCTGCATCGATGTCAGTCCAGGTTTCCCGAATCGAGAAGACATCCCGCACGATCACAAAGGCGCGTACGACGTCGTCGATCGCAACGCCGGTATCCTCGCTGGTGCGAAACGCGAATGCCGGGCCCATGCGGTTGACGATTTGATTGGCAATGCGCATCGCGACGATTTCGCGGTGTAAGCGATGTTGCGGTATCTGATCGGCGTAGCGTTCTCGGAGTCGACGCGGAAAATAGTTCGTGAGCTCATTGTCGAAGTACGCGTCATCGGGCAGACGCGAGTCGACGATGTCCTCGGTCAGCACGAGCTTGGCGTAGCTGAAAATTACCGCTAGCTCCGGTCGTGTCAGCCCATTGCCGGTCCCGGCTCGTTCGTTGAGCTCCTCATCGCTCGGCAGCGCTTCGAGCTTGCGGTTCAACCGGCCACGACGCTCTAAGTTCCGAATGAGCTCGGCCTGCTGGCCGAGTCGTTCGGTGCTGTGCGCGCTCAGTACGCTGAGTGCCAGCGCTTGAGCGTAGTTGCTCTCGAGCACTAGGTCGATCAACTCGTCGGTCATGCCCTTGAGAAGGCGGTTGCGCTGCGAGGACTGGAGGGCCTCGTTTTGGATCAGCTGGGCGAGCAGGATCTTGATGTTGACCTCGCGGTCGGATGAATCGACGCCGCCGGCATTGTCGATGAAATCCGCGTTGACGCGGCCGCCACGTAACGCAAATTCGATTCGGGCGCGTTGCGTGAGCCCTAGGTTACCGCCCTCGGCCACTAGCTTGCAGCGCAGCTCTGTCGCATCGATACGCACGGCATCGTTCGCCGGGTCGCCGGCGTCCGCATGGCTCTGTGTCGACGCCTTGACGTAGGTGCCGACACCGCCGTTCCACAGCAGTTCGACAGGGGCGCGCAAAATCGCCTTGATGAGCTCAGGCGGCGTGAGCTTCGCTTGCTCGACGCCGAGCATTTGCTGCGCGTTCGGGTGGATCTCGATCGACTTCGACTGCCGCGAATAGATGCTGCCACCTTCGGACAAGGCGGCCGGTGAGTAGTCCTCCCAGCTCGACGTCGCGAGCTCGAACAAGCGTCTGCGCTCGGCGAAGCTCGCCGCCGGATCGGGATCGGGGTCGATGAAAATGTGACGATGATTGAAGGCCGCGAGCAGTTTGACGTGCGGCGATAGCAGCAAGCCGTTGCCGAAGACGTCGCCGCTCATATCGCCGATGCCGATCGCCGTGAACGAGTCGCAGGCTGGGTCGATGCCAATCTCTCGAAAATGGCGCTTTACCGACTCCCATGCGCCGCGGGCCGTGATGCCCATTTTTTTGTGGTCATAACCGGCGGAGCCGCCAGATGCGAACGCATCGCCGAGCCAAAACCCGTAGTCGGCGGCAATCGCGTTGGCACGATCCGAGAACGTTGCCGTGCCTTTGTCAGCTGCGACAACGAGATAGGGATCGTCGCCGTCGCGGCGCACGACGCGCTCGGGGCCGACGACGCCGTCGTCCAAGAAATTGTCGGTCACGTCGAGTAATCCGCTAACGAACATGTCGTAGCACGCGACGACCTCGGCTTGTATCGCGTCGCGGTCACCCGAAGGCAGGCGCTTGCAGACGAACCCACCCTTGGCGCCGTTTGGAACGATGATCGTATTTTTGACCTGCTGCGCCTTCATCAGCCCGAGGATCTCGGTGCGAAAGTCTTCGCGGCGCTCCGACCAGCGCAGTCCGCCTCGTGCGATCCTGCCGCCGCGCAGATGCACGCCCTCGAGCCGCGGTGAGAAAACGAATATCTCGAACATCGGTCGCGGTTCCGGCAGCTCCGCGATCGCGCTCGGATCGAGTTTCACCGCGAGGTAAGGTTTTGGCTCGCCGTTCGATAGTTGATAGAAGTTCGTGCGCAGCGTCGCATTCACCATGCCGAGAAACGCGCGCATGATCCTGTCCTCGTCCAAGCTCGAGGCGCGGTCGAGTGCGGCTGTAATCGTTCGATCGATCTTCTCGAGGCGCGAGTTGCGAGCTTGCGTAGAAACGTCGGGATCGAAATGCGCGTGAAATTTGTCGATGAGCGCGCGCGTGAACTCAGCGTCGCGTGCCAGGACTTGCTGCATGTACTCTAGACTAAATCGCGTTCCCGCCTGTAACTGATGCTTTGCGTAAGCGCGCAGCACGACGGTGTCGCGCCATTCGACGCCGCACCACAACACGAACGCGTTGAATCGGTCTATCTCGCAGCGGCCGTCGAGCGACGCCTCGAAGCACGCAGTGAAGCGTCGCTCGAGAGACTCGGCGTTGACGATATCCGAGTCGGGCGCGGCAAGATCGAACTCCTGGACGAAGGCCGTGTATGGCTCCAGCTCGAGCTGATAGACGCGCTCGCTGTGCACATCGACGCCCATGCGCTCGAGAATCGGCGCCGCCGTGAACAGCGGAATAGGCTCATCGAGGCGGCGGATGCGAAACACGAGCCGGTCCGACTCGCGATCGTCGAGAAGCGCCATTGCGTTCGACGCCTCGCGATCCAATAGCGCATCGATGGCCTCGATGTCGTTGACGGCGGCAGCGGGCTCGATCTCATCTTGGTAGCTCGCCGGGAAGGCGCCCGAGAAGCGCTGCAGGAGCTCTAGCGCTCGTGTCTCTTCGAATCGCTCGAGCAGTGTCGATCTGAGTCTCTCGTCCCAGTTCGTGACGGCTTCGCTGATCTCGGCTTCGAGCGCTCGCAGTGGCGGAATCTCCCCGATGTTGCTAGCGCACCGTATCGTCGCTTCGACGCGCGCGAGTATCGACTCGGAGATAGTGACTTTCGATTCGATATGCTCGGCGGAGAAACGTTCGAGCAGTATCTGTTCGATGCGCCGGCGTACTTTGGCTGTGTAGTGATCTCTCGGGAGGTACACGAAACACGAGAAAAACCGGCTCAGTGCATCGCGACGGCAGAAGACACGAACTTGACGCCGTTCCTGGAGATCGAGGATTCCGAAACTGATCCGGGCAAGATCGGAGATCGATATCTGAAACAAGTCGTCGCGTGGCAGCGTATCGAGAATATGCTGCAGCGCTTTGCCGCGGTGACCTTTCGGGTCGACACTGGATTCGCGCATGACCGCTGCGACCTTGAGACGCAGCATCGGAATATCGAGCGGCCGCTCGTTGTAGACCGTCGATGTGAACAGACCCACGAAGCGGTCGACGCCGATCGGGTTGCCGCGCTCGCCGAAGCACTTCACGCTGATTTGGTCCATGTAGGCCGAACGGTGCACGGTCGATCGATTACGCGATTTTGTAATCAATAGCGGCAGCCGCGCGCGTGCCGCGCGCTGATCGCCGCCGACGAGGTCGAGTCGATGCGCCGGTCGTTCGGCGTCGTCGCGCAAAATGCCGAGTCCCGTGCCTGCAACTGGAACGAGGGCGTCTTTGCGCTTGCCTCTGCGGAGGCTATAGCGTCGATAGCCGAGCAACGTGAAATGATCGTCGGCCAACCAATCGATCAGCGCCGCCGCCTCGTCGCTCTGCTCCGATCGGCGCTGCGCCTGACGCACGTGCTCGCCCGCTTCGCGCAAGACGGACAGCATCTGTGGCCAATCGTCCACGGCCGCTCGCACATCGGCCAGTGTCAAAGTCAGCGCTGCTTCGATGCGAGCCAGATCCGACTCATCGAGCTCTTTGCCGATCTCTATCTGAATATAGGACTCGAAACGCTCGTAGTGACGCGCGCCGCGGGCTGCGAGGCCGGATAGCATCCCTCGGCGCGTGCGCTTAGCACTGAGCAATGGGTGCATCATGCGATGGACGCTGCGGCCGAGCTCGTTCAAGCGCATCGTCATCGAGTCGATCAGGAACGGCATATTGTCGTTGACGGCCTGAATAATTGTGTGATCGGAGCTCCAGCCGTCGCGCTTCGGGTCGGGATTGAAGATACGCAGCTTCGCGCGGCCGGGAGTCCTGCGCCGGCCCCAGCTCAAGTGGCTCAGGATTGCAGTCGCGAGATATTCGGGCTCGGCTGACAGGAGGTCGTTTTCGGAGACGTCCTCGCAATAGGCGCGCAGAACCGCGGCTCTTTGGCCGGGCAACGGGCCCGGATCGCGGCCGCGGCGTGCGCTGGCAATGATCGCCGTGATTTGGTCGCGGCTTTGCTTTGAAAGTGTGCGTGGCATCGAACGTCAGGCGCCTCGGTCGAGATTACCAGGAATATGTGTCGCTGACCTAGGGGATATGCGCGGCCGCCAAATAATCATGGCTCTGCATCTCCTCGAGGCGGCTCTGTGTGCGCTGAAACTCGAATCGCAAGCGCTTACCCGCATAGAGCTCTGCGACGGAAGCGGCAGCCGACAGAATTAGCTTGACGCGGCGATCGTAAAATTCATCGACGAGCGCGATGAACCGCCTTGCTTGATTCTCCGTTAGCTTCGTGAATTGCGGAACGTTTGAGATCAGCACCGTGTGATAGCAACGCGAAAGCTCGATGTAATCCTGTTGGCTGCGCGGACCGTCGCAGATATCGTCGAACTGGAACCAGACAACGCCGTCGGCATCGCGTTTCGACTCGATCTCCCGGCCGAGCACGTCGATCGGCGAGCCGCTCGTCCCTTCGTTTGGCGCAATAGCCTCGAAGTACTCCGCTAGCTTCTGTTCCGCCGAGTGTCCGAGTGGAGTCTGGAACACGTCGGCTCGCTCGAGCACGCGGAGCCTGAAGTCCAACGGTCCGTCGAGCCGAACGACCCGCGTATGAGCTTCGATCAGCCGGATCGCCGGCAGGAAACGTTGCCTCTGCAGACCATCTTTGTAGAGCTCGCCCGGCTGCACATTCGATGTCGCAACGAGCGTAACGTTGCGCGCGAACAACGCGGCGAATAGGTTTCCGAGGATCATCGCATCGGCGATGTCCGCGACCGCAAACTCGTCGAAGCAAATGATTCGCGCTTCGCTTGCGACGAGATCCGCAACGTGCTCGAGTGGATCGCTATGGCGTCGAAATTTCTTGAGGTCATCGTGCGTCGAGCGCATGAATCGATGGAAGTGCTGGCGACGCTTGTCGGCGAACGGCAGGTTCTCGAAAAACAGATCCATCAAGAACGTCTTGCCGCGGCCTACCGGCCCGCACAAGTAGATGCCTTTGACGGGCTCACGCGCGCGGCCGAGCCAGCGAGCGACTCGGGCCGTGAAGCCATGCGGCAACGGGCCGGCCTCGAGCAATGCATCGTAGACGCCTTGCAGTGCCTCGACCGCATTGGCTTGATGCTCGTCGCGCGCAATTTCGCCATCCGCGACGAGCTGCGCATACTCGTCGGCCGGTGTCATCATTGCTCGAGCTCAGGTCTATTGCGAAACGCGTCGAGGGCTTCGGGGTTCGCGAGCGCGTCTTGATTGCTAACCTCGCGACCGTGAACGATCTCGCGGACGGCGAGCTCGACGACTTTGCCGCTGATCGTTCGCGGAATTGCCGCTACCTGCAGAATCTTCGCCGGCACGTGGCGTGGACTGGCATCGCGGCGCAACGCCGATCTCAGCCGGGCCTCGAGCGCCTCGTCGAGGTCGACACCGTCGCGCAGCATGACGAATAGCACGACGCGGACATCGCCGCGCCACTCCTGCCCGATTGCGACGCTCTCGGCGACCTCGTCGAACTGCTCGACGACGCGATAGATCTCGGCCGTGCCGATGCGCACGCCGCCGGGATTCAGGACGGCGTCGGATCGCCCGTAGATGATCAGGCCGTCGTGCAACGTCAGCTCCGCGTAGTCGCCGTGATGCCATACGTTCGCGAATCGCTCGAAATACGCGCGCCGATAGCGGCTGCCGTCAGGGTCGTTCCAGAATCCGAGCGGCATCGACGGAAACGGTGCCGTGCAGACGAGCTCGCCTTTCTGTTCTCGAATCGCGTGGCCATCAGCGTCGTAGATCTCGACGGCCATAGCCAGCGCCCGGCACTGTAGCTCGCCTTTATAGACCGGCAACATCGGGTTGCCGGACGCGAAGCACGCTATCAGGTCGGAGCCGCCGGCAATCGACGACAGCTGCAGGTCCGTCTTAATCGCGTCATAGACGAACTCGAAGCCCGCCGGGCTTAGAGGCGAGCCCGTCGATAAAAGCGTTCTCAGGCTGTCGAGCCTGACCGAATCGCGTGGCCGGAAACCCGACTTCTCCAGTGCTGTCAGATAGCCGGCGCTCGTGCCGAAGACCGCGAGCTTCTCACGCTCCGCTATGCGCCAGAGGCGGCCCGGATCCGGATGAAACGGCGAGCCTTCGTAGAGAAGAATCGTCGCGCCGCTGGCCAGCGACGACACGAGCCAGTGCCACATCATCCAGCCGCAGGTCGTGAAGTAGAAGACGACGTCGCCGGGTTTAATGTCCGCGTGTAGGATGTGCTCCTTCTGATGCTGAATCAGCGTGCCGCCGGCGCCGTGCACGATCGCTTTCGGCACGCCAGTCGTTCCGGACGAGTACAAGACGTAAAGCGGATGCGCGAATGGTAGCGATGCGTAGTGCGCCGGCGCATCGCCCTCGATCAATGCGGCGTAGTCGAGTGCAGTCGGAAACGCTTGTCGTGCAGCCTCGGGATCCCGATTCGGCACCAGCACGAGGGCCTCGAGCTCGGCGAGCTCGGCGACGAGCTTTGCGACTGTCGGCAACGAGTCGATGCGCTTGCCGTTGTAGCTATATCCGTCGGTTGCAAACAGTACTTTGGGTCCGATTTGACCGAGACGATCGACGAGACCGTGAATGCCGAAATCCGGCGAGCACGCCGACCAGACGGCGCCGATACTCGCTGTGGCCAACATCGCGACGACAGTCTCCGCAGCGTTCGGCAGGAAGCCTGCAACGCGGTCGCCGGGCCCGATGCCGAGGCCTCTGAGGGCAGCGGCAAGATTGGCTGCCTGACGGCGAACGTCGTCGCGGCTGTGCTCGGTACGTCGCCCGGTCTCGTCCCACGCAACGATGGCCGGCGCCGAGTGCTCAGGACGCAACAAATTGTCGGCGAAGTTGAGCTCAGCCCCTTCGAACCATCGTGCGCCCGGCATGCGATCGAAGTCGGCGACGACCGAGCGATACGGTTGCTCGGCCTTGATGCCGAAGAAGTCCCACGCGGCGGCCCAAAATTTTTGCGGCTCTCGCAGACTGAAATCGTAGAGATGCCGATAGTCGGGCTCATCTAGCTCCGCGCACACCGAGTCGATGAATCGACGCATGTTGCTTGCGGCGATGCGCTCTCGCGTAGGTTGCCAAAGGGGAGTCGTCATAGTTGTCGACAGTCGTTCGCGGCCGGGCGTGCCGGGGGGCGATGTTACAATGGCAGCTCTTGTTTCTGCAGGTCTCAGCTTGCAACGCGATACCCTCGAGTTCGATTTCGTCATCGTCGGCGGCGGTCCGGCTGGACTCGCGACGGCGTGCCGTCTCGGGCAGCTCAGCGCCGAGCGCGGTCTGGAGCAGAGCGTCTGCGTACTCGAGAAGGGTTCGGAAATCGGTGCGCACGTGATGTCCGGTGCCGTGCTCGAGCCGCGTGCGCTGACCGAGCTCTTCCCCGACTGGCAGTCCCTCGGGGCGCCGGTCTCGATCGAAGTCGCGAACGAGTCGCTGCATTGGCTCCCAGGCGGACGGCGCTCGCTGCGCGTACCCAATGCGCTGTTGCCATTGCCGATGCGAAACGAAGGCAACTATGTCGTAAGCCTCGGGCGACTGTGCCGCTGGATGGCCGAACAGGCGGAGACTCTCGGCATCGACATCTTTCCAGGCTATCCGGCTGTCGACCTCACGTTCGCGGACGACGGCGGCGTCGCTGGCGTCGTCACGGGCGATATGGGCCTTGCGGCCGACGGCACGCCGAAGGCCGCGCACGAGCCGGGTATCGAGATCAAAGGTCGACGGGTCATTTTCGCCGAGGGCTGTCGCGGCAATCTGGGACGACGCCTGGAGCAGCATTTCGGGCTGCGTAACGGCATCGATCCGCAGCACTACGGCATTGGTCTGAAGGAAATCTGGAGCATCGTGCCCGAACGGCACCGACCCGGAACGATTTTGCATACGATCGGCTGGCCGCTCGATCGGCACACCGATGGCGGGGGCTTTCTCTACCACGCCGCCGACAATCTCGTCTATGTCGGTCTGATCGTGGGTCTGAACTACACCAACCCGTACCTGTCTCCGTTCGACGAGTTTCAGCGCTTCAAGCAGCACCCATTGATTCGCAGCGTGCTCGAGGGCGGCAAGCGGCAAGCCTATGGTGCACGTGCCGTCAATAAGGGCGGCTGGCCGTCGTTGCCGCGAGTCACGTTTCCCGGCGGCATGCTCGTCGGCTGCGACGCCGGTTTATTGAATCCTGCAAAGATCAAGGGCATTCACGCCGCGATCAAGTCAGGCATGCTGGCTGCCGAGTCGGCATTCGCCGCCGTTCACGATGACAACGACGATGCGTATCCGCAGATGCTTGCGGACTCTTGGCTTGGCGACGAGCTCAGGCGAGCGCGCAACTTCAGCCCGGCCGTGGCGAAACTCGGTCCACTCGTCGGCGGTGCCGTCGCGTTCGCCGAGAGCAACCTGCTGCGCGGCAGGGCGCCATACACGCTGCGCAATCCGGTCCCGGATCATGGCCGATTGCGTCCAGCAGCCGAGGTCAAGCCGCTCGAGTACCCGGCGCCCGACGGTGTGTTGAGCTTTGACCGGTTGTCATCCGTCTTTCTGTCCAATACCAACCACGAGGAAGATCAGCCGACGCACCTCCGGCTCGGCGATCCGACAATTCCGATTGCCAAGAATCTGCCGATCTATGCGGAGCCGGCGCAGCGCTACTGCCCAGCCGGCGTCTATGAGATCGTCGAATCGAACGGCGGCGAGCCACGCTTCCAGATCAACGCGCAGAACTGCGTGCACTGCAAAACCTGCGACATCAAGGACCCGGCGCAGAACATCACGTGGGTCCCGCCCGAGGGCGGCGGTGGGCCCAACTACACGGAAATGTAGAAAATAGTATTTGGAATCAATTGATTGAGGCTTTACTTCGCCCGCGTTTATCGGCGCCAGTTCCTTGTCTACGCGCGCCGCGTTCTGCTAGCGTCCGACGGCACACGAGGCGGAAAACAACATCACGCCGATGTTGGACATTTAGCGTGCGGAGGGGCTGACGAATGCGATTCGTGCTGGCAGTCGGTGGCGGACTAACTGCGACGTTGCTGCTGTTCCTGTTGATGCACACGTTGATCTCCGGCGAGCAGGGATTCACGGGCGCCACGGAAGGCGGTGGCAGCGTCGATTTCATTCGCGTGCGCGAGGATGAGATCATCCGGGTCAAGAAGCGCGCGCTGCCGGAAGAGCCGCCGCCACCCGATCGGCCGCCGCCCCCGCCGCAGATTCAGCTTGCCGATCAAGCCGCAAATCCGTCGCCAGTTGCGCTGGACATGGGATTTCCGACTATGGCCGTGCCGGTCACGACCGGAAACGGTCCGTACATCGGCCCGTACATCGGCCGATGGAGCCCGGGCGATCCGGCCGCCGAAGGTGACGTGATCCCGATCGTGCGCATCGATCCGGAGTGGCCACGCCAGGCGTTGATCGAAGGTGCTGACGGCTGGGTCGAGGTCGAGTTCACGATTCTGCCCGACGGCAGCGTCGAGGATCCCGTCGTCACCGCTTCCGAGCCGCCGCGGCTGTTCGATCGCAATGCCCTGCGCGCGATTCTGCGGTGGAAATTCAAGCCGCGCATCATCGAAGGCGAGGCCGTATCGCGTCGGGCTGCGCAACGCATCGATTTCATAATGGACCCGGAGGCGCCATGACGCACTGGAGTGGCTGGTTATGCTGCTGCGCGGCGGCTGCGCCGAGATCTGACGATCGAGACTTTCGGCAATCACTCAGCCGAGATCCGGCTCCTTCAGACGCTCGAGCAGCGTGACCCGCGTCGCATCCATCAAGCTCGACGCCGAGTCGTAATCGACCGGATGTAGCGGTGCCCGCACCTCGATCGCCAAGCCACCCGGCCGTGGTAGCCACTGCTCGGCGGGCAACTTCGCACGCGCACCGTGAATGACGATCGGTACGACCGGTAGCCGGCTCTTCCACGCCGTGCGAAACGCACCGGGCTTGAACGGCCGTAAGCCCGGAGCTGCCGTGAACGTGCCCTCGGGAAAAAAGGCTAACGCGTCACCGGACCGCGCCGCCTTAAAAAGACGCCGAGCGACCTGTTTCTTATGGCCGTCATCGCTGCGATTGACGAACTCCGAGCCAATTCGGCGGAGCAGCAAACCTGCGAGCGGGAAGCGCGCCATCTCGTGCTTGATAACAAACGTGAAGCTCGGCGGCAGAGCTGCCGTCAGCACGATGCCGTCGAGGTAGCTCGAGTGATTTGCGACGACGACGCAGGCCGTTGCCGGCAGCTCTACGGAGCCTATGGCTCGAATTGGGCTGCCGATCGCAAGAAAGAACATGCGCGAGAAGAACCGGGTCGACGTGCGGCGAATCGTGCGGCCCGGCAGCAGAATGACGAGCACGAGCGCCGGTAAGCCGCATACGGCGAGCGCCGACCACGAGTACAGCCCGTACCCGACGCGCGAAACCAGGCGCAAAACTGCGGTTCCTGCCATTGTTATGTAAAGCTCGTATCGGATTTAGCGGAACACGGTCGCATCGGACGAACCGATTTCCGTGACATGGGTCTATTTATGTCAACGGCCAAGGCGATGTGTGACTCTTGTCACGCTGCCTCGGCAAGGCGCTCGCGCATACTTCGCTCGACGTCGTGGGCCTGGAAGCAAGGATGCTGCGGGCCGCGATCACAATGCGCTGAATGATATATGTTTTCCGGCTATTTTGGCGGAACGGGAGAGCACCGGCCGAACATCGTAATGTAACGGTTCGGAAAGGCTGACCACGCAATAGCTCGGAGCCACAGAAGAGACAGGATGGCTCATAATTTTTCACATACCGATGCGGCTTCACGACCGGGCGCGGGGCACCCCGAGGGCCCGAAGGAAACGATCGATCGGTTTCTCGACGCCATTTGGATGGAGCGCGGACTATCCGAGAATACGCTCGGCGCTTATAGGGCCGATCTGCTCGCGTTGACCCAAAGGCTTTCCGAGCGCAGTGTCGAGCTCGTCGCTGCGAAGAAGTCCGACGTTCTCGATTACATCTCTTGGCGAGTCGAAGGTGGCGCAAAGCCGCGCTCGACAGCGAGGCAGCTGTCGAGCTTTCGCCGGTTTTACCGATACCTGTTGCGCGAAGGCACGATTTCCGAGGATCCGACGGCGCACATCGCAATGCCCAAGATTGGGCGTGCGCTGCCGCAGTCGCTGACCGAGGAAGAGGTCGATGCGCTGCTTGGCGCGCCGAACGTGTCAGAACCGCTCGGCCACCGTGATCGCGCGATGCTCGAGCTGCTCTATGCGACCGGCGTGCGCGTATCGGAGCTCATCAATTTGAAGCTGAGCCAGATGAATCTGAACCAAGGCGTCTTGCGCATCGTCGGCAAGGGCGATCGGGAGCGACTGATCCCGCTCGGCGACGAGGCGCAGGACTGGTTGCGCGAGTTCATCGACGGGCCGCGAGTCGAGATATTGCTCGAGCGCCAGAGCGAGTATCTGTTCCCGACGCGCCGCGGTGACCGTATGACGCGCCAGGCGTTCTGGCACATCATCAAGCGGTATGCGAAGAAGGCCGGCGTGGGCAAGAAGCTGTCTCCGCATACGGTGCGCCACGCGTTCGCGACGCATCTGCTGAATAACGGCGCCGATCTGCGGGTCGTGCAGTTATTGCTTGGTCACAGCGACGTCTCGACGACGCAGATCTACACGCATGTGGCCCGCGAGCGCATGAAGGATCTGCACGCGCGCCACCATCCGCGGGGCTGACGGTCGATTCCGGCGGCCTGCCTCGCCACGATAGGGGCTCGCTGCGACTTCGAATATTGCGACCGGGGCCCAATTCGCAGGTGCGAATCTGCTAATATTCCGAGTCCTGATTGAACTCGTAGCGGGACTGGGCAGTCCTAGCAACTGTGGCGCAAGCTGCGATCGCGAAAGGAGATTGTCGTGAAGCTCAATTGGTTGACTCTCGCCTTGGGGCTCGTTGCAGGTGTCGCTGCGGCACAGGATCGTGTCGAGCTGAGTCGTGAGCAGCTCGCTGCCGAGTTTCCCGGCGTAGATCCCAGCGACGTCTTGGAAGCGGCGCTGCCGGGCATGTACGAGGTCGCGATCGGCTCTTCGGTTGCGTACGTCACGAAAGACGGCCGCTACGTGTTGCAGGGCGATCTCTACGATCTCGACGAGAATGCCAATCTGACTGAGGATCGCCGCGCCCGCGCGCGCGTCGATATGCTCGCGGGCGTCGATCCCGAGACAATGATCGTCTTCAAGCCTGAGAACGGCGAGACGAGGCATACGATTACGATATTTACCGACATCGATTGCGGCTACTGCCGCCAGTTTCACCGCGAGATTTCGCAGGTCACGAGCCAGGGTGTCGAGGTCCACTATCTATCGTTTCCGCGCACGGGTCCTGACACCGACTCTTGGTACAAGGCCGAGATGGTTTGGTGTGCCGAGGACCGCAACACGGCTTTGACCGAGGCGAAGCTCGGCGGGCGGGTGCCGGAGGACGAATGCCCGGCGAACCCCGTCGATAGTCACTACAATCTCGGTAATCTCGTCGGCGTGCGCGGCACACCGGCTGTGTTCTCGGCCGATGGCCGGGAGCTTGGCGGTTATCTAACCCCAGATCAGCTCATGGAGCTGCTGGATCAGTAGACTCGTCGGCGACGTTGAGCGCTGCAGGCGAACCGCCGGCAACGCGACCCCACAGTTTCTTGAATCACGGTTGCGAGGCCGGTAACGTCGCCGGTCTTCGCGTATTGCTCGAGGGAACTTCAGAATGAGAACGATCGTTAGTTTCGGTGTCGTCGGTTGGCTCATTGCCGCAACGGCCCATGCTCAGGGTCCCGACTGGGCCTATCAGCGCGTGACCGAGGAGAAGCCCGCCGCGCACGAGCGTGACCCGAACGAAAGCCGCACGGTGCCGGGTAGCTCGCTGAGCCTGACGCAAAGCGAGATCGATGCGCTCTACAACCCGCCGAATTGGTTCCCGGATCAAACCGGCGACGTTCCCGAGATCGTCGCTCACGGTCGTGAGCCGGAGCTGCAGGCATGCGCGCGATGTCACGGCTTTACCGGCATGGGCCACCCGGAATCCTCCGCGCTTGCCGGATTGCCGGTCAACTACATCGTCCGCCAGATGGCCGAGTTCAAGAGCGGCGCACGCGTCGACCAATTCTGGATGAATCGATTTGCTGAGCATGCGACCGACGAAGAGGTCATGGCGGCTGCTGAGTATTTTTCGAGCCTGACACCGCTCGATTGGATCGTCGACGTTGTCGAGACCGATACGATTCCGCGCGTATATGTCGGTGACGGGCGCATGCTGTTCGAGCATCCCGACGGCGGCACCGAGCCGCTTGGCTACCGGATCATCGAGTTGCCCGAGGATCGCGAGCTAGCAACGGCGCGGCACCCGACATCGGGCTTCATCGCTTACACGCCGCCGGGTAGCATCGCTCGCGGCCAAGAGCTCGTGATGACCGGCGGAAACGGCAAGACCGTGCCGTGCATGGCCTGCCATGGTCCCGATCTGAAGGGCTTGGGCGATATCCCCGCGATCGCCGGCAACCCGCCGGTCTACACGATCCGCCAGCTCAACGATTTCAAGAACGGCGATCGGGCGGGCTCGATGGCGGCGCTGATGGTGCCGGCCGTCGCCAATCTGACGACCGAGGACATGGTCGACATCGTTGCGTATCTGGCGACGCTCGATCCCTAACCCGACCTGACGTTCAATGCGCGGCAGCGCCCGGCAGCAACGCTCGCCGGGCCGCCGCCTCGGCGTGCAATCGGCATGTGTCGAACAGCGGCACGCTGACGCTCCCGGGCGTCAGCAGCAAGCCGACTTCGGTGCAACCCAAGACGATGCCTTGTGCGCCGTGGTCGATGAGACGTGCAGCGATCGCCGCGAATGCATCGCGCGACGACGCGCGGATCTCGCCCCGGCAGAGCTCGTCGAAGATCACATCGTTGACGATAGCGCGGTCTTGCGCGTCCGGAACGAATACATCGAGCCCGAAGCCGTGCTCGAGGCGCTGCCGGTAGAACGGCTCCTCCATCGTATAACGCGTTCCGAGCAAGCCGACGCGATCGTGGCCGGCTGCGGCAATGTGCTGTGCCGTCGCGTCGGCGATGTGTAGCAACGGCAGTCGCGTCGCCCGCTCGATATGCTCTGCGACACGATGCATCGTATTCGTGCACAGTACGATGAAATCCGCGCCGCCGCGCTCGAGTTGTCGGGCGCCTTCGGCGAGCCGTTCGCCGGCGGTATCCCAAGCGCCCGTCCGCTGTAGTGTCTCGATCTCGTCGAAGTCGACACTGAGCAGCAGGATACGCGCTGAGCTCAAGCCGCCGAGCTCTGCGTTGACGGTCTCGTTGATGATCCGGTAGTAGGGCTCGGTCGAGACCCAGCTCATCCCGCCGAGCAGGCCGATCGTTTGTTGTTCCGCTGCGATCATGCGGCGATCACGCGGGCGCGCGGCTCAGAACGCCACGTCGGCGCGACCCTTGAGACCCAGCATCGCGCGCGCCTCGTCGGGCGTCGCGATTTCGAGCGACAGCCCTTCAATGACCGTGCGAATCATTCGGACCTGCTCGGCGCTCGACTCGGCGAGCCGCCCGGGGCCGCCCCACAGCGAGTCCTCGAGGCCGACGCGCACGTTCGCGCCCATCGTCGCGCCGAGACTCGCGAGCTCGATCTGCTTGCGCCCTGCACCGAGGATCGACCACTGATAGTCGCTGCCGAACAGGCGGTCGGCGGTGCGGCGCATGTGGACGAGGTCTTCAGGGTGATTGCCGATGCCACCGAGAATGCCGAACACGGTCTGCACGAACAGCGGCGCCTCGACGAGGCCACGATCGAGAAAATGAGCCAAGTTGTAGAGATGGCCGATGTCGTAGCACTCGAACTCGAAACGCGTGCCGAACGCGCGGCAGGATTCGAGGATCATCTCGATGTCGGCAAACGTGTTGCGGAATACGACGTCACGGCTCTTCTCGAGGTGCTCGCGCTCCCAGTCGTAGCGGAACTCTTTGAATCGGCCGAGCATCGGATACAGCCCGAAGTTCATCGAGCCCATGTTCAGCGACGCGAGCTCGGGCTTGAGATCGACAGCCGGCGCGAGCCGCTCGCTGACTGTCATGTGCGGGCTGCCGCCAGTCGTAATGTTGATGACGGCATCGGTGGCCGCACCGATGGCCGGCAAGAATTTGCGGAAGATTGCGGGGTCTTGGCGCGGCCGGCCGTCGTCCGGATCGCGTGCATGCAGGTGCAGCACCGCCGCGCCGGCCTCGGCCGCGGCGATGCCCGCCGCGGCGATCTCCGCTGGCGTGACCGGCAGGTAAGGTGACATCGACGGCGTGTGGATTGCGCCTGTCGGCGCGCAGGTGATGATGACTTTTCTCACGCTCATCGGGGCGTCTCTCCTTTGTAGGGTGGGCCGATTGTCGTTGCTGTGGCGCCGATCGGGTTGCAGCAAGCAGGCATCGTCCGAGCTCAGCCGCCGAAGCGTGGCTCGGGAACCCCGCGAATGCCTAGCCCCGAGATCTTGAACAACGTTCCGGCGCCAAATTGCGGCTTTACATCCACGCGGAATCGATCGTGCACGGCCGGATGCTTGACGCGCGCCATCGACGTCACATAGATCTCGTCGAGCCCGTCACCGCCGAACATCACCGACGTGACGTTACGGACCGGCATTCCGATACGCCGCTCGACACGGCCTTCGGGATCATAGCGGACGAGATCGCCGGAGATGAGCTCTGCATTCCACAGGCAGCCCTCGGCGTCGATCGTCGAGCCGTCCGGCACGCCCAGCACCGACTTCGTATCTGCGAACACGCGCCGATTGGAAATAGTGCCGGTCTCGATGTCGTAGTCGTAGGCCCAAAACTCGTCGACGAACGTATCGGCGACGTAGAACGTCTTGTCGTCGGGGCTCCAGCACGGGCCGTTCGTGCAGATAATGCCATCGCCGAGCTTCGTGATCGATAGATCGGGGTCGAGCCGCCAGAGCCCGCAGATCGCGAGTTCTTCTTTGTCGTCCATGCCGCCGGCGACAAAGCGGCCGCGGCGATCGACCTTGCCGTCGTTGAGCCGCGAGCGGGGCTGCTCGGCGTCGACGAGGCCGATTAGCTCGAGTGCCTCGCTGTCAGGGTTGAAGAAGTAAAAGCCGTCATCGAGCGCGAGGGCCAGCGTGCCGTCATCGCGCACGGCCAGCGCGCCGATGTCCCGATCGAGGTGCCAGTGATCGACCCGTCCGGTGCGAGGCTTAAGCCGCCATAGCGACGGGTTGCCGACCCGCCGGCCCGTGCCGTCGAGCCACCACAACGTGCTGGTTGCGGTGTCCCACACGGGCCCTTCGCCTAAGTGGTTTCCACAATCGACTACCGCTTCGATTCGATATGTCATCTTTCCTTCGCTTTCGCGGGGCTGGCAGAGGACTTTACCGCGCCGGCCGCTTCGGTTGAATTGCGATCGACGCGGTGCGGCCGATGCGCTTGCCTCGCTAGCGGCGATACGCGAGACTTTTGGTCAACATACTACTCGGGCGAGGGATCGATGATGCGACGATTTCAACCAGGCGGCTCGACGCGGCGCATGCCGCTGGTGTTTGCCGCAGCACTGCTGACGTCCATGACCGGAACCAGCTTGGCGCATCACGGCGACGCGGGTCGTTTCGAGGAGGTCACGATTACGCTGACCGGAACGGTTGTCGCGCTGCAGCTCATCAATCCGCATTCGACGATGGTCGTCGACGTTCAGGACGAAGCGGGACAGACAGTGCGCTGGCAGGCGGAGTTCACGGGCGGTGCGAATCTGGCCCGGAGCCATGGTTGGACGCGAGAGACCCTGCAACCCGGGGATCAGATCACGATGACCGGACGGCCGTTGAAGAGCGGGCAGCCTTACATCAATCTGAGCGAGCGCGCGCGGATTCTGCGCACCGCGACCTGCGAAGAGATCTTCCGCTCGACTTCCGATCCCGACGGCCCGCCCGAAGGCCCGAATTGCCGCTGATCCCACGGAGCCGCGCGCGGCGTTCGAGTCGCCCAAACTCGCGCGCCCTTATGTCATTTTGAGCTGGCAGATCGGCTGCCCGCAGGTAGTATGGGCTCATTACAACAGCAAACATGAGCCAACGAACGAGATCGGAGCTCGTAGTGAGCGACCGGTCCTGATCCTGACAAACCCGTGGGCTCGCGCCGGCTACCGACGTTGCGGATGTGCGCTGAGGCGCGCGGGTCGGCTGGCCGGTCGCAGTGCCACTGGGTTTGTCACGCGGCGAGTTACAGCTAGGGAGGGCATGTCATGAAACAGCTAACACTGTTGGCAGCAGCGGCTTTGGTGGCTTGCGGCGGCAGCGGAGGCGGGGGATTCATGCCACCCGCCAACCAGCCACCGGAGAATCAACCGCCGGCCGATCAGTCTCTGAGCGGCCTCTGGGAGGGCGTGGACTCCGACGGCGATGAGGTCTTCGGCCTCGTGACCGACAGCGGCGACTTCCACGTATTCGATCAGTTTGGGCAGGGCGTCGGCACGGCGGTGGTCAGCAACGGCGATCAAGTCAGCGCGACCTATGCCTATGCCGTGGATCTCGGCACCATGTTCCCCGACGGCAGCACGAGTGAGGCCTGCTCGGCGACCGGGACCGTCGTCGAGGGTCAGACGCTGACGGTCGACATCGACTGCTTGACGGATCAGGGCTCGGCCGTGCAAGTCTCCGCGACGCTGACCTACAACCCGCTGTTCGACCGCAGCGCGAGCCTCGCGACGATCGCCGGCATGTATGACGACGCCGGCAACGTGTTGACGATCGATTCCACGGGCGCGCTGTTCGAACAGGATGCGACCACAGGCTGCACGCTGAACGGGCAGGTCGCCGTGATCGAGCCGTCGCACAACGTCTACGCCGTGGAGTTCACGATCGACGCCTGCAGCCCTAATCCGGACGGGCTCAATGGCACGACATGGACAGGCGTCGCCGCATTGGACGACACGGTCGCTCCGGAGGTGCTCGTCATCGGCGTCCTCGGCGACGTGGACGTGTCCGGCGTGCCGACGACGTTCGCGCTCGGGAGAGAAGCGCCGCGCACGTAGCCCACCGGCGGCGGCGCTCTAGAGGGTAAACCGCGCGATCCTGCGACGCGCGTTCGGCGGCTTGCGCGTCGGGGTGGTGCCGGGAGAGAGACTTGAACTCTCACTCTGTTGCCAGAACCGGATTTTGAGTCCGGCGCGTCTACCAATTCCGCCATCCCGGCCAGGGGCGCTAAGTTTGACACAGTCGGCCGCGGTGGAAAATCGGCGCCGCCCGCCGATTCGTTGCAACCATTTCCGGCCTCCGCGCATCTAATGCGGTAGGACGGTACAACCATGGCGACGCCAATACCCGAGATCGATGCAAGCGTCATCGCCGCGGCACGCGCGGGCGATAGCCGTGCGCATGGCGAGCTCTACGAGCGCTTCGCGCCGCTCGTCTATACGCTTGCGCGCCGCATGCTCGTGTCGCAAGCGCTCGCCGAGGACGTGCTGCAGGAAACGTTCGTCGAGGTCCTGACCAAGCTCGACAGCTTTCGTGGCGACGCCGGGTTCGGTTACTGGGTGCGCCGGATCGCCGTCAACAAGTGCCTGATGCATCTACGCTCGAGCTGGGTCGCAAAGCGCAGCGGCGAGGAGCCGCCGGAGCAAGCCGTCAGCGACGACGGTGCAGCGCGGCTCGAGTCGCGCGCGGCGCTAGAAGGCGCGCTCGCCGAGCTGTCGCCTGTTACGCGTGCCGTCGTCTGGCTGCACGACGTCGAAGGTTACACGCATCGCGAGATCGCCGAGACGATGGGCAAGACGACGAGTTTTTCGAAATCCCAGCTTGCGCGAGCGCACGAGCGGCTACGCGAGCTTTTGGGTCGGCACGTTGCCGACAACGGAGTGGAGCTATGCGCCCCAGTACTGTAGATCTGTTGCGGATTCGCGATGGCGAGCCGGTGGACGTCGCCGTCCGCGAGGCGGTCGAAGCGGATTCGGCGTTGCAAGGCGAGCTGCGGCGATTGACCGATTTGCGCCGCGGGCTCGAGGCACTGCCGTCGTTCGAGCCCCCGCCGACGGCGTGGGCGGCGATCGAGGCGCGCGTCTCGCAGCATCGTGTCGACGTGCATGGTGCCCGCGGCCATTGGCTGTTGCGTGGTGGTCTCGCCGCCGGCGTTGCGGTCGCCGCACTCGTGTACCTGCTGCAGTCTCAGGCGCCACTGCCAGAGGAGCCGCAGGCCACTGTCGTCGCCGCGCCGACGAGCCAGGGCGCGCCGGCATTCGGCACGGCGACTTATGCGTCGCTGGTCGAGCAGTCCGCCGAGCTCGAGCGGGCGCTCGACGGGCTCGGCCGCCAGTCGCGCGTCGTTCGCGCCGGCACGATGGCGACCGTTGCGAGCCTCGAAGGGCGCATCGACGCGATCGATACGCGTCTGACGTTCGCTCGACAGCTTGGATTGGAGAACGCCGCGGTCGCGTCGCTGCACCGCCAGCGCGTCGAGCTCATGAACGCGCTGCTGCAAGTGCGTTACGCCGACCAGATGCGCTACGTCGATGCGGTATCCGAATCAGATCTGCGACGCTTTGCGTATTAGCCGCATCTACTTCGATATGAGCAATCACGACTGATGGAGAGTTGCGCATGAACACGAAACTCATTGCGTTGTTGGCGGTTGTGCTGTCGCTCGGGGCGGCCGCGACGAGCGCACAGGAAGCCGATCGCGATGCCGAGCTCGAACAAGCGCGTCAGCAGCTCGAGGAAGCTGCGCGTCGCATCGCCGCGCTGACGGCAGGCGGTGTCGAGCTCGCCGGGGACGTCGTGCGCTGGGCCGGCGGTGGGCCGCCGCGCGCCGTGCTGGGCGTCGGCATCGAGGATGACGATCAAGGTGTCCGCGTCGTTGGTGTTACGCCTGGCGGCGGCGCTGATGAGGCCGGTGTCGAGACCGGCGACATCATCACGGCGATGGACGGTGCCGTGTTAACTGCCGACAACGGCTCACCGTCCGAGGTCCTGATCGCACAGATGCGCAACGTCGATCCGGGCGATACGGTGACGTTGACCGTGCTGCGTGACGGCGAATCCCGCGAGCTCGATGTCGCGGCGTCGGCGCCTCGCTGGGGCAACGCATCGATTCACGCCGTGCCCGGCATCATGCGTGGCGATCGCGCGGCAGCGGTCGGGCGCCCATTTCGACCGTTCGACATGCCGATGCCAGCTCACGCCTGGGCCGATATGGAGCTTGTCGAGTTGACGCCCGGCCTCGGCGCGTACTTCGGCACTGAGACCGGCGTGCTCGTCGTGCGCGCACCCCGCGACGACACGCTCGGGCTTCAGGACGGCGACGTCATTCTCGAGATCGGCGGACGCGAGCCCGTCGGTGTCGGCCATGCGTTACGAATCTTGGCGAGCTTCGAGCCTGGCGAGCCGTTGGAGTTGACGATCATGCGCGAGCAGCGCCGGCGCACGTTGGAAGTGGATTTTGCGGCCGACCGCGACTGATTTCCCCCCTGGCAGTCACTTGACCGGCCCTCGTGGCCGGTCTTTTTTTGGGGGATAAATCAGGCTCAGACCCAAATTACCGAAAATGGGGTCCGACCCCGATTGATCACCGACGCGTAAGAGGCAGCCGTCAAAGCCTGGGCCGGAGTCTCCCTCAGTTATCCGGGCTAGAATCGCCGCCCATGCAGCTCAGCGACTTCGACTACGATCTTCCCGACGCGCTCATCGCGCAGGCGCCGTTGGCCGAGCGCCGGGCGAGTCGGCTGCTCGAGGTCGATGGTGCGACAGGTGCGCTACAAGACCGGACGTTCGCGGAACTACCGGAGCGGCTCGCGCCGGGCGATCTGCTCGTCGTCAACGACACGCGCGTGATTCCGGCGCGGTTGCGCGGTCACAAGGCCAGCGGCGGCCAGGTCGAGCTGCTGCTCGAGCGACTTACCGGCCGGCGCTCGGCGCTCGTACAGCTGCGCGCGAGCCGTGCGCCGCGTGCCGGGTCGGTTTTGTCGTTTGCCGATGATGCCCGAGCCGAGGTCGTCGGCCGCGCCGGGCCGTTGTTCGAGGTGGAGTTCGACCGCGAGATCGAAGCCTACCTCGAGACGCATGGCGATGTGCCGCTACCGCCGTATATCCATCGGCCGCCCGCGGCAGACGATGCGCTACGCTACCAAACGGTTTACGCGCAAGTGAGCGGCGCGGTTGCAGCGCCGACAGCCGGGCTGCACTTCGACGAGGTAATGTTCGACGCGCTGCGGGATCGCGGCGTCGACTGCGCGAAGCTGACGTTGCATGTCGGCCTCGGCACATTCTCGCCGGTCCGCAGCGAGGACATTCGCGCGCATCGCCTGCATGCCGAGCGCGTCGTCGTCGATGAAGAAGCCTGTGAGGCGATCCGGCGCGCGAAAGCGAGTGGCGGTCGAGTCGTAGCGGTCGGCACGACGGTCGTCAGGGCACTCGAAGCGGCTGCGAGCAGCGGCGCGATCGAGCCATTGACCGCTGAGACGGCCTTGTTCATCTATCCGGGGTACGAGTTTCGAGTGGTTGACGGCTTGATTACGAATTTTCACTTGCCGCGCTCGTCGCTGCTGATGCTCATCGCAGCATTTGTCGGCCATAGACTAACGATGGCCGCCTATCGACACGCCGTCGCCGAGCAGTACCGCTTCTTTAGCTATGGTGACGCGATGCTGGCCTGGCCAGCATCGGTGGTGCGGCAATGAAGTTCGAGCTGCTTGCGAATGACGGTGCCGCGCGCCGTGGCCGGCTGACGTTCACGCGCGGTACGATAGAGACGCCTGCATTCATGCCGGTCGGGACGTATGGCAGCGTCAAGGGCATGTCACCGGATGAGCTCGAGCAGCTCGGTTTCGACGTGTTGCTCGGCAACACGTTTCACTTGATGCTCCGACCCGGTACGAAGGTCATCGCCGCACACGGCGGACTGCATGGCTTCATGGGCTGGCAGCGGCCGATTCTGACGGACTCCGGCGGATTTCAGGTCTTCAGTCTCGAGACACTGCGAAAGGTCAGCGAGAACGGTGTCGAGTTTCGCTCGCCGGTCGATGGCGATTTGATCGAGTTGACGCCGGAATCGGCGATCGCCGTGCAGCACGACTTGGCGTCCGACATCGTCATGGTGCTCGACGAATGCGCGCCGGCAGGCGTCGACCGTGGCGAGGCGGCGAGGGCAATGCGATTGTCGTTGCGATGGGCGCAACGCTGCCGAGACGAGTTCGATCGGTTGAAGGCCGGCGGCAGTGATGCGGCGTTGTTCGGTATTGTGCAGGGCGGCGTGTATTCCGAGCTCCGCTTGGAGTCGCTCTCAGGCCTCACGGCGATCGGCTTCGACGGCTACGCGGTCGGCGGTCTGGCAGTCGGCGAAGCCGAGCCCGAGCGGCTCGCGGTGCTCGAGACGCTCGACCCGGAGCTGCCTCGACAGCAGCCTCGGTACTTGATGGGCGTCGGAACGCCGACGGACTTGATCAAAGCCGTTGCGCGGGGCATCGACATGTTCGATTGCGTGATGCCGACACGCCATGGCCGCACTGGGCAGCTGTTCACGAGCGAAGGGGTCATCAATATCCGCAACAGTCGATTCCGCTCGGATACGGGGCCGATCGACGCCGCCTGCGATTGTTATGCGTGTCGGAATTTCAGTCGCGCTTACGTCCGGCATTTGCATACGTGCAACGAGATGCTCGGTGCGCGGCTTGCGACATTGCATAACCTGCACCACTACTCGGCACTGATGCGGGAAATCCGCGAGGCGATTGCCGAGGCGCGATTCGCAGCCTTCGCGGCTGAGCGTCTCATAGCGCCCTGATACGGCTCTGCGGGTCGTTTTGCAGCACAATCGTCGCGCTCCGACGCTTGGGTGGTGACGATCCTATGCCATAATAGTCCGCTAACTGACTGACTCGACAAGCGAGCGGCGACGACTATGGACTTGCTGATCAGCCCGGCCTGGGCACAAGCCGGCGCACAAGCCGATCCGATCACGAGCTTTCTGCCGTTGATCATCATTTTTGTGTTGTTCTACTTTTTGCTGATTCGTCCTCAGCAAAAAAAGCAGAAGGAACATCGTCAAATGGTCGAAGCGCTCGAGGTCGGCCAAGAGATCGTGACCGGTGGCGGGGTGCTCGGCAAGGTGACCAGCGTCGGCGAGCTGTGGGTTACAGTCGAGGTGGCCGATGGTATGTCGCTGAAAGTGCAACGCCAGACAATTGGCGCGTTGATGCCCAAGGACACGATCAAGAACGCCTGACTGCGGACCTGGCCATGAATCGCTATCCACTGTGGAAGAATTTGCTCGTCGCCGGCGTCGTCCTGTTCGGCGCGATCATCGCAGCACCCAATTTGTTCGGTGACGATCCCGCGCTGCAGATCACGCGCGAGGACGGCGCGCCACTGGCAGCGGCGACGATCGATGTCGTCACGTCCGCGTTGGCCGCTGCCGAGATCGAATTTCTGTCGACCGAGGTCGACGGTGGCGCTGCGCTCGTCCGTTTCGGCAACGTCGAGTCGCAGCTCGCGGCGAGCACGGTCGTGCGCGAGGAGCTGCCGTTTCATGTCGTCGCACTGACACTTGCGCCACGCACGCCGGTGTTGCTGAGCGCGTTGGGCCTACAGCCGATGAGCCTCGGGCTCGATCTGCGGGGCGGCGTGCATTTTCTCTATCAGGTCGACCTCGACACGGCACTTACACAGTATCTGCAAACGTTCGAGTCCGATATTCGCGCGCGCTTGCGCGAGGCCGGCATTCGCAATCGAGTCCGAGTGAACGGCGATTTCGTCGAAGTGCCGATCGTCGATCGCGAGCAGCTCGATGCGGCAGGAGATATCGTTTATTCGTTGGACCCGCTGCTCAATATTTCGTCGGCGACGTTCGACGGCGATCCGGGATTCCGCATTGCGCTTGCGCCAATGCAGGTAACCGAGAGACAGAATTTCGCAATTCAGCAAAATACGATCACGCTGCGCAATCGCGTCAACGAGCTCGGTGTCGCAGAGCCCGTCGTGCAGCGCCAGGGTATCGACCGCATCCTCGTGCAGTTGCCGGGCGTTCAGGATCCGTCACAGGCTGAGCGCATACTCGGTGCGACGGCGACGCTGGAGTTTCGTCTCGTCGATACCGAGAACGACCCGTTCGACGCCGAGCGCCGCGGCCGAGCGCCGCTGAACTCGATCCTGCGCTTTGACACTAGCGGCGTGCCCGTGTTGCTGCGTCGCGACGTCATCGTCTCCGGCGATCAGTTGACCGATGCGACGTTCGGCTACTCGCAGGGACAACCGGCGGTCTTCGTTCGTCTGAACAACCAGGGCGCAAACCGCATGCTCGAGGTCACGCAGGCGAATCTCAACCGGATGATGGCCGTGCTGTTCATCGAGGAGAAGCCCGAGATCATCGAGCGCGACGGCGAGCAAATCATGCGCACGACCCGTGAGGAAACCGTCATCAATCAGGCGACGATCCGCGGCGTATTCTCGAGCCGATTCCAGATTACCGGCGTGTCGCCGTTCGAGGGTCAGGATCTCGCGTTGATGTTGCGTGCCGGCGCGCTCGCAACGCCGATCGTCAAGGTCGAGGAGCGCACGATCGGCCCTAGCCTCGGTCAAGACAACATCGAGCGTGGCCGTAATGCCGTCGTGCTCGGTTTCTTGCTCGTCGTGATATTCATGACGTTGTACTACCGCGTCTTTGGCCTGATTGCGAACCTCGCGCTGTTTGCCAATCTGGTGCTGATCATTGCGTTGCTGTCGTTGCTGCAGGCTTCGCTGACGCTGCCTGGCATCGCCGGCATCGTGCTAACGGTCGGTATGGCCGTGGATGCGAACGTGCTGATATTCGAGCGAATCCGTGAGGAGCTGCGCAACGGCAACTCGCCACAGGCGAGTATTCGCGCTGGCTACGACAAGGCGTTCTCGACGATCGCCGATGCGAACATCACGACGTTGATCGCTGCAGTAGTGTTATTCGCGTTCGGTACCGGGCCGGTCAAGGGCTTCGCGATTACGCTGACGCTCGGAATCGTGACATCGATGTTCACTGCGATCATCGGCACGCGCGCGGTCGTCAATCTGATCTATGGCTCGCGGCAGGTCGGTAGTTTGTCGATCGGCGGGCAGGCAGCGCCGGCATGAGCCTATTCGGCAAAACGCCGAGCTTCGATTTCATGGGCAAGCGGCGCCTCGCCGAGGTGCTGTCCGTGATTCTGATCGTCGTGTCCTTCGGCTCATTATTCATCCGCGGCTTGAACTTCGGTATCGACTTCACGGGCGGCGTATTGCTCGAGGTCGCCTACGAAGGGACTGCGGATCTCGCGGAGATCCGAGAGGTATTGACCGAAGCAGGCTTCGGCACGCCGCTCGTGCAGAACTTCGGTACCGCTGACGAGGCTCTGATTCGGTTACCGCCACAGGAAAATCAGGACGGCGGCGAGATTCGCGACAACGTGCTCGGCGCGCTGCAGGCGAGCGACCCGACCGTCGAGCTTCGACGCATCGAATTCGTCGAATCACAGGTCGGTGAGGATCTGACCGAGCAAGGCAGCCTCGCGATGCTGATCGCGCTGATCTTGATCTTTATCTACGTGATGCTGCGTTTCCGCTGGAAGTTCGCGGCAGGCGCAATTGCGGCGCTCGTCCACGATGTCGTTCTGCTCGTCGGGTACTTCTCGGTTTTCGGGATCGGCTTCGACCTGACGATCGTCGCGGCAATCCTTGCGACGATCGGATATTCACTGAACGATACGATCGTCGTGTTCGATCGAATTCGCGAGAACTTCCGTATCATGCGACGCGGCTCGGCGGTCGACATCATCAACACGTCGATCAATCAGATGCTCGCACGCACGTTGATCACGGCCGTGACGACGCTGCTCGTATTGATCTCGTTGTTCGTGCTCGGTGGTGAGGCAGTGTCCGGATTTGCGCTAGCATTGATCGTCGGTATCGTCGTCGGCACGTACTCGTCGATCTACATCGCGAGCGCGCTGGCTTTGGCGCTCGACGTGTCGCCCGCGGACCTGATGCCGGTCAAGCGCGAGGAAGTCGACGAGCTTCCATAGTCCGTCGACTCACTTCGGCACGTGCGGTGCCAGTAGTCTCGAGAGTGCCGCGTAAATTTTTGGATTGCCCGAGACGAGGCTGCCGGTCGCGAGGTAGGTGTCGCCACCTCGGAAATCACTGATTCGTCCGCCGGCTTCGCGGATCAACAGCGCGCCTGCGGCAATGTCCCAGATGTTCAGACCGAGCTCCCAGAAGCCATCGACGCGGCCGGCGGCGACGTAGCTGAGGTCGAGAGCTGCCGAGCCGGGGCGCCTGATGCCGGCGCTCGAGCCCATGACGGCCTCGAGCATCTTCAGGTAGCGTGCAACGTCGTCGCGATCGTGCCGATATGGGAAGCCGGTCGCAATCAGCGCATCTTCTAGGCGATATCGTTGACTGACGCGAATTCGGCGACCATCGAGCTGCGCTCCTTGCCCGCGCGACGCGGAGAAAATCTCCTGCCGCATAGGATCGTAGACGACGCCGTGCTCGAGCTGAGTGCCATGGCGCACGGCGATCGATACGGCGAACTGTGGGAACCCATGAATGTAGTTCGTCGTTCCGTCGAGCGGATCGATGATCCATTCGTATTCATGGTCGCCTTGCCGGCCGCGTTCCTCGGCAAGGATTGCGTGGTCGGGATAGAAGTCGTGAATGACCTCGATAATCGATTCCTCGGCCAGGTGATCGACCTCCGTGACGAACTCGTTGCGGCCCTTCTCGGAAATCTTCAGCGTATCGAGCTGATTGAGGTGCCGAATCATCAGCTCACCGGCCCGCCTGGCGGCCTTGATAGCGACGTTGACCATGGCGTGCATAGTGATTCTCGGCTCCGGGCGTTCGTACGGCTCAAAGCGGCCGCGCAAGGGGGGAGTAGAATACACGCTCGTGCCGTAATTTGATTGTCCACATTCCGTCGAATCTTGACCGTTCAGATGCCCGACATCGCCGTACGAATCGTTCTGTGTGAGCCCACGCATCCGGGCAACATCGGCGCGAGCGCGCGCGCGATGAAAACGATGGGATTGAGCGAGCTCGTGTTGGTTGCGCCGAAGCTGTTTCCGAGTGCGGACGCGACTGCGCGCGCGTCCGGAGCCGACGATGTGTTGGAATCTGCGCAGATCGTGGCGACGCTCGCCGAAGCGATCGACGATTGCGCCTACGTCGTCGGTGCAAGTGCCCGACTGCGCAGCCTCGATTGGCCGACGATGACCCCACGCGTTTGCGCGGCGGAGCTCGTCGCACGCAGCCGCACCGACAAAGTCGCGATCGTCTTCGGTCCCGAGCACTCGGGGCTCGACAACGAAGCGCTCGCCCGCTGTCAGACGCTCGTTAATATCCCAGCGAATCCAGCGTATTCATCGCTGAATCTGGCGATGGCCGTGCAGGTCCTTTGCTATGAGCTGCGGGTGGCCGGCATCGAGCCCGGTGACGATGACGCGCGGCTCATCGAGCAACGCGATGCACCGCTTGCAACCAGCGCCGAGCTCGAGGGATTTCACGCGCATCTAGAGGCTGTCATGCTCCGATCGGGATTTCTGAATCCCGACCACCCGAAGCTGCTGAAGCGCCGTTTGCGCCGCCTGTTCAACCGCGCGTGCCTCGACCAGACCGAGGTCAACATACTGCGGGGTCTGCTCGCGGCGGTCGAGCGCAGTGTCCCGGAGCCGAGTCAGGATCGATGACGGCTCGCAGCGTCTACCTCGATCATGCAGCAACGACACCGATCGACGCGGTGGTCGCCGCTGCGATGGCCGAGTGCATGCAGCTGTCGGGCGCGTTCGCAAACCCGTCGTCGACACACGCGTTCGGGCGCGAGGCAGCGGCGCGCGTCTCGGCTGCGCGCGCCCAGGTTGCCGAACGTATAGGCGCGGAGCCCGAATCGATCGTCTTCACGTCCGGTGCGACCGAGTCGGACAACTTGGCGTTACGCGGCGCGATGGCTGCACGGCGCGCCCGCGGCGCTCACCTCGTGACGTCGGTCACCGAGCACAAGGCTGTGCTCGATACTGCGAAGCTGCTGGCCGAGCGCGGCGCGAGCGTCACATGGCTCTCCTGCGATAGCGACGGCAGAATCGATCCGGCCGTGCTCGACGACGTGCTGACAGACGAAACGGTGCTCGTCTCGGTTATGCATGTGAACAACGAGACGGGTGTCGTCCAGGACATCGCCGCGCTCGGTGAGCGTTGCCGAGCGCGCAATGTGTTGTTCCACACCGATGCGGCTCAAAGCGTCGGCAAGATACCGCTAGCCGTGAACCGCATTCCGGTCGACATCGTGTCGCTGACAGCGCATAAGCTGCATGGCCCGAAGGGTATCGGCGCGCTTTATGTCCGTCCCGGGGTCTCGCTTGCGCCGCTGCAGTTCGGCGGTGAGCAGGAGCGTGGGCTGCGGCCGGGGACTTTGCCGACACACCAGGTCGTCGGCATGGGTGAGGCCTTCGCGCGCGCCGACCCCGCGAGCGATAGCGAGCATTTGCGCGTGTTGCGCGAGCGACTCTGGGAAGGGCTCGCAAAGATCGATGGCGTTCGCCGCAACGGCTCCGCGACCCACAGCTCGCCGCACGTGCTGAACGTTGCGTTTCCGGGCGTCAGCGGGGAGACGTTGCGGCTCGCGATCGAGGAGATTGCAGTGTCGGCGGGATCGGCGTGCAATGCGGAAACGTTGGAGTCTTCGCACGTGCTGACCGCGATGGGGCTCAGCGACGCGCTGGCCGAGAGCTCTATTCGATTTAGCGTCGGCCGCGATACGACGCTCGACGATATCGACTATGCGGTCCAGCGGACGACCGAGGCGGTCACCCACCTGAGCGGTTTCGCCTCATCGGCGCCGAGCTGGTGCACGAGCTGATTCAGCGCCTCGCTAGTTTGCGCTAAACTACTGACTTTCCGATGGAATACAGTTCCGAGGTACGACGTCGGCTCGAGCGCCCGAGTTGCCGCGGGGTGCTTGCGAGTGCCGTCGGCAGTGCCAGCGCGACCGCCGAGGATCGTAGTCTGAACGTTTGGGTCCGCGTACAGGTCGAAGTCGACGGTGAGACGCTAGTGGCCGCGCGCTATGACGCTTACGGGTGCCCGCATTTTTTGGCCGGCGCCGACTGGATCGTCGAGCGCCTCGCGGGCCAGCCGGCCGCGGCTCTGACCGAGGTCGCCACCGGCGATGCGGTCGCGGCGCTCGACGTGCCGACTGAGAAGATCGGGAAGCTGCTGGTCATCGAGGATGCGCTGGCGGCCTGCGCTGCAAAGTTGTCTGTATCGGCGTAACGAACGATGGGTAAGGTGTGAGCCGCATTCGGCCTACAGGATCAAAATGGCATTGTCATTGACGCAAAGCGCTGCTGAGCGCGTGAAATCTTACCTCGAGCGCCGTGGCCGCGGGCTAGGGCTGCGCGTGGGTATCCGCAAGACCGGCTGCTCGGGCTATGCGTATGTCATCGACTACGCCGACGACTTCGACGACGATGATGTCGTATTCGAGGATCGCGGCGTCAAGATTGTCGTCGACAACGACAGTTTGGAGCTGATCGACGGCACCCAGGTCGACTTCGTCAAGCAAGGCCTCAATGAGGCATTCAAGTTTCGCAATCCCAACGTCAAAGGAGAATGCGGCTGCGGCGAGAGCTTCAGCATTTGACGTTGCCCCGACTACCCTGTGATATCGAGGATGAATAATGGCAATTGAGCGCACTCTGTCGATCGTCAAGCCGGACGGTGTGGAAAAGAACCTAATTGGCGAGATCTATCGGCGGTTCGAGCAGGCCGGTCTGCAAATCGTCGCAGCGAGGATGATGCATCTGCGACTGGATCAAGCCGAGCAGTTTTATGCCGTGCACAAGGAGCGACCGTTTTTTGCCGATTTGTGCGCGTATATGACGTCCGGGCCGGTCGTCGTGCAGGTGCTCGAAGGTGAAGGCGCGATCAACAAGAACCGCGAGCTGATGGGTGCGACGGATCCGGCCAAGGCCGACGGGGGCACGATCCGCGCCGACTTCGCCGCATCGATCGAGGAAAACGTCGTGCACGGCTCCGATGGACCGGACACCGCGGCACAAGAGATCGCATTTTTCTTCGCAGGTTCGGCAATTTGCAATCGAACGCGTTGAGCGCTAGCGCCGCCACGGTTGGCAGGCGCAATCTCATTGGGCTCTCGACGAAAGAGCTCGAAGCGTTTTTCCGCGATCTCGGTGAGAAACCGTTCAGAGCGCGGCAGCTGCTCGCGTGGGTCTATCGCCGTCACGCCGTCGACTTCGACGGGATGACGGATATCAGCTTGTCATTGCGACAACGGTTGGCGCAGATCGCAACGCTCGAGTTGCCGACTGTCGTCGCCGATCGCTGCTCGGCCGATGGTACGCGCAAGTGGCTCGTCGATATCGGCGGCGGGCAGGCCGTCGAATGCGTTTACATACCCGAGCCGAACCGCGCTACATTGTGTATCTCGTCGCAGGCGGGTTGCGCAATGGATTGTTCGTTCTGCGCAACGGGCCAGCAAGGATTCAATCGCAATCTCGATGCTGCTGAAATTCTCGGTCAGGTCCTGCTCGCACAACGTGCGCTCGGGCCTGACGTTGCGCTGACAAACATCGTCTTCATGGGCATGGGCGAGCCGTTAGCGAACTATCGCAATGTGATCCCGGTCGTCAGCTTGTTGACCGACGATTACGCGTTCGGGCTATCGCGGCGGCGCGTCACGATCAGCACGGCGGGCCTGGTGCCGCAGATTCGCAAACTATCGGAGGATTGCAACGTCGCTTTGGCCGTTTCGCTGCATGCCGCCAACGACCAGCTGCGCGACCAGCTCGTGCCGATCAATCGGCGCCATCCGATCGCCGAGTTGCTCGAGGCGTGCTGGCATTACGCTCAGTGCCTTGCGTCGAGGCAGATCACGTTCGAGTACGCGATGCTGCGCGACGTCAACGACAGCATCGCCGATGCGCGGGCGCTCGCGCGGCTGTTGCGGGACCGTCCGGCAAAGGTCAATCTGATTCCGTTCAACCCGTTCCCGGGCACGCGCTACGCGTGCTCGTCGGCCGACGTGATGGACGCCTTTTGCACGGAACTGTGGAATCGCGGCGTAGTCGCTACAATACGCCGAACCCGCGGAGAGGACATTGCCGCGGCGTGCGGGCAGCTTGCGGGACAGATCCGCGACCGCACGATCTCGCGACTGGGGAGCAAACACTCGAGGGCCGCACACTCATGAACAAGCCGCTCTGCACGTTCGTCTCGGCCTGGATGCTGATGGCTGCGTCCGGTTGCGTTTCGACGACGACGGCGATCGGTGAGCCACAGCCAGAAGAGGCCGCGCTCGCGAACTTGAACCTCGGTGTCGAGTATTTGCGTCGAGGGCAGCCCGAGCGGGCGCTCGCGAGCCTCGAGGAGGCGCTCGAGTTCAATCCGCGGCTTGCGGCCGCGCACAGCACGATCGCGATCGTCTTCGAACAGCTCGGCGACCCGGAAACTGCTGAGGAGCACTATTTGCGCGCAACCCAGCTCGGTCCCGACGACGGTTCCGCTGCGAACACCTATGCGGTCTTTTTGTGCCGCAACGGCCGCTGGAGCGATGCCGAGCAGTTTTTCCGGCGGGCTGTTAGCAATCCACGGTATTCGACGCCGGCGGCGGCACTGACCAATGCCGGCGTATGCGCCCGCACGGCCGGCGATTTGGAAAACGCCGAAAGCTACTTTCGTGAAGCGCTGACGCGAGACAGGCTCTACCCCGACGCGCTTTATCATATGGCGGACCTGAGCTATTTGTCGGAGGAGTATCTTGCCGGACGGGCCTTTACGCAGCGCTATCTGTCTGCGGCCGGCCGCACGCCTGAGATCCTGTTGCTGTGCGTGCGCATTGAGCGCGCGTTGGATGCGGCGCCTGCCGCAAGCGACTGCGCGGAGCAGCTGCGGCAAAGTTTTCCGAACTCCGCCGAGGTTGGCCAGTTGACCGCGATCGAGCGCAATGAGCCAAGATGATTCCAACAACAGGCCCGCGGCCAACGCCCAGCCCGAGGAGGAGCCGAGCGTCGGGCAGCGATTGATCGAGGCACGCGAGGCACAGCCGCTATCGCTCGCGCAGATTGCCGCCGAGCTAAGGATCGAGGCGCACCTTCTGATGGCGCTTGAAGAGGACCGCCTGGAGGACTTCGCGGCGCCGGTTTTCGCTAAGGGCTATATGAGGCAGTACGGGACGCTGCTAGGCCTCGACGAGCGCGATCTGATAGCGCAGTACTATCGGCAGGTCGACACTCGCGACGTGCCGGTCATGCAGCAGAAGCCAATTCGGTTGCGCGACGAGAACCAAATACGCCTCTGGCTCGCGGCTGCTGTCGTGCTGGTGCTGCTCATTGTAGGTGTCGTCGTCTGGTGGACCCGACAGCCGACCGTGGAGCCTGTAATCGACGATGGCGCTGAGCCTGCGATCGAAGAGCCCGAGCCGGTCGCAGCCGTGGTCGTGCGACCCCGCTTGCAGGTCGCCGAGCCACCGATCGCAGTGACCGACCGGCCGGTCGGCCCCGTGCCGACGGCGCTGCCGGTTGCGCCGCCAGACGCTTTGGTCGACAGCGATCTCGTCGCCGTAGAGCTGGATTTCACAGAGGACTGCTGGACAGAGGTCTCCGACGCCCGTGGTGAGCGCTTGTTCTACGGTCTCGGCAGTGCCGGTGCGCGCTCGCGATTCAATGCATCGTTGCCGATCTCTATTTTTCTCGGCAATGCGAGCGGCGTCGAGTTGACGGTCGACGGCGAGCGTTATCCGATCCCGCCGGAAAGCCGACAGGGCAATCTGGCTCGATTCGTCATAGCCGATCTGGATCGGTAACCGAGATGGCTTCGCTCGTCCAGCCCGTGCGCGGGATCAATGACGTTCTGCCGTCTGCGGCTGATAGCTGGCGGTTCGTCGAGTCGACGGCGCATCAGCTCCTCGAGCGCTACGGTTACGAGCAAATTCGCACGCCGGTCATCGAGCGCACCGAGCTCTTCAAGCGCTCGATTGGCGAGGCGACTGATATCGTCGAAAAGGAAATGTATACGTTCGACGATCGCAACGGCGACAGCCTGACGCTGCGCCCGGAAGCGACCGCGGGCGTCGTGCGTGCGGGCTTAAGTCACGGCCTGTTTCACAACCAGCAGCAAAAGCTCTGGTGCAGCGGGCCGATGTTTCGCCACGAGAAACCGCAAAAAGCCCGCTACCGACAGTTTCACCAACTAAGCGTCGAGGCGATCGGCTACGCCGGCGCGGATTTGGACGCCGAGCTGATTGCGCTATCGGCGCGGCTCTGGCGCCGGCTTGGCCTGACGAGCCCGAGGCTCGAGCTCAACTCGCTTGGCACGGCGGCCGCGCGCCAGACCTATCGCGACGAGCTCGTCGAGTATTTCTCAGCACACGGCCAGGGGCTTGATGCGGATAGTCGCCGTCGCCTCGAGACGAACCCGCTGAGGATTCTCGACAGCAAAAATCCTGAGATGGCCGATGTGATTGCCGCGGCGCCGTTGCTGACGGAGTTTCTCGACACCGAGTCGCGCGACCATTTCGACGAGCTCAAGGCCATGCTGTCGGCCGCTGGAATCGACTTCGTGCTGAACCCCCGCCTGGTGCGCGGGCTCGATTACTACTCGCGAACCGTTTTTGAGTGGGTGACCGATCGGCTCGGCGCACAGGGTGCGATCTGCTCGGGTGGCCGCTACGATGGACTGATCTCACAGCTCGGCGGCCGCGATACGCCTGCGAGCGGTTGGGCATTGGGCTTCGAGCGTGTCGTCGAGCTTCTCGAGGCCGAGGCTTGTGCGATCCCCGAGCAGCAGCCGGACGCCTATCTCGTTGCGGTCGGCGACGCTGCGCGGCAGCATGGCTTTGCATTGGCCGAGACACTACGCGACCGCGTAACGGAGCTGTGGTTATCGATGGATTGCACGGGCGGCGGTATCAAGGCGCAGCTCAAGCGCGCCGATAAGAGCGGCGCGCGCTACGCGTTGATCCTGGGCGAGGACGAGGTTCGCGAGTCACGCGTCGCCGTCAAGCCGCTGCGGACCGACGACCCGCAGACCAGCCTCGAGCTCGATGCGCTCGTCGCGCTGTTGCAGCGCGACGCCGGCTAACTGCGCGAAGCCTGGTCACCAGGCCGCTGGCGCGGACCTGCGGTGCGCGCCGCGAGCGACGGTCCGTCTGAGACCATGCGAGATCATGCGATAGGTTCTAAAATACCAAGCCATCGAAGGGCCGGGAGGCGCCTGTGGACGAATTTCTTTCCGAAAAAGAGCAGATCGATCAAATTCGCGAATGGTGGCGCGAGTACGGTTGGTACCTGATTGGCGGTGTCGCACTCGGCGGCGTGCTGCTGCTCGGCTGGAATCAGTACGGCGATTACCGGCAACGCCAAGTCGTCGCGGCATCGACGGTCTACGACGAGCTCGAGTTTGCGGTCGTCGATCGCGCCGAAGTGCGAGCGAACGAGCTATTGACCGAGCTGCGCGCCGAGTATCCGGCTAGCCCGTATGCAGACCAGGGTGGGCTACTCGTCGCATCGTTGAAGCTCGACGGGCAAGATCTCGACGGCGCGCTCGCCGAGCTCGATCATGTCATCGAGACAACCAGCGATGCCGAGCTCGCGCTCGTCGTGCAGCAGCGCCGTATTCGACTGCTCGCGCATATGCAGCGTTACGCCGATGCGCTTGCCGCGATCGAGTCGGTCGATGCGGGTCGATTCGCCGGCCGATTCGCCGAGCTGCGTGGCGACGTTCATCTCGCGCAAGGCAACGTCGAGGCGGCGCGCACGGCATATCTCGAAGCGTATAACACCGAGTACGCAGAAATCGTAGATCGTAACTTGCTGCAAATGAAAATCGACGATTTGCCGCCGCTCGAGCTTGGGTCGGCGCCCGCTGTGGAGATTGTCGAGTGAAGCAACGCCGCGTCGTAGCACTCGTGGTCGGCGGGATGTTGGCGTCCGGTTGCGCAATGTTTGGCGGTGGCGACGAGGAAGATCCGATCGAGCCGCCTGCCGAGCTCGTCGAGTTCGAGCCTACGCTCGAGATCGACGAGGTCTGGAGCGTCAACGTTGGCGGCTCGGCAGAGCAATTGCGGCTGGGTCTCGGTCCGGCCACAGACGGCACGTTCGTCTATGCCGGTAGCCATGACGGTCA
>JAHEEN010000143.1 GCA_024640685.1 Rhodospirillaceae bacterium
AAGAATGACGCCAATGCCGTGGGCGTGACATTCGTCGATGAAGAATTTCAGATCGTCGGGCTCTCCGAATCGCCACGTCGGCGCATACAGTCCAATTGGCTGATAGCCCCAGGAGCCGTCGAATGGATGTTCCATGAGCGGCAAGAGCTCGACGTGCGTAAATCCCATATCGACGACGTACTCGACGAGCTCGCTTGCGAGCTCACGATACGACAACCACCGCGAACCGTCCTCGACGCGCCGTCGCCACGAGCCGATATGAACTTCATAGATACACTGCGGACGATCGAGCGCGGTCGCATTCGCCGATGACGACTGCCAATCGACGTCCCGCCACTTGTAGTGACTCTCATAGACAATCGATGCGTTGCCGGGCGGCGGCTCACAGCGCGATGCGAAAGGATCGGTCTTCAACGGCAGTAGTGCGCCGTCGCGGTCAAGCAGCTCGAACTTATAGAGGTCACCGGAACCGACGCCGGGCAGAAAGATATCCCATACACCGATATCGGCATGGAAGCGCATCGCACATCGGCGTCCGTCCCAATCGTTGAAGCTGCCGACGACACTGACGCGCGACGCATTCGGCGCCCAGACCGCGAAGTGCACGCCGTCGACGCCCTGCAGCCGCATCGGGTGCGCACCGAGCTTATCGTACAGACGATGATGTCTGCCTTCGCCGATCAAATGGACATCGAGCTCGCCGAGCGGCGACGGAAATCGATACGGATCTTCGACATCGTAACGACGCTCGCCGTCATCGAGCCGTAACAGATAGTGCCGCTTTCGCGGCGGCAGCGCAGCGATGAACACCCCCTCGGCATCGAGCGGCTCGGCAGTTGCGAGGACCTTGCCGGACGTATCCACGACGCTGACTGAGCGTACGTGTGGCTGATACGTCCTGACCTGCCAGCCAGTCGGCTCGCGATGTCGTCCGAGCACGGCAAACGGATTGCCGCAGCGCCCTCTCGTAATACTTTCGAGCGCCGCCTGAGTCGACGACGGCTTAGCGACCCGGGAATCCATAAACGATTTCCTCGTAGCGCGCAGCCGCTTCATCCCAGCTGAACCGCGCGCCCGCCGCAGCCTGCTGAATTTCCTTCCACTGCTCGGCCGCACCAACCTTGAGATCGAGCGCGTCACTCACCCGGCTCACAAACGCGCGCGCCTGATCGGGGAGTCCCGTTCCGCCGAAGACGAAACCATCGACGTTGTCCGTGACGGTATCGCACAGTCCCCCGACACCGTGCACGACGCAGGGTTGACCGGCCCGCATCGCCAACATTTGCGAGATTCCGCAGGGCTCGAAAGTGCTCGGCATCAGAAAAAGATCGCCGACAGCATAGAGTTGCTCGGCAATCGGGTCGGAATAGCCTCGTAAAAACACGAAGCGCTCGTTTCGAGCCAATACGTCGCTCAGAAAACGCTCGTACTCCTCATCGCCGCTACCGACCATGATGAACAGACCCTTCGACCCGAGCAGCTCGAGGATCTCGTCGAGCGCACTCACGCCGGCCGGCGTCGGCTCACGAAATAGCCGCACTTTCTGCTCGACGATGCGCCCAATGCTCGTCAAGATGACGCGCGGCCGCTTCTTGCTGAGATCTGCGAGCCGCTTATCGGCAATGTAGTGAGCCGGCGCGACATGGGTCGACTGCGCGATCCAGCGTGCCAATTGCGTACGGAGTGTCTCGAGCACGCGTGGCCAGCTGGGCTTGCGCGTCTGCTTGGTCGGATACGTGCAGCCGTTGAGAATCCCGGCGAGTCGCCCCGCGCGGTCGGCCATGCCGAGCATCTTCTCGAGCCCCTCACCGCCGCCGAAGCCGCGTGCCGGATCGGCCGGCTCGAGAATCTCTCGCGCATAGCTCGGCGATACGGTATTCACAGCGTCAGCCAAGCGAATACCGACCGCGAGCGGATTGACACAGTCCTTCCACCGCGGATCGACGACGATGCCGTTCGCATAGCTCACGTCGGGAAACCACGACTCGAGCGACGAGGCATAACCGCGCAGAGGACGCACGCCCTGCATCGCGAGATTGTGGATAGTCAGCACCGTC
Source organism: Rhodospirillaceae bacterium (assembly GCA_024640685.1). Taxonomy (GTDB): domain Bacteria; phylum Pseudomonadota; class Gammaproteobacteria; order Steroidobacterales; family Rariloculaceae; genus JAHEEM01. The sequence goes on from JAHEEN010000143.1 coordinate 2,058, forward strand.
CGGATCTTCTTGAGATCGGCATACTCGGGCGCGAACCTGCGAAGAAACAGCAACAGTCCGGCCGGCCAGTCATGCAAATGGATAACGTCAGGCCGCGATAGCTGCCCACGCACGACCGCAGCGGCTGCAGCACGACAGAAGAATGCGAACTTCGTTGCGTCCGTCGCAAAGGGTCCGTCGTCGCTATCGTGGCAGTAGATCTCGCCAGGCTCACGTGGCGCGAATCGCGCATGATCGAGCACGAAATGCTCGATGTTCGCTTGCTGACCTGGAATTCGAAAAATACCGACCGGCGAGCGCGTGCCCGCAAACGGCACGTCGACCTGACCACACCGAGTAGCACCGGACAGCGACGTGAAGATGCCATAGGCCGGCGTGACGACCGAGACGGTCGTGCCCCGCGATGCCAACGCGACTGGCAAATCGCGGACGACATCGGCAAGACCGCCGACTTTTCCTCGCGGTAATGCGCCGTTCTCTGCGGCCAGAAACAAAACGCGTCGTGTCGAAATGGCAGATCTCTCGAGCTAGCGTGTGAAGTGGAGCTTCTGCCCGATCATGTCCGGCGTGACCAGGGTGATCCCGCTCGGCGTTACGCGATAGCCGCGCGCGCGATCGTCGTCGCTGTTCTCACCGATGACGGTGTTGGGCTCGATCACGGTGCCCCGATCGATGATCGCTTTACGAATTCGGCAATGCCGGCCGATCTCGACATCTGGAAGAATTACCGATTCTTTGATCTCGCTGTACGAATGCACGACACAATTCGAAAACAGCAGCGAACGCTTGATCGTTGCACCGGAGATGATGCAACCGCCGGACACCATCGAGTCGATAGCTTGTCCTCGACGCCCGTCGTCGTCGAATAAAAATTTCGCGCCGGGATTTTGAGCTTGGTGCGTCAGCACCGGCCAAACCTTGTCGTAGAGATTGAGCAACGGCGTTACCGAGACGAGCTCCATATTCGCCTCCCAAAACGCATCGAGCGTGCCGACGTCCCGCCAGTAGGCTTGCGCCTCGGTCACGCTGTCGCGAAACGAGTATGCGAACACACGGTAGTTGTTGATGATCGACGGAATGATGTTGCGGCCGAAGTCGTGTGCGCTGCGCGGGTCGTCGGCGTCCCTGATCACCTGCTCGTAGAGAAAACCCGTGTTGAAAACGTAGTTACCCATCGACGCCAAGCACACATCGTCGCGCCCCGGAATCGGCGTCGGCTTCTCGGGCTTCTCGTCGAACGCGACGACGCGGCCGCTTTCGTTGACGGTCATGACACCGAGTTGACCGGCCGCCTCCTCGATCGGGACCTCGATGCAGCACACGGTCATATCGGCTTCCCGCTCGACGTGGTCCGCAAGCAAGGGCCCGTAATCCATCTTGTAAACATGATCGCCAGCCAGAATCAGCACGAGCTTCGGCTGGTGCGTACGAATGATGTCGAGGTTCTGAAAAATGGCATCGGCCGTTCCGCGATACCACTCGCCGCCGACTCGTTGCGATGCCGGCAAGATCTCGACGAACTCCTTTCCCTCTAGCGCGAACCGGCTCCAACCGTGCACAAGATGACGAATCAACGAATGCGCTTTGTACTGAGTCAGTACGCCGATACGGCGAATCCCTGAGTTTATGCAGTTCGAAAGCGGGAAATCGATGATGCGAAAGTGCCCGCCGAAATACATGGCCGGCTTCGCACGCCAGCGGGTCAATTCATGCAGTCTGGATCCTTGGCCTCCGGCGAGCACCAACGCAAGCGTCTGGCGCGTGAGCCGACTGACAAATCGCGCGTCTTCGGGATCGAAAATCTGACTTTCCGAGCGTAGTGCCTTTTGCGATGCGGTATCCATTGCGACCGCATTCTAGCACCGGACCCTGTGCAGAAAGCTCAGACTCTTCAGTGGAGTCCGTGGCTCGACGGTGCTCGGCTCACTGCGTGCTCGTGCGCTCAAAGCGTGCAACCGACTCGGCGACCGACGCACAAAAATGAGGCGACAACATGTCGTTCGTGCAGCGCCATTTCCAGTTGTCGGTCGTCGTCCCGGGCGTATTGATACGGGCCTCCGAACCCAGGCCGAGAAAGTCCTGAATGGATACGAGCGCAAGCGCAGCCGGAGATGCGAACGCGAGCCTGACGAGATCCAGGTGCACCGTTTCAGCGCAACCCTGCGTGTTGTGTAACACGAGCGACTGCCAGTGACGCAACGCATCGTCGTCGTTGAAATCGCGAGGTCCGCGCAAGAACCAGCCCACGACCGTGTCGTTATCATGTGTGCCGACGTAGCAAACAGAGTTTCGCGGAATGGACTCGAGGACGAAGTCTTCCTGATCGACGAGAAACTGCAGCACCTTCATGCCGGGAAAGTCGTAACGATCGCGTAGCGCCTCGACGGGCGGCGTGATGACGCCGAGATCCTCGGCGACAACAGGTAACGAACCGAGCGCCGTCGTCAACGAGTCGAACAAGCTTTCTCCGGGACCTTCACGCCACTCGCCATTGCGCGCCGTTGCCTCATCGGCCGGAATCGCCCAGTACGCTTCGAAGCCACGAAAGTGATCGAGCCGAATCGTATCCGCGAGCGTGACGGCATGGGCCATGCGCGCACGCCACCATGCGAAATCGTCCTCGGCATGACGTTCCCAGCGATACAGCGGATTACCCCACCGCTGTCCATCGGCGCTGAAATAATCCGGAGGGACGCCCGCGACTTCTGTCGGGTTGCCCTCGGCGTCCAGTAGGAACAGCTCCGGCGATGCCCAGCAGTCCGCGCTGTCGTGAGCGACATAAATCGGCATGTCGCCCAGGAGTCGCACACCGCGTTTTGACGCGTAGTTTCGCAGCTCGATCCATTGCTCGAAAAACCAGTACTGCGATGTCTTGACTGCATCGATGCGCGATCGCGCAGCCGCTTCCATTGCCGCGAGGGCGCTCGAATCGCGCACAGCGTAGCGTCGTTCCCAGCTGGGCCAGGCACGGTCCTGATGCTCGTGCTTGAGCACGTCGAACAATGCGAAATCCCGCAACCACCGCGAGTCGTTTGCATCGACGAATGCGTCCCGAGCTGCGCGGTCAGCGCTATCGGCCGTGCGCGCGAATCGCTCGCACGCAGTGAATAAGAGCTCGCGCTTGAGGGGGATCAGCTCCTCGTAGCACACCATATCGGACGGCAGTGCCGCCAGCGGCTCGAGCTCTGCGGCTTTCAGCAACCCGCGTTCACGGAGTCGATCGAGATCGATGAACATCGGGTTGCCGGCGAAGACGGATGTCGTCTGGTACGGCGAGTTACCGAAGGCTGTGGGCCCCACTGGAAGGATCTGCCAAACGCTCAAGCCGGCGTCAGCGACGAAATGGACGAATCGCCGAGCCGGTCCGCCGAGGGTGCCAATCCCATGTTCGCCCGGCAGCGAACTCAGATGTAGAACGATTCCGGCTTCGCGCCCTCGCAGAGGTGTCATCTACTTGCCGTAAGCGCGCTCGACTCTTGCGACGCGCAGCTCGAAGTGCTCGTACCACGTCGACTTGCCGGCATCCTGCGCGGCCTGATGCTCGGCATCCGCCTTCCACGCGGCGATCGCATCTTCCGAAGTCCAGTACGAGACCGTGATACCAAAGCCATCTTCACCGCGGACGGTCTCGATGCCGAGAAAACCTGGCTGCTCGGCCGCGAGCTCGATCATTCGCTCCACCGTTCTTTCATACGCCGCCCTAGCCTGGCCGCTATGCTGAGCCGAAAAGATAACTGCGTAATACGGCGGAGCAGGCGTCTTCGCGAACGCTGCTCGTTCAATGACACTCATACGCGCAGTGCAATCCGTCCGCTGAAGACCGCGGTGATCGGTCCGAGTATCAGAATCGTCATTGTCGAGTCGGTTCGAACGTTCATGAGCCTACCCCGGCCGAAGATCGAGCCCGTCGGCCATTTGGCGGCGGACTGCCCGTTGAGACTGCTGCAGCGCGTGGCGCCCAGAGGCCCTAACTCAAGAAAATCGCTTGGCTCGCCCGCCCCGCTCCGACGTCGGCTCGCCGGTAAACGACTTGACGTAGCCCTTCGAGTGCAGACGATCGAGCGTCGCGTCAAGCGCGCGTTCTGCCGGGAGCCAGGCCAATGCAAACACGCGCAGTCTAGCGCCCCCGGACCCGCCTGGCACGCACCGACAGCCTGAACTATCGATCGATAGCTCGATAATCATCGCCGCGATGTACACTACTGGGCAATCGATGGAGATACGCACATGACAACAACGACCCTGCGTCATCTAGCAACATGGCTTCTCGTAATCACCGCGAGTATTCCCGCGGCCCTTGCTCAAGAATCGCCGAGCGACAGATTCCGGGCCGTCGAGGCGTATACGCGGCCGGCGTTCACGTTCAACACCGTCGAGAATCAGCCGCTGTCGGTCGATGAGTGGGCCGGCCAGGTCGTCCTCGTCGATTTTTGGGCCAGTTGGTGCGTGCCGTGCCGTCAAGAGATGCCGGAGTTCAATCGCCTGCGAGCCGAGTATGGCGAGCAAGGGTTCGAGGTCGTCGGCATCGCGGCCGACGACCTGGACAAGGTGCAAGCCTTCCTTGCCGAAGTGCCGATCAACTTTCCGATTATCTACGGCGACGTCGACTCGGTCATGAAGATTGCCGCGGAATACGGCAACAACTTCGGCGGACTGCCGTTCAGCGCGGTCATCGACCGCGACGGCAACGTGCGCTACGTCCAGCGTCCGGGCCTCGTGAGTTTCGAGGATGTCGAAGCCGTCGTCAGGACACTGCTCTAGCGCAGGATATTGGCCAGGCTCACGGTTGCATCCCCGCGACTGCGGCACGTAGACTACGCCCACGGCTACAACGCAACGCGCTGAACGAATGTTCCGACCCGCCCACTCCGCTGCTTCGCTATTTCTCGGCCTGATCGGCACGGCTGTGCTGACCGGCTCGGCACTGGCGCAGGATCCCGGGTTCGACGAGATGCCGGCCACTAGCGCCAATTGGGTGACGGGGCCCGAAGTCGGCGAGCAGATTCCCGAATTTGCAGCGCTCGACCAAAACGGCGTGCGCCGCAGCTTCGACGACGTCAAAGGCCCGAACGGGGCGCTGGTCTTCTTCTTCCGCTCCGCTGATTGGTGACCCTGGTGCAAGGCCCAGCTCGTGCAGCTGGAAGCGGCCCTCGATGACTACACCGAGGCGGGTCTCGGTGTCGTAGCGATCAGCTACGACTCCGTCGAGATCCTCAAGAGCTTCTCCGACCGCCAGGGCGGGTTCCGCTTTACGATGCTCGCCGACCCGGAGTCGGAGATCATCGAGCGTTTCGGCATCCGCAACCCCAACCCCGAGCCCGGCTCCCGCGCTGACGGCATGGCGTTTCCGGGCTCGTACATTGTCGACACCGACGGCGTCATCCAAGAGAAATTCTTCGAGCAGGACCACCGGATCCGCACGACGCACGAAACGGTGTTGCTGAAGACAACGGGCATCGGCGGCGGCCGCCGGACCGAGGTCGAGCTGCCGCAAATGAGCTTCGCAGCCTATGCGTCCGAGGATCTGATCGCGCGCGGCAACGAAGTTGCGTTGGTCGTCGACATTGCGCTGCCGGATCGCATGCACCTCTATGCGCCGGGCTCCGATTACATACCCGTGGATCTGCAAATCGCCGAAAACGCGATGCTACGTGTCGGTCCGCTCGAGCTGCCGGAGGCCGAGATGATCTATCTCGAGCCGATCGACGAGACGGTGCCTGTCTACCACGACAGCGCGCGCATACAGCGCACGATCACGCTGGCTCCGGGCTACACCGAGCCGACGCTCGAGGTCGACGCGGTGCTGGTCTATCAAACCTGCGACGACGAGATCTGCTTCCCGCCCGACGAGATCGCATTCACCTACGAGTTCGACGTCCAAGCCCGCGACACGCAACGCGCTCCGGAAACGATCCAGCACTAGCAGCATCCACCGATGCTTCGCGGCGCGGTCCCACTACTTTACTGACGATCTGACGCCTGCCCATCGCGGCGGCGCTGGTTGGCGTCCACGACGCGTGTGTATAGTCGGCGTTCGTCTAGCCCGGATAT
>JAHEEN010000144.1 GCA_024640685.1 Rhodospirillaceae bacterium
GGATAAACGCAAATGCAAACGTGCCAAGCCCGACAGCGAGCACGGCGACAGCCAGGATCCAATGACTAACCGCGCGGAGCTGCGCATAGCGCTCAGCCGCCGCAAGAATCGCAGCCGTTGGCTCGCCGGCAACGATATTGCCGTCTACCAAATTGCGGATGTCGTTAAAGATCAACCCGAGCTGCGATTCGGGTAACGCCTGCAAATCGGCGGGCAACTGCTCGAGCACGTAGCTACGCAGCAACGACGGTTCGGCGATTTGCCACATCGCAAACAGCGCGAGCCCCGGCAATGCGCACCAGAAAGCTACATAGCCTCCGTGGTAGCCGGCTAGCGAATGCGAGCGTTGCCCCGCCGAGAACCCCGTGGCCCTGCGACGGCCGGACAGGAATGCGATCGCCGTGAGCCCCGCCAACACGGCGAGTACGTACGTTGGGCTCAACGCGGTGACCTCATCGAATGCGTCGTGGAGTCGGACGCTTTCTAAAGATGCAACGGCGCCATCTTCTCGACGCCGGCGAGTGTCTCCTGGCGCTCGGCGTCGGGCAGCGGTATCAGACCACGGTCGGTCAAGTAACCGAACTCGCCGATCGCTGCCTCGCTTGTAAATTCCCGCAGATATTCACGAATGCCCGGAATGACGTCGACGTGCGCGCGCTTCACGTAGAAGTACAGCGGCCGTGCGACGGGATAACTACCGTCGGCGATCGCGTCAAACTCCGGCCTCACGCCATCGACCGCCGAACCCTGAACTTTGTCGTAATTCTGATCCAAGAAGCTGTAACCGAAAATACCGAGCGCATCGGGATTCGCCTCGAGTTTCTGCACGATCACATTATCGTTCTCACCAGCCTCGATGAACGCACCGTCTTCACGCAACGTCTGGCAAGCCGCTTGAAGGACATCGTCGGCTAATGCTTCGATGGCCGCAAACGAGGCGCATCCGACATCCATGACGAGCTCAACGAACGCATCGCGCGTCCCAGACGTCGGTGGAGGACCGAGGACCTCGATTTCGACCGATGGCAGCGACGCATCGATATCCGACCAACGCTCGTACGGGTTAGCGACGAGTCGGCCGCTGTTCGCCGGATCCGGAACGTCCTTCGCGAGCGCCAGGAAAATCTGCGCGCGGGTCAGCGAATAGGCAGGTGCGGCATTGGAGTTCGCAAGCACGATACCGTCATAGCCAATCTTGACCTCGACGACATCGCTGACACCGTTTTCTGCGCACGATGCAAGCTCGCTTGCCCGAATCCGACGCGACGAGTTTGCGACATCGGGGTACTCGACGCCGACGCCGTTGCAGAACAACCGTATGCCGCCGCCGGAGCCCGTCGATTCGATTGTCGGCGCTTTGAACACTGTGCTGCTGCGACCGAACTGCTCCGCCACGACGGTCGCAAACGGATAGACCGTCGACGAGCCGACGATGCTGATATAGTCTCGCGCAGCCTGCGCGTGGGCAGTGAGTGCGGCAATCATGCTGCCTGCGAGAGCACTCGCAACCAGCAAGCGGCGCGCGTCAGTGAGTGGCGAGAATAGGGTCTGGACAATCCGCATGAGGGCTCCTCGAGAGGTCGGTTGTACGATGCGTGCCGGGAACTCTGGCAACCTGTACTGCAGCCTAGCGATGAATTGTTAAGGAATTATTGCAGCGTGAAAACCACCGGGGACCGGGCATTTTGGTGAATCTTTATACATTTCAGTCGGCTACAACGTGTTTACACGTCTGGGCCTGGGAGTGGCGCACATGCGGGCTGTTGACCTCGCGCGAGAACTGATTCGGCGCCCGTCCGTGACGCCCGCCGACGAGGGCTGTCAGGTGATGCTCGCCGAGCGCCTTGAGCCGCTCGGCTTTGCCGTCGAGCATCTGCGGTTCGAGGACGTCGACAACCTCTGGGCACGCCGTGGCACCGACGGGCCAGTGCTCTGCTTTGCCGGTCACACTGATGTCGTACCTCCGGGGCCTGCCGAGCAATGGCACGTCGATCCGTTCGCCGCGGAGATTCGCGGCGATCGCCTGATCGCGCGGGGCGCGGCAGACATGAAGGGCGGTCTAGCAGCGATGATCTGCGCAGCCGAGGAGTTCGTCGCTGCCCACCCGAATCACAGTGGATCGATTGCGTTTCTGATCACTAGCGACGAGGAAGGCGCCGCCGACAACGGTACGTTGAAAGTCATGGAGACGCTCGCTGCGCGCGGTGAGACGATCGACTGGTGCGTGATCGGCGAGCCGTCGAGCGAGCACACGCTCGGCGACACGGTCCGTATCGGCCGACGCGGTAGTCTGACGGGACTGATGACGGTTCGCGGCGTGCAAGGCCACGTCGCCTACCCGTTGCTCGCCGACAACCCGATGCATGCGCTCGCGCAGTTCGTCGCAGCGATATCAACTAATTCGCTCGACGACGGCAATGCCCATTTTCCGCCGACGACGTTTCAGATGGTCAACATCCACTGCGATGCCGGCGCGCCGAACGTGGTGCCTGGCGAGCTCGCGTGCCGGTTCAACTTGCGTTACTCGACGGAGTGGACGCACGAGACGCTCGCCGCACACATCGAGAATCTATTGACGGGCCTCGACATCGACTACGAGATCGACTGGCGAGTCGCCGGCAAGCCGTTCGTCACCGAGCCGGGACGATTGTCGTCAGCCGTCGAAACGGCCATCCGCGACGTCACCGGAATAACTCCGACGCTGTCGACGAGCGGCGGCACGTCCGACGGCCGCTTCATTGCGCCGTACGGCGTCGACGTCGCCGAGGTCGGCCCGATCAACGCAACGATTCACAAGGTCAACGAGGAAGTCCTCGTCGCAGACATCGAGCGATTGCAACAGATTTATCGACGTATATTCGAGGAGCTGCTGCTGTGACGACCGGCTAGAAACTCAGTCGTTTCCAGTTGGCGAAGACTGCTAGCCCGCCGAGCCCGACAAACCACAGAAACGTCCAGCCCGGCATGCTGAGGCCCAAGAACGACCAATTGACCTCGGCGCATTCGCCGGAGCCCGTGAATACGAGCTCGAGCGCGTCGAGCAGCGGAAATGCATCCATGATGTAGTCGAGCCCGGGCCCGCAGGCTGGCACCTGATCAGCCGGCAGATTCTGGATATAAAAATGCCTGCCGGCGATACTGGCACCAGTACCCGCTGCGACTGCGCCCAACGTTGCATAGATTCGGGCCATAGCGCCCGCCGGGCCGTGCACTGCCGCGGCCAAAAAAACGATCCCGAGCGCGATGAACGCGATGCGCTGGAAGATGCACAGCGGGCATGCCGCGAGCCCAAGGATATGCTCGGCATAGAGCGCGTAGGCCATTAAACCGACGATTGCTGCGAGACCGACGGCATTCGCCAGTCGACGGGTTCGTGTGTTGTCGATCGCAATCATGCCGGAATCGCCTTCGTCATGTCGTTCGAGGCGTCAATTTTGCCTTGGAGGACTCGCGGCCGCAAAGCCAACGCGGCGAGACGCTAACCGCCGCCGCCGACGACGTTCTCCTCGACAGTATCGAGGTTGACATGGCGGATGTCCTTACCATGGACCATGTAGATCACGTACTCGCAAATGTTCTTCGCGTGATCGCCGATCCGCTCGAGCGCACGTGCGGCCCACGTCAGATCCATGACGCGCGAAATCGAGCGCGGGTCTTCCATCATGAATGTGATGCTTTGCCGATAGATCGCCTCGTACTCTTGATCGACATCCTCGTCCGACTTGACGATCTCGAGCGCTTCCTTTGCGTCGAGACGCGCGAACGCGTCCAACGTCCGATGCAGCATCTGGGTCACGTGCCGCGCTAGATTACGCAGCTCGCGATAGTTGTTCGAGGCATTGTCCGCGCTAGCCAGACGGGCCGACAAGAACCCGATTTTCTCGGCTTCGTCGCCAACACGCTCGAGATCGGTGATCGTCTTGATGACCGCGACGATCAGTCTCAAGTCGATGGCCGCGGGCGCACGAGTCGCCAGGATTCGACTGCATTCCTCGTCGATCTCGACCTCGAGCTCGTTGACCTTGTAATCGTCGTGCGCGACCTTGAGGCCGAGCTCGCTATCGGCTTGCGACAACGCCTGCAGCGCGCGGTCGAGCTGCTCCTCGACGAGGCCGCCCATCTTCAGCACCGCGCTGCGGATATTTTCCAGATCCTCGTTGAACCGACGCGAAATGTGATGTCCGAAATCTTCGACTTCCATGGCGCTCGTCACACGGCCGCTTGCCGTGTGCCTCCTCGAGATACGACTCGCTCGTGCGGAAAATGGCAGCTAAACGTGCTACCGACGTCCAACTGGCTCTCAATAGTAAGCTCTGCGTCATGTTTCTGCAGCGCATGTTTAACGATTGCAAGCCCCAGGCCTGTGCCACCCGCCGCACGGGAACGCCCTGGATCGACGCGGAAGAAGCGCTCGGTGACGCGCGCAATCATTTCCTCGGGTATCCCGATACCGGTGTCGCGCACCTCGAACACGGCGCCGTCGTCGCTAGGCCGCCACGTGACCTGCACATGCCCGGTCTCCGGCGTAAAGCGCCTCGCATTGACGATCAGATTGTAAAAGACGGAATAAAGCTGTGTTTCGTCGCCTAGCAGAGCCAGATCCGGGGCCAAGTCGAATCGCAGCTCGGGCCCGCTCGAACGCGCAAAGTCCTTGCCAATCCCTTTTGCGATAGCAACGACGTCGATGAACTCCTGGGCAGCGCGGCCATCCATCGACTCCAAGCGCGACAGCTCGATCAAGTCGCATATGATTCTCGTCATTCTGTCGACTTGTCGTTGCATCTCATCGATCGGCCCGCGCCAGCCGGCCGTTACCGCAGGATCCTCGAGCATCGTGTCGAGATAACCGCCGAATACCGTCAGCGGCGAGCGCAGCTCGTGCGACGCGTTGGCGACAAAATCCCGACGCGTGCGCTCGAGTCGATACTCGTGAGTGACGTCGCGAAAGATTGCCAAGCGCTGCTTGCGGCTGTACGGAATCACTTGCACGGAAATCCGCCCCGCGGACACCTGTGGCGCAGGGATATAGATCACGCGATCGTCGGCGTCATTGAGATACTCGACAAACTCCGGGTGGCGAACAAGGTTGTCGATACGCAAACCAATATCCCTCGGCGACGCCAGGCCGAGCAAGCGCGTCGCCGCCGCGTTGAACCACTGGATTTCGTTTTGCGCGTTCAGTATGACGCCAGCGTCGCGCAACGCGCCGGTCGACTCGCGCACCTCTCGCAGCAGCCGGTGATACTTTTTCTTACGAACGCTCGCCTTGTCCTTGTATCTGGCAACGCGGGCCAAGAGCTCCGCCCAAAGCCCGCTCGTCGTCGTGATCGTCCGCGCCTTGTGTCCGTCGAGTACCCGGTCGAGGTCGTAGAGCTTCAATAGCGTTGAAGTGAGCCACAATGCGAGAGCGCCGCTGATCCACCAGCCGGGCGCGCCAGCCCCGAGCCCGATTAACAGTGCGCCTAGCAGCCAGACGCAGAGCAGGACGAGATGCGTGATCCAGCGTTTCGGCAACGTCAGAGTCCGCTGACCGAAAACCGGTAACCGGCGCCACGCACGGTTTGAATGAGCTTGTCGTAGCCGTGCGCCGCCAAAGCTTTACGGAGTCTACGAATGTGCACGTCGACCGTGCGTTCCTCGACGTAGACGTTGCCGCCCCAGACACGATCGAGAATCTGCGACCGCGAGTACACCCGCTCGGCGTGTTGGATGAAAAACAGCAGCAAGCGGTACTCGGTCGGCCCGAGCTGGATCTCGTCGCCTTCGATCGTAACCCGATGGCTCGCGCTGTCGAGGCTGAGCCCGCCGACGGCCATGACGGCATCTTCGGCCGGCTTGGTACGCCTGAGCAGCGCCCGAATGCGCGCATTGAGCTCGCGCGACGAGAACGGCTTCGTGACGTAGTCGTCGGCACCGCCCTCGAGACCTGCGACGCGATCGTCCTCCTGGCCACGTGCAGTTAACATAATCACAGGAATCTCGCGGGTGCCTGCGTCACGCTTGAGCTGGCGCGTCAGCTCGAGCCCGCTGACGTCGGGCAACATCCAATCCATCAGGATCACGTCCGGATGACGGTCGGCGATCGCGCTGCGCGCTTCTGTGGCATCGCCGGCGCTGAGGACCTCGTAGCCGGCGCGGCCGAGGTTGAAGACGAGCATGTCGCGGATTGCGGCCTCGTCCTCGACGACCAAAATCTTGCGAGCTGACATGGCGTTCCGAGTATAAGCCGAGAGCCCGCATTAAGCCCGAGAATTATTACAGATTCGTTAACGTTGCCAAGCGTCCTCGCGGCGCAGATACGCCGGTAGCGCGTCCGCTAGCGTACTAACGCGCCCGGCGGCAAGTGCAGCGGTCGCCAGCGGCAGCAAGTCTTGCGCGAGCGGCTCGATATCGGCGATCACGCGCTCGGCGCGGCGCGACAGCGCCGCGAGCTGTGTCGGATAGGCCGCAAACCCGCCGCCAGCCGCGACCCACGAATTCTCGCCGCGGTACTCGACGGCCGCTGGATCGCTGAGGTGCTCGTCGCCATCGACCGCGACCTCACCACCGGGTGCTGCAAATTGGGCCCAGAACACCTCGCCCATCCGCGCATCGATACAAATGAGGCTGTGCTCCACACCATGCTCGCGCCACAGGCGCTGTGCGACGGCCGCGAGGCTAGAGACCGGCAGCAATGGCGTGCCGAGCGCGAGGCCGACACCCTGCGCGACCGCCGTCGCGACACGCAGTCCCGTGAACGACCCAGGGCCGCGGCCGAACGCAATGCCGTCGAGCATGCCGAGCTCGATGCCGGCATCGGCGAGCAACGCATCGATGTACTCGACGATGACATTGGTCTGCTCGCGCGGCGTTGCGATCGTCCGCTCGGTGACAGCACCGTCGACGAGCAACGCAACCGAGCCGCCGTTGCCTGAAGTCTCCAGTGCCAGCAGCCGCGTCATAACGAGTGGCCCACCGTCGCCGCGTTCGCAGTCTGCGGCGTCGCGGGCTCGAGATCGGCTGCGAACGCGAGCGCGTCGTCGAGCGACTCGAGCACCGGCATCGCCGGGAGGCTTTCGACGAAGACACGTCCGTAGCTGCTGCGCCTAATGCGAGGGTCACCGATGACGATCAGCCCCCGGTCGTCGAAATCGCGGACCAGCCGGCCGACGCCCTGCTTCAGCGTCAGCACGGCCTGCGGCAGCTGAAACTCCGTAAACGGATTGCCGCCGGCCGCGCGAATGCCGGCAAGCCGCGCGCTGATCAACGGGTCGCCGGGCGAGGCGAACGGCAGCTTGTCGATGACGACGATCCTGAGCGCCTCGCCGCGAACGTCGACGCCTTGCCAGAAACTGCTCGTCCCGAGCAACACGGCGTTGCCGGCGGCGCGGAACTCCTCGAGCAACTCGGTTCGACCGCCCTGCCCCTGCACGAGCAGCGGCCCGGGCAGCTCCCGTCCAGCGAGCCAGCGCTCCGCCTCGCCGAGCGCGCGATAGCTCGTGAACAACAAGAATGCGCCGCCGCCTGCAGCCGCAATCAGTGGCCAAATGTGCGACAACAACGTCGCCGTGAAGTCGGGCACCGACGGCGCCGGCAATCCTTCGGGCAGGTACAGCCGCGCGTTGCGCTCGAAATCGAACGGGCTCGGCAGCACGGCCGTATCGGCATCGTCGACACCAACCCGGGCCAGGAAGTGATCGAAGTTGTCACCGACTGCGAGCGTCGCCGATGCGAAAACCCATGTGCCGCCGTGCGTGCGAATTCGCTCGCCGAGCGCGCGGCCCGTATCGAGCGGCGTCCAGTGCACCGCGAGGCTGCGCTCGCCGGGCTCGAGCCAGCGCAATCCGTCCTCGTCGGGCTCGGCCAGTGCTGTCAGGCGCGCGCTGAGATCGGCGCCGCGCTCGTGGGCGCGTTCGAGGCCCGTGCTGCCGTCGCGGACGCCCTCGAGCGCCTCGATCAATGCGCCCAAGATTTCACGCCACTCGTCGATGCGTTGCTTGAGCGCGGCCGGAGCCGCGGCCCACGGCGTGCGCCCGTCGAGCAGGGCTGCGCGCATCCGCGCCTCGGCGACGGCCCGCCCGAGCCGGTCGGCCAGCGGCTCGAGCGCGTC
>JAHEEN010000017.1 GCA_024640685.1 Rhodospirillaceae bacterium
CACATGCCGGAGGAGTACGCGAGCCAAGCGGCGAACGCACATGACGATGAGGGCACTGCCGCAGGCGCACGCGTCGTCGCCGACTACATCGCCGGCATGACGGATCGATTCGCTACGAGCGCATACGAAGCCCTTCGAGCCAGCGGCTGATCGTCGCAGTTTTATTCTTGAAATTTTGCGCGGCGACTTCTGAGTTGTTGTCGCCAACGATTCTGTAACCCACTCGTTTATTGACGAGAGATCGTCGGCCACGATGGAGCAACGCGCGCCAACGACGGCGCGCGCCGAGCGTACGGGGATGTATTCGTAGCCTACCCGGACCCGGGGGTGGTGATACTCGCCCCACTACGCTAACGCACGTATTATCGCCTGGGACTGACACCAGCCGGCGAGGGTCGGCTCATCTGCTAACATAGCGGCCACGTCGATGAGCCACTACGATCCCAAACTAGCACCGCCGCGCGACCGTCTAATCCTCGCCCTCGACGTTGCCGACGCAGACAGTGCGCGCGCGCTCGTGACCGAGCTCGGTGATGCCGTTCGGTTCTATAAGATCGGTCTGGAGCTTGCGATGTCGGGCGAGTACTTCCAGCTGCTCGATTGGCTACTGCAGCACGACAAGCGCGTGTTCGCCGATTTGAAGTTTTACGACGTGCCTGCAACGGTCGCAGCTGCCGTCAGGCAAGTTCGCAATCGCGGCGCTACGTTTCTGACCGTTCACGGCGACCGCGCGATCATGGAAGCCGCCGCATCCGAGAAGGGTGAGTCGATGCGCGTGCTCGCAGTAACGGTGCTGACGAGCCTCGACAAGGCCGACCTAGAAGAAATGGGGATTCACGATGACGTGCGCGACGTCGTCCTACGGCGAGCGCAGCTCGCGGTTGAGTCCGGATGCGATGGGGTCATCGCATCGGGACACGAGGCGAAAGATCTGCGATCGACACTCGGTCCGGGGCCGCTGGTCGTCACGCCGGGCATTCGGCCAGCCGACAACACGAGCCAGGACGACCAGAAGCGAATTGTCACGCCGGGCGCTGCAATCTTAGACGGCGCGGATTTCCTCGTCGTCGGTCGACCGATTCGCGGGGCTTCTGCGCCACGCGCGGCGGCCGAGGCTATCCAAGCCGAAATCGAAGCCGCGCTGGCTGAGTAGCGCTGCGCTCGTCAGTCGTCGTCGCGCAACTCGCGGCGCAATACTTTGCCGACAGCCGTCTTCGGCAGCTCGTCGCGAAATATGATCTCGCGCGGCATCTTATAGCCGGTGAGCTGCGTGCTGAGGTAACCGCGTAGCGCCCGCTCGGTCAGCGCCGAATCCTTCTTGACGATGAACATGCGCACCGCCTCACCGGAGTCCTCGTTCGGCACGCCGACAGCCGCGGCCTCGAGTACGCCTGGATGACCGGTCGCAACGTTCTCGAGCTCATTCGGATAGACGTTGAATCCCGAGACGATGATCATGTCCTTTTTGCGATCCTGGATATAAAAAAGGCCCTCGTCGGTCATCCGGCCAATATCGCCCGTCCTGAACCAGCCATCCGACAGCATGACCGCGGCGGTCTCGTCCGGCTTATTCCAGTAGCCTTGCATGACCTGCGGACCACGCACACAAAGCTCACCGACCTCGCCGACGGGCAGCTCGTCGCCGCTGTCATCGCGAACGCTGATCTCGGTCGACGGCAACGGCACTCCGATCGAATCGCTGAATTCCTCGCTGATCAGCGGATTGGCGCAGACAATCGGCGAAGTTTCGGTAAGGCCGTAGCCCTGCACGATCGGTCGCCCGGTGAGCTCGTGCCAAGCCTCGGCCACCGATCGCTGCACGGCCATACCGCCACCCATCGTGACCTTGAGCTGGCTGAAGTCGATACGTCGAGCATCCGGTGACTCGACGAGCACATTGAACAGCGTATTGACGCCTGTCAGATAGTTGATCGGTGCGCGACGCAGCTCGGCGATTAGGCTCGGCACGTCGCGCGGATTCGTAATCAGCAGGATCACGCCGCCGAGTCGCAAGAAACAGAACAAGTTCGCCATCAGCGAGAAGATGTGATACAGCGGCAAGGGCGTCGCGGCCCGCTCGCCGTCCTCGTCGAGCGCCGGCAACGCCCAGGCCACCGACTGCAAGATATTGCTGACGATATTGCGGTGCGACAGCATCGCCCCTTTTGCAACGCCGGTCGTGCCGCCCGTGTATTGCAGAAACGCGAGATCGTCGTGGCCGATGTCAGGCTTGCGGTATTCCAATGCGCGCCCGCGCGCCAACACGTCGCGATAGTCAGCGGTTCGCTCGAGTCGGTACGGGCGAACCATCCGCTTGACGTACTTGACGACGGCGTTCGTCGCGATGCGCTTGAGCGGCGGGAAGTGGTCGCCGAGCCGGCTGATGATTATTAGATCGAGCGACACGCGCTCCGTGACGTCGGCGACTGTTGCTGCAAAGGCCTCGAGCACGAGAATGGCGCGAGCGCCGCTGTCGCTGAGCTGATGCTCGAGCTCACGCGGCGTGTACATCGGATTGACGTTGACGACGGTCAAGCCCGCGCGAAGAATCCCACAGACGGCAACTACGTACTGGATCGTGTTGGGCATCATGACCGCGACTCGGTCGCCGCGCTTGAAGCCGGCCGTCTGCTGCAAGTACGCCGCGAATGCGCGACTTGCCTCGTCGAGCTCGTTGTAAGTCATCGTGACACCGAAATTCTCGAGCGCCGGGCGAAATCCGTAACGGCTGAAACTCTGCTCGAGCAACTCGACGACGGACGGGTATTCGTTCGGATCGATCGTCGCGGGAACACCGCGCGGATAGGCGTCGAGCCAGACGGGTCGACTCATTGTGACATGACCGTCAACAGAATTCGTAGCTGTCTACAGCAGATCAATGAGCACGCTCCAGACATTCTCGAGCATGACCTCACTGCCGCGCGCATTCGGGTGTAGCCCATCGGATTGCATCAACTCGGCGTTGAGCGCGACGTCCTCGAGCAGGAATCCGACGAGCGGCACATCGAGCTCGCGCGCGAGCTCGGGATACAGACCCGCGAACGCCCCGGCATAGGCCGGACCGTAATTCGGCGGAATCTGTATACCAGCCAATACCGGTGCGGCACCGTGCTCCCTTGCGAGCGCGATCATGCGCTCGAGGTTCGCTCGAAGACTTTGCACCGGCTGGCCGCGCAAGCCGTCGTTGCCACCGAGCTCGATGATCACAATTGTCGGGTTATGCGTCGCGAGTAGGCTCGGCAACCGCGCCAAGCCCCCAGCACTCGTATCCCCGGCGATACTGGCGTTGACGACCGTATATCCGTAACCTTCGGCCTTGAGGCGGCCCTCCAACTTGGATACCCAGGATTGCTCGAGCAGCAGTCCGTATCCGCTACTCAGCGAATCGCCGAGCACGACGACGGTGTTGGCATACACCGGCGCGCTCAAGGCCGATGTGCAGAGCAGCGAGACCGCCAAGAGGCGTCTGACGAAGCTTACGAACACCACGATTTGCCGAGATTGCATGGCCGACGAAAACTCCCTGCTTGTCGCCCAGTCGTTGACCAAGAAGGTTACCAGTCCCGAAGGCGACCTGACCATCCTCGATGACGTCAGCCTAGACATCCGCCGGGGCGAAACCGTCGCGATCGTCGGTCCGTCGGGCGCCGGAAAGTCGACGCTACTCGCGTTGCTCGCGGGCCTAGACGAGCCGACGTCGGGGAGTGTGCACCTCGACGGCGTCGAGATGACCGCGCTCGACGAGGATGGCCGTGCAGCGCTCCGAAATCGACAAGTAGGCTTTGTTTTTCAGTCGTTCCACTTGCTTCCGTCGTTGACGGCGCTCGAGAACGTGCTGCTGCCGCTAGAGCTCAGCGCAACCGACGATCCCGAGCGCATCGCGCGCGATGCGCTGCATCGCGTCGACCTTGATGCCCGGATTCACCATTATCCGCGGCAATTATCGGGAGGCGAGAAACAGCGTGTTGCGATCGCGCGCGCGTTCGTGACATCGCCGGCGCTGCTGTTTGCCGACGAACCAACGGGCAATCTCGACAACAAGACCGGGACGCACGTTCTCGATTTGCTGTTCGATCTGAACGCAGCTTCGGCGACGACGCTCGTGCTCGTCACGCACGACCTCGGCGCGGCGCAACGCTGTCATCGAATCGTCGAGCTCGCCTCGGGGCGCCTCGTCCGCGACGCAACGCCGTAGCACGCTACCGCGCGTTCGCACGAGGCCGTCAGACGAGCCTGCGTAGCGTGCCCCCGGCAAGAAAATCGGCCACATTCTCTGCGACTTGATCGAGCGCGCGCTGGCGCGACTCTCGCGCCGTCCACGCAATATGCGGCGTCAGAATAAGGTTCGGAATCCCCGGCGCGAGCAGTGGCTCGTCGCCGCGCGGTGGCTCGACCTCGAGCACATCGATGCCTGCGCCTCCGATTGTCCCTGCCAACAACGCAGCGACGAGTGCCTCGCTGTCGATCAACGCGCCGCGGGCCGTGTTAATCAGTAATGCGTGCGACTTCATCGTCGCTAGCTCAGCGGCACCGATCAGGCCCCGTGTCGCATCGGTCAATGGACAATGCAGGCTCATAACGTCGGCGCGCTCGAGTAACTCGGCAAACGGGACACGGTCGGGCGCCACTATGCCATCATCACCCGGCCGCTGACTGACGACCACGTCCATGCCGAAACAGCGGCCGAGCTCCGCGACGCCCTGCCCGAGCGCGCCGTAGCCGACGATACCGAGCACCTTGTCGGTGAGCTCGTGAATCGGAAAGTCGAACAATGCGAACGTCTCGCTAGACTGCCACGCGCCATCGTAGATCGCAGCTTGGTACTCGGCGAGCTTGCGCGTCAACGACAAAACCATCGCGAAAACGTGCTGCACGACAGCCGCGGTACAGTAACTTCGAATATTTGCAACTCCAATGCCGCGACGCTCGGCCTCGGCGACATCGACGTTGTCGGAGCCGGTCGCGGCTAGCACGATCAACTCCAACGTCGGCGTCGCTCGAATCATCTCCGCGTCGATACGGGCCTTATTGACGATCGCGATATTCGCGCCGTGCATACGCTCGGCCATCGCATCGGTCCGCGTTGCGCCGAAGTACTGAACGTCGGCGAGCGCATCGAGCGCCGAGGTGTCAATGCCTGGACCGAGCGTGGCAAAATCGAGAAAGCTGGCACGTTTGCGAGCGGTCATGGCGAACAAGCTTACACTACGGCCGAATGGCTAAGACATCTGCACGACACCCTGCGAGACACACGCGGCCGTTTTGGGAAACGAAGTCGCTCGCTCAAATGAGCGACGCCGAGTGGGAGTCGCTCTGCGACGGCTGCGGTCGATGCTGCTTGCACAAGCTAGAAGACGAGGACACGGGCCGCGTTTACTACACTGACGTCGCCTGCCGGTTGCTCGACATCGAGCGCTGTCGCTGTCGGCACTACGACGAGCGCATCGACCACGTGCCCGACTGTGTCATCCTGTCGCGCGACAATCTCGATGACCTCCGCTGGATGCCGTCGACATGCGCCTACCGGCGCCTCGCCGAAGGTCGCGGTCTCGCCGACTGGCATCCGCTCGTCTCCGGGGAACCCGACAGTGTCGTTCGAGCGGGCATTTCGATCCGCGGTCGCGCGGTGTCGGAAACCGACATCGCGCCCGACGCGATCGAGGAACGCGTGATCCGCTGGCTCAAGGTTCCGCACGCGTTGCGCGACAAGCCCTGACGAGCGGCACAATGTTCTCCGCTAGCCAGTATTCTGCATGCCGTGGGTGATGCCGTTGACGCTGACGAGCAGCGCCCGGAGCATGACGTCGTCGTTCGAACCCGCTTCGCGCCAACGTTTGAGGAGGTCAACCTGCAGCAAGCTCATCGGATCGACGTACGGATTGCGTAGCCGGATTGCGCGACGCAGAGTCCTGTCGTGCTCGAGCAGGCGGGTCTGGTCCTTGACCGCAAGCACACCGTCGACGGCGCGGTCGAACTCGGCTCGAATAACCGGGAAGAATTCGTCGTGCAGCGGACCTGCAAGCTCCGAGTAGCGTTCGGCGATATCGATGTCCGCCTTGCCGAGCACCTGCTCGACGTCGGCGATGAGCCCGGCAAAAAACGGCCAATTGGCTGCTAGCTCGCGGATTGCCGTCATGCCGTGCGCATCGATTGCGGCGTCAAGCCCGACGCCGACGCCGTACCATCCCGACAGCAGCAGCCGCGTCTGTGTCCATGCGAAGACCCAAGGGATCGCGCGAATATCCTGCAGCGAGTCCGAGTCGCTGCGCGATGTCGGTCGCGAGCCGATACCGAGTCGCTCGATGACGTCGATCGGCGTCGCCAGCCGAAAATAGCTGGCAAACCTGGGTTGATCGTAGACGAGCTCCTTGTAGGCTCGTTGACTGGCTGTCGCGATAACGTCCATAACTGCATGCGCGCCGTCGCGATTGTGTTGCGCTTCGGTCGAGCCGGCGTTTACCCAAACGACCGAGCTCAACATCTGCTCAAGCGAGCGCATCGCTAGCCCCCGCAGACCGTAACGCGCATTGATGACCTCGCCTTGCTCGGTCATTCTGAAGCGGTCCGCGACGGCGCCAGCCGGCGCCGAGCGGATCGACTCGTGAACGCGTCCGCCGCCGCGGCTGATCGTCCCGCCGCGGCCGTGGAACAAAGTCAGCTCGACCCCGAGCTCCGCCATC
The DNA here is from genome assembly GCA_024640685.1 of Rhodospirillaceae bacterium. Classification (GTDB taxonomy): domain Bacteria; phylum Pseudomonadota; class Gammaproteobacteria; order Steroidobacterales; family Rariloculaceae; genus JAHEEM01. The sequence continues at coordinate 6,681 of JAHEEN010000017.1, forward strand.
GCCGCGACGAGCGCTTCCTGGGCTTTGCGCAAGGTCCAGGTTGCCGACGCAAATCCACCGTCCTTGTTGCTGTCGGAATAGCCGACCATGACCATCTGCTGGGAGCCCCGTGTGTCGATATGCGCCCGATAAATCTCGTCCGCGAGCAGCGCACGCATCGTCTCCGGCGCGTGCTCGAGATCCTGCACGGTCTCGAATAGCGGCACGATGTCGAGCGGAACCGGTGTGCCCTTAGGCGCCAAATCGCCCCAACGCGCCAACAGCAACACGGAAAGCACGTCATCGGCGCCGTGCGTCATGCTGACGATGTACGGCCCAACGGCTGTCGGCCCGTACTTACGCCGACAGTGCGCTATTGCCTGAAACACCGCGAGCGACCGACGAGCCTCCGAAGACATGGGCCCCATCGGTGACTCACGCCGCTCCAGAGCCTCGCGAATCCGCGCTGCGCGCTCCTCGCTCGAGCGCGCATCCCAGTCTTGCTCCTGCAACCCCTCGCCAACGACTTGGCGATGCACAAGCGCGTTCTGCCGCAGATCGAGCGTCGCGATGTGGAAGCCGAACGTATCTATCCGTCTGAGAAGGCGATTGACGGCGAACAGGCCCGCATGCGCGCCCTTATTGGCGCGCAGACTGTCGGAAATGATCTCGATATCGGCTCTGAATTCCGTGGGCGACTCGTAAGGGAACGCTTCGTCGTCATAGGTTGCCTGTAGGCGCGCGCCGACGAGCCGCAAGAACACGCGATAGGCCATTTCGTGGTGCCGGGCCGGCACTGCATGCGCGGCCTTGGGGAAGTGGCGAGCGTAGAGCTGCGTGCGTGCGACAACCTCGTCACTGACACCGACGCGGCCTTCGCTCTGACTGAGTCGCTCGGACAAACGCCGGCACTCGTCGAAATACAGGTTCAATACGAGCGACCGCTGCCGCGCAAGTGACTGTCGAATCGTCTTCGCGGTAACGTTCGGATTGCCGTCCATATCACCACCGACCCACGAGCCGAAGTGCACGAGCGTCGGCAGTTTCGGCCGCGCGCCATGATCGCTGAAAACGGTGCCGAACGCTTGCTCGAGCTCCTCATAAAAAGGCGGGATCATTCGATAAACGACATCGGTCAAGAAGAACAACACGTGCTCGGCCTCGTCGCCCACGGTCATTTGCGAACCCGGATGCTCCTCGGTCTGCCAGCCCGTCGTCATCTCCATGCGGATCCGCCCCAGCGCCGCTTGGTCCTCCTGCGGCGACATGTAAGGATCGAGCGTCTCCATCAAGATTCGCGCGATGCGCTGCTGCTTGCGCAGCAGCGTACGTCGCGTCGCTTCGGTCGGATGAGCCGTGAAAATAGGCTCGATGCGGATGCGCTGCAGCGCCGTTTCGATGTCGAGTGCCGTCGCGCCGAGCGCCTTTAGCTTGATCAGCGTGTCCTCGAAGCCGAACGGCTGCGGCGTCGAGGCATCCCGCAAATACTCGCGCCGACGGCGGATGCGGTGAACCTTCTCGGCCATGTTGACCATTTGGAAGTACGTCGAGAACGCCCGAATGAAGTCCTGCGCGGCGCGCGGTGCCAACGCACCTAGCAATGTCTGCAGCTCAGGGAGCGCGGCTGCGTCTCCCTCACGGTGAGCGATCGCCTTGCGCCGCGCAGTCTCGACGATATCGAACAGTGCCTCGCCACCCTGCTCCTTGACGAGCTCGCCAACGAGCTCGCCGAGGCGGTGGACGTCCTCGCGTAGCGCCTGCTCCTTCTCGGCGAAGAAAATCTGGCTGCGCCGGATCGTCGCCGACGCGTCGCTAGCGGCCATCTCTAGGCCCAAGCCTGGCGACTGCGGCGCAACGTCGTCGCGTCGGCTCTTTCCAATCTCTGCAAATCACACGCATGCGCTGTTGTCCGCCATGCTAACGATAGCCCTGCGCTTGGAGCTCGAAGAGCTTCGCGTACTGCCCGTCGGCCGCGACGAGACTATCATGGTCACCCTGTTCGATGATCTTGCCTCGATCCATAACGACGATCTGGTCGGCCTGCCTCACTGTCGAGAAACGATGCGATATCAGTATGACTATTTTAGCCTCGGTCATCGCCCGAAAGTGCTCAAATATCTCCGCTTCGGTTTCGGCATCCATCGCAGCTGTCGGCTCGTCGAGGACGAGGATGTCGGCATCCTCGCGCATGAATGCGCGCGACAACGCGATACGCTGCCACTGTCCGCCGGAGAGCTCCTGACCGTCGTGAAACCAACGCCCGAGCTGCGTGTGGTACTTATCCGGTAACGTATCGATGAACTCGGCTGCGCGGCCGAGTTTCGCGGCCGCCGACCAGCGCTCAGCGTCGCCGAGGTTGGCCTCGTCACCGACGCCGATATTCTCGCCGACTTGGAGCTGGTAGCGATTGAAGTCTTGAAAGATCACGCCGATTCGGCGTCGCAGAGCCCCGGGATCCCAGTCGTCGATGTTGCGCCCCTCGAACAGGATTCGGCCATGCTCGACCGGATAAAGGCCCGCCAGCAGCTTGATCAACGTCGTCTTCCCCGAGCCGTTGCGGCCGACGACACCGACGCTCTTGCCGGGTGCGAGCGTCAGATTGATATCGACGAGGGCCGGTGCCGATGCGCCGGGATAAGAAAACGTTACGTGCTCGAAAACGATACCGGCACTCGGGTCCGGTCCCTGCGGCGCAGAACCCGACCATGCGATCGACGGCTGCTCGAGGAACTCGTAGAGATTCGATAGGTACAGATTGTCCTCGTACATGCCGCCAATCGCGCTCAACATCGAGGAAACTGACGACTGACCTTGCTTGAAGACGAGCAAATACATCGTCATTTGCCCGAGCGTGATCGATCCGTCGATCGTAGCGACCGCGATCCATGCATAGGCGCCGTAGAACGCGGCGTTGCTGACGACGCCAAGTGCCAACCCCCAGGCATCCTGGCGGCGTGTCAGACGGCGCTCGTCGTCGAGCAGCGCTTGAAAGATCTGTTTGTAGCGATCGAGCAGCTCGCGCCCGAGATGAAACAGCTTGACCTCTTTTGCATGATCCTCGCGCGCCAGCACCATCTCCAGATACAGCAGCTTGCGCCGTTCCGCAGACCGGAAGCGAAACATCCGAAATCGCTCGCCAGAGAAATGCGTCTCTGCGATGAATGCCGGCAGGCCGGCGGCGATCAGCACGACGACAGCCCAACCGGAGAACTGCAGCAACAGGGTGGCGTAGCTCGCCAGCGAGATGCCGTGCCGTGCGAGACCAAACGTTCGCTTGACGAGACTCAACGGGCGGCTCGAGGCTTCCTGACGCGCGCGGTTGAGCTTGTCGTAGAACTCCGAGTCCTCGAACTGCGCGAGCTCGAGCGTCAGCGCTTTCTCGAGTATCAGCGTGTTGACGCGCTGGCTCAGGTGCACGCGCAGCAGCGTCTCGCAGTGGTTGATACCGCGCTGCGCGGCCGCAACGCCCGCAACGATCACACCCTCGAGAACGACGAGCCAAAGCACACCGGCGTAATCGGGTGTGGCGCCGTCAGCACTGGCACCGATCGCGGCGACGACCGCATCGACGATCAACTGGCCAACGTAGGCAGCCCCCGCAGGCAGCAACCCGGCCGCGACGGTCAACGCCGCCATCGACAGCGTCAGCGTTCGATCCGTCGACCAGACGAGCCCAACCGCGCGTCGGCTGTAGCGAAATACGCCGAGGTAGCTGTCAAGCGTGACGGAGGCTTGCTGGGAGTCTCTAAGCATGATGATGTGCGGCGCCTATGGTAGCGGTTCGGGCGTGTGTGGGTAGTGTGTTTGGTCGTCGACGGCCTCTCGTCGATGACTGAGGGGCCCCAGCCGCGCGTTTGGGGCTTTGCCCGACGCCCGATAGCCTCTACGATAGACACGGTACGCGGACGCCGGCACCGCCAACGAAAAAGAGCTCGCGCTGATGGCCAATCTGCCCGATAGCCACGGCATCTTCGTGATGCTGTTGACGGTCGTCGCGCTGTATCTGTTTACGCGCGACCGATTGCCGTTGGAGGCGTCCGCGCTCGCGATTCTGACCATCTTGCTCGTCTCGTTCGAGCTATTCCCCTACGAAAACGCCGACGGCAGGCTTGCGCCGACGAGCTTCCTGATGGGCTTCGGTCACGAAGCGTTGATCACGATCTGTGCGTTGATGATCGTCGGCCGTGGATTGGAGGTCACGGGCGCGCTACAGCCGCTTGCTTCTGCGCTTGCGCACGCGTGGACGGCCAAGCCGCTGATCGCGAGCCTCGCGACGCTTACGATCAGCGGCGCGTTGAGCGCGTTTCTGAACAACACGCCGATCGTCGTCATGCTGCTACCGATGCTCGTCGGCGTCGCCGTGCGCAACAAGCTCGCCCCATCCTCACTGCTAATGCCGGTCGGATTCGCGACGCTGCTGGGCGGCATGGCGACGACCATTGGCACATCGACGAATTTGCTTGTCGTCAGCATTGCGGCCGATCTAGGTCAACCGCCGATGAGCATGTTCGAATTCACGCTGCCGGTGCTCGCCGTCGGCTCCATCGGACTCATTTACCTGTGGCTCGTTGCACCGCGACTGCTGCCGGACCGCGAGCAACCGATGTCGGACCGCGCGCCGCGCGTGTTCAACGCGACGTTGCACATCAACGATGCGAGCGCCGCATGTGGATTGAGCTTCGCCGAATGCCTCGCGCTGACGAACAACGAGATGCGCGTGATACGAATCGAGCGCGGCGAAGGCTTGTCCGTGACGAAGCTGCCGTCGGTCACGATCAGCGCCGGCGATCGGCTCGCGGTGCGCGATACGCCCGAGCAACTGAAAAGGTTCGAGGAGCAACTCGGCGCAACGCTGCACAGCGATGCCGGGCTCGACGATACCGCGTCGATCAACCTATCGACGCAGCCGCAGTCGCTGGCCGAGATCGTTGTGACGCGCGGCTCAATATTGCACCGCGACACGCTGGCAGCGACACGCTTCGCGCAACGCAGCGGCCTACTGCCGCTCGCGCTGCATCGTGCGCGCGGCGCCGGTAGCGAGGAGCTCAGCGGCAACATCGAATCGATACGATTGCGCGCCGGCGACGTCGTACTCGTGCAGGGCACGCCAACGCAGCTCGAGAACCTCAAGCGATCGGGCTCGGCGCTGGTGCTCGACGGCACGACGGACTTGCCGAAGACGCATCGCTCTGCGCGCGCATTGATCATCATGGTCCTGGTCGTCGCTGCGGCCGCGCTCGGCTGGCTGCCAATCTCGATCAGCGCAGTCGTCGGTGTTGCAGCGATGCTCGCGACGCGTTGCCTGAATTGGTCGGACATCGCCAAATCGCTGTCGGCGCAGGTAGTCATGATCGTCGTCGCGAGCCTCGCGCTCGGCGTTGCGCTCACGCAAACGGGCGGTGCGCTGTACCTCGCGCAGTCGTTCGTCGCAGCCGTGCGCATCCTGCCGACGCCGTTCATACTGAGCGCGTTGATGCTCGTCATGGCGGTTCTAACGAATATCGTGTCTAACACCGCAGCCGGCGTCATCGGGACGCCGATTGCGATCCAGGTCGCGCGCGAGCTCGGTGTCGATCCCGAGCCGTTCATTCTCGCGGTCATTTTCGGCGCGAACATGAGCTACGCGACGCCGTTCGGCTACCAGACGAATCTGCTGCTGCTGTCGGCCGGCGGCTACAAGTTCAGCGATTTCCTGCGCGCCGGCGTGCCGCTGACGCTGATCATGTGGCTCGGCTTCTCGTTTTTGCTACCGATGATCTACAACCTCTGAAAGATAAACCGGGATCAGACCCCAATTTATCCTCCGGCCCCGTGCTTGACCGCTGCGGCGGCTTACCGCCATACTGCCCGGCCATGCGCGACTCCATCCGTACAATCTCCGTTCGCGAACGCTGGTGGCGAAGACTCGCAGCGGAGAGGGTGTCGAGCGCCTAGCGTAACGCGCGTCTGAAGTAGAACGACGAAAACCCATCTCCGCAAAGCCGGAGATGGGTTTTTTTTTGACATCCTGGACAACGACGATGCAAGCACCATTCGACATATCGGCGGATCTCGATACACCGGTATCGGCCTATATCAAGCTCGCGGATTTCGAGCCGTGCTTTCTGCTCGAGAGCGTCGAAGGCGGTACGCGGCTCGCGCGGTACTCGTTTCTCGGGCTCGGTCGCAGCGCTTCTATCGAGCTCGATTCCGAGGCACTCAAGGTCAACGGCCAAGCCATCGAGCGTCCGATCGACGGCGACGCCTGGCTCGCATTGTTGCGCGGTGTGATCGCAGACATGCCGGCGCTCGAGCCGAGCATCCCCGGCTTACCGTTCGACGGCGGTCTGGTCGGTGCGTCAGGTTACGACGTCGTGCGCTATTTCGAGCGCCTTCCGCAGAACCGTAGCGAGCCCAAGCGCGTGCCGCAGACGGCGCTCGTCGCGCCACGCTCGTTACTTATCTTCGATCACCTGACGCGCCGCGCGGCGTTGCTGCACGCTGGCTCCGCGGCTGAGCGCACGACATTGCGCAACGCAATCATAGCGGCCTTGCGCGGCGGTCTCAGTGACTCGGCCAACGCGCGTGGGTCTTTCTCGCCGGCCGAGGCCAGCATGACACGCGAGGAGTTCATGGGCCGCGTCGCGCACTGCAAGGAATACATCACGGCCGGCGACATCTATCAGATCGTGTTGTCGGTCCGCTTCGAAGGCCAGACCGATCTCGATCCGTTTCAATGCTACCGCGCGCTGCGGCTGCTGAATCCGTCACCCTACATGTACTTCTTCGAGCTGGGCGACCTGAAAATCGCCGGTTCCTCGCCCGAAGCGCTCGTCAAGCTCGAGCACGGTCATGCGTCGTTGCGACCGATCGCAGGCACTCGGCCCCGCGGCGCCACCGACGACGAGGATCAGGCGCTCGAGCAGGAGCTACTCGCAGACCCGAAGGAGAACGCCGAGCACGTGATGCTCGTCGATCTTGCGCGTAACGACTTGGGCCGTGTTGCCGAGGCCGGTTCTGTCCATGTAGAGCCGTTCCGCAAGATCGAGCGCTACAGCCATGTCATGCACATCGTCAGCGGCGTCCAGGGCGAGCTCGCGCCAAGCAAGGATGCGTTCGACCTGTTCGCGGCCGCGTTTCCAGCCGGAACGCTCGTCGGAGCGCCGAAGGTTCGTGCGATGGAGCTGATTGCCGAGCTAGAGCCGGTCGGGCGCGGGCTCTACGGCGGCACGATCGGTTATTTCGCGAAGAACGGCAATATGGACCAAGCAATCACGATTCGTACGATGGTGTTCAACGGCGAAGAATATAGCTTCCAAGCCGGCGCCGGTATCGTCGCCGACAGCGACCCGGAGCGCGAGCACGATGAGGTGCTTGCCAAGAGCGCGATTCTGCGCCGCGCTCTCGCGATCGCCGAGGAGGGACTATGAAGCCCCGTTTGCTGCTGATCGATAACTACGACTCGTTCACGTACAACCTCGTTCAGGCGTTTCTCGTGCTCGGCGCCGACGTGCTCGTGCATCGCAACGACGCAATTGGCGTGCCCACAGCCGTCGCGCTCGAGCCCTCGCATCTGGTGATCTCGCCGGGGCCGGGACGGCCGTCCGACGCCGGCGTCTCGATCGCGATGATTGCCGAGTTTGCCGAGCGCATACCTATTCTCGGCGTGTGTCTCGGCCACCAATGCATCGTCGAGCACTTCGGTGGCAGCGTCATTGGCGCGGCAACGCTGACGCACGGTAAGAGCTCGGAGATTCGCCACGACGGCAAGATGCTCTACCGTGATCTGCCGAATCCGTTCGTCGCCGGGCGCTACCATTCGCTTGCCGCGGACAGGCAGTCGATCGGTAGCAGTCTCGACGTGACGGCGACGACGGCTGACGGCGAGATCATGGGCGTACGGCACAAGGAGCTGAACGTCGAAGGCGTTCAGTTTCATCCAGAAAGCGTGCTGACCCCGGACGGACCGCGCTTGATGGGCAACTTTCTCTACGCAGACTCGGCACACGCAGCAGAGGACCGATGACGATGGCGACAGAAGCGACACGTTGGCTCGAGCAGATTCTTGCGCACGACGACCTCAGCGAAACTCAAGCCGCCGCGGCGATGCGGGCGATGGCGGCTGGTGAGCTCCAGCCGGCGCTGGCTGGCGGGCTACTGACGGCGCTGCGAGCCAAAGGCGAGGCCGCCGACGAAATTCGCGGCTTCGCCAAAGCGATGCGCGAGCTCGCACGGCGCCCGGCCATAGCCCCGAATGGCGACTACGTCGATATTGTCGGTACCGGTGGCGACGGCTCGGGCAGCTTGAATCTATCGACAGGCTCGGCTCTGCTCGCGGCGGCAGCCGGCCTTGCCGTCGTCAAACATGGCAATCGCTCGATCTCGAGCCGCTGCGGCAGTGCCGACGTACTCGCAGAGCTCGGCCTGCCAATACCGCTCGACGAACAGCAAGCGGCCGCCGCGCTCGACACACTCGGTTTCACGTTCCTGTTTGCGCCGCACTACCATCCGGCGATGAAGAACATCGGCCCGGTTCGAGCCGCGCTAGGCATACGCACCGTATTCAACATTCTGGGGCCGTTGGCCAATCCGGCCGAGCCAGCGTTTCACGTGATAGGCGCGTACAGCGAGGCAATGGCCGAGCGCATGGCGCAGACGCTCTCGGGCATGCCCGGCAAGCGTGCGTTCGTGATCCACGGCGCCCCGGACTGGGATGAGGCAACACCGGTTGGGCCTTTTCTATGTTTCGACGTTCGGCCCGGCAATGTCTCGCGCACGGTCAGGGATCCGCGCGACGTCGGTATCGAGCGCTGCGACGTCGAGGAGTTGACCGGCGGCGAAGCAAGCGAGAATGCGCAACGGCTGCGCGCGGCGCTAGCGGGCAACGATACCCAGCCGCATCGCGATGCGCTCGCGCTCGGCGCGGGACTTGCGCTCGAGGTCACCGGCACGGTCGCATCGCTCGCCGACGGCGTCGCTGCAGCGCGCGCGGCGATTGACGATGGCCGCGCTAGCGCGCTCGTCGCGCGCCTGTCCGAGGCCGGCGGCTAAGTCGATGAGCGCGCCCGGTTCATTGCTAGAGCGGATGGCCACTGCGTCACGGCAGCGCGCCCACGCGGCGCGCGCGATCGAGCCCGAGTCCGCGCTGCGTGCCCGCGCGCTGGCGACCGAGCCGCCGCCAGCCATCGCGCTGCATGCATTTGCTGTGATCGCCGAGCTTAAGCTGCGCTCGCCGGCGCTCGGCTCCCTCGCCGATGCCGGTTTCGACATCGATGCGCAGCTCGAGGCGTACGCGGCTGGTGGCGCGGCGGCCGTGTCCGTGCTCACGGAGCCGGTCGAGTTTCACGGCAACTTGAGTCATCTCGAGCAGGCCGCGGATGCGCTTAAGCCCGCTGGTATACCGGTAATGCGCAAGGACTTCCTGACAGAACCGTACCAAGTGTTCGAGGCGCGCGCCGCCGGCGCCGGCGGCGTGCTCGTGATCGCGGCGATGCTGACGGACGCGGAGATAGCCGCGCTCGTCGAGGCGGCGATTGTTTGCGACCTGTTCGTCTTGCTCGAGGCTTTCGACGCCGATGACGTGCGCCGCATCGGCGAGGTCGTCGCCGAGGCGCGACCAAAGGCCTATGCGCCACTGCTCGTCGGCGTGAATTCGCGTAACTTGCATACGCTCGCGGTCGAGTTCGATCGGTTCGCGCTGCTCGCCCCGGCATTGCCGCAGGGCGTGGTCGCGATTGCCGAGAGCGGCATCGACTCGGCCGCACAAATCGAAGCCGTCGTCGATCTCGGCTACGGCGGTGCGCTCGTAGGCTCGGCATTGATGCAAACGTCATCGCCCGGCGAGGCATTGCGTGCGTTGATCGACGCGGGCTGCCGTCGCAAGGAATCGGCCGCGTGTTCGTGAAGATCTGTGGGCTGACATCGGCCGATGCCGTTGCAGCGGCCGTCGGCGCCGGCGCCGATGCGATCGGCTTCGTGTTCGCCGAGTCGCCGCGGCGTGTCGATCCCGATCGAGCGCTGGGGCTGTGCGCAAACGTCCCTGCGAGCATCGTCCGCGTCGCGGTCATGCATCACCCGAGCGCGGGCGACTGGGATGTCGTTCGCGATCGCTTCCGGCCCGATTGGCTGCAGACCGATGCCGACGACTTCGCCGACCTCGATCTCGGCGCGTCGTGCGTAGCTTTGCCCGTCTATCGCGACAGCGATACCGACATGCCGGCGCAGTGGCCCGAGCGCCTGCTGTTCGAGGGCCCGCGCAGCGGCAGCGGCACGCAAGCCGATTGGTCGCACGCGGCAGCCATTGCTCAGCGTACCAACGTCGTGCTCGCCGGCGGCTTGAGCCCAACCAACGTCGCCGCAGCGATCACTGCAGTCACGCCGTGGGGCGTCGACGTTTCGAGCGGTGTCGAAGCGCGGCCCGGCGTCAAGGATGTCGATAAGATTGTCGAGTTTGTTGCCCGTGCACGGGCAGTGGAGAGGAGTTGATGACAAACCCCGATGTTGCGCAGGCCGACGACCTGCTCGAAGCACTAATCGCAGGGACGTGCCCGGACGCCCATGGCCGCTTCGGCGAGTTCGGCGGATGCTACGTGCCGGAAACGCTGATGCCGGCCGTGACCCGGCTTGCCGAAGGCGTCCATCATTATCTGCGCGACCCGGATTTTCGAGCGCGCCTCAACGACGAGCTCGAGCATTGGGTCGGGCGCCCGACGGCGTTGACGCATGCCCCTGGGCTGTCTGCACTGTGGGGCGCCGATGTCTGGCTCAAGCGCGAGGACTTGGCGCATACCGGTGCCCATAAGATCAACAATACGATCGGCCAGGCCTTGCTTGCGCAGGCGTTGGGTGCCGAGCGCATCGTCGCCGAAACCGGCGCAGGCCAGCACGGCGTCGCCTCGGCGGCCGCGTGTGCGCGCATCGGCCTACCGTGCGTCGTCTATATGGGTGCCGTCGACGTCGCCCGCCAGGCGCTCAACGTCGATCGCATGCGACGCTTGGGTGCCGAGGTCATCGCCGTGGAGTCGGGCGACCAAACCCTGCGGGCAGCGATCGATGAGGCAATTCGCGACTGGGTCTCCGATCCGGTCGCGACATACTATCTGCTCGGCTCGGCGATTGGCCCGCATCCGTACCCATACCTCGTCCGCGAGCTGCAAAGCGTCATTGGCAAAGAGGCGCGCGCGCAAATCATTGCGCGCAGCGGCAGCTTGCCGGATGCCGCTTTCGCGTGCGTCGGCGGTGGCTCAAACGCGATAGGCCTCTATCACGGTTTCCTCGGCGATCGCGACGTCGCGCTCTTCGGCATCGAGGCCGGTGGCCACGGACCGGCGCTGGGCGAGCATTCGGCGACGCTGTCGGCCGGGAAGCCCGGCGTGTTGCACGGCACGTATTCGGTGCTGCTCTATGACAGCGACGGGCAGATCCAAGAGACCCATTCGGTGTCCGCCGGTCTCGACTATCCGGGCGTCGGTCCCGAGCACGCGCTGCTGCGGCAGATCGGACGCGTTGACTATCGCACGGCAACCGACGACGAGGCGCTCGCGGCGCTCGACGAATGCTGCGCGGCAGAGGGAATTTTGCCGGCGCTCGAAAGCGCTCATGCGCTTGCCGGCGCGCGCCGTTGGGCGAGTGAGAATCCCGGGACGAAGATCCTGATCGGCATGTCCGGCCGCGGCGACAAGGACATGCCGATTCTCGCCGAGCACCCGGTTGGGTCCAGCACGCAGTCGGAGGATGCCCGCAATGCTGCCGCGTGACGCGCTGGCCGAGGCGCTGCGCGCGGCGCCGCGACCGGCAATGGTCGCGTTTCTGACGGCCGGCTATCCGGAGCCGGCGAGCTTCCTCGACGTGCTGACCGACGTCGCCAACGTCGCCGACGCCGTCGAGATTGGCGTGCCGTTTACCGATCCGATGGCCGACGGCGTGACGATCCAGCGCTCGAGCCACGCTGCGCTCAGCAAAGGCGTGAGCCTCGAGTGGATTCTCAATACGCTTGCCGAGCGCGACGGCGGTTTTGCCGCGCCGCTATTGTTGATGAGCTATCTGAACCCGCTGCTGGCCTTCGGGCTCGACGCGCTTGCCGAACGCTCGGCACAGGCAGGCGTCAGCGGCTTTATCGTGCCGGATTTGCCGTTCGAGGAAAGCGCGCCGATGCGCGCGGCGCTAGCGCCGGCCGGGCTTGCGCTCGTGCAGTTGGTGACACCGGCAACGCCGCGCGATCGGCTGGCGTTGCTCTGCAAGCAGAGCCAGGGGTTCGTCTATGCCGTCACGCGCACCGGCATCACCGGCACTGGATCGGGATTACCGGCGGAGTCGGCCGACTACCTCGCTGCGGTCGCGGCGGCCTCCGACCTACCCGTATGTGCCGGCTTCGGCGTGCGTACGCGCGAGCACGTCGAGGCGATTGGTGCGCATGCCGATGGCGTCATCGTCGGCTCGGCGCTGATCGAGGCGCTCGAGCGCGGCGAATCGCCGGCAGCGTTCCTCAAAGCCTTGAGGCCATGAGACGCGAGACCCCGAGGCCACGGAGCGCGGCGTGAAGCGCGTTGCGAGCCACGAGTCGCTGGCCTATCTCGGCCACTTGAAGAACATGCTCGAGCAAGCCGATATCGCATGCCTGATCAAGAACGAACAGCTGTCGGGCGGACTCGGAGAGATTCCGTTTCTCGAGTGCTTGCCGGAGCTCTGGATTCTGAAGGACGAGCAGGCCGCGCGTGCCGCCCGGCTGCTCGCCGAGCTCGAACGCGTCGATTCGAGCGGTCCCGCATGGACGTGTTCTGCGTGCGGCGAGCGCAACGAGCCGCAGTTTGGCGCGTGCTGGCAATGCGGCCGAGCTGACGAGACCGCCACCGAGTAACCCAGGGATCCCAACGACTCGACATGCGCATCGCAACTCGGCGACGCACGCCGACCTACTCGATCGACGTCTTGTTGCTGTTAGCAACCCTCGGCGTCTGCGTGGCCTCAACACTCGCGCTCGCCGCGCGCAGCGGTTGGATCGCAGAGCTATTCACGCACTTTCGCGTCCAATACATCGTCGTGCAGGTGCCGCTGCTACTCGCGCTGCTCGCCCGCCGCAAATTAGTCGCCTCCGCAGTCGTCGCTGCGCTTCTCGCAGCCAATGCAGTGGCCGTTGCGCCGTACTGGCCCGCGAACGCCGCGACGTTCTCCGGGCCCACGGACCTGACGCTAATGACCGTGAATCTGAACGCCGGGAACGACGATTCAGCTCGCCTCATCGAGCTCATTCGCGAGGCTTCGCCCGATACAATCGTCTTGCTCGAGGTGACACCCGAGTGGGCACGAGCACTGACGGCCCTTGCACGCGATTATCCGGCGAGTCACTTCGTCGCGCGGCAAGATCCGTTCGGCATTGGCATCCTGTCACGGATGCCGATGACCACCATCGAAACCCGCGACCTGCGCGGCGCGCCGGCGATCGATGCGCGGCTTGCAGTCGCTGGCGCCGGTGCGCTGCGATTGATTGGCGTGCACCTGTGGCCGCCGGTTGCAGCGCGCCTCGCGCAAGAGCGCAACGCGCAGCTAGAGGAGCTCGCCGGCCTCGTCACCGGCGCGTCTGAGCCGCTGGCCGTGACCGGCGACTTCAACATCACACCGTACGCGCCGCGCATGAGCGCTTGGCTCGAGCAAACGGGCCTCACCGACCCCCGGCGAAGACACGGGTTCGCCGTCTCGTGGCCGGTGTCGTTTCCGCTTCTCGGGATACCGATTGACCACAGCTTCGTCAACGAGCATGTTATGGCCTCCGAACCGCGCCAAAGCGCTGCGTTTGGCTCCGACCATTACGCCATCACGACGAGCCTGAGCTTCAGAGGACACTAGTGACCGACACGCAACCTGACCCGAACGCGCTGCCGACGGCAGCGCTGATCATCATCGGCAATGAGATCCTGTCCGGAAAGACGCGTGATGCGAATCTGCAGTTTCTCGCAGACGAGCTCGGCAAGCTCGGCATTCGTTTGATCGAGGTCCGCGTAATACCCGACATCGAGGCAACGATCATCGCGACGGTCAACGAGCTGCGCGCACGCGTCGGATATCTGTTCACAACAGGTGGCATCGGGCCGACGCATGACGATATCACTGCGCTGTCGATCGCAAACGCATTCGGCCGCGAGCTGATACTGCACCCCGAGGCGCACGAGCGCATGAAGCGTGGCCGTTTCGAGCTCAACGAAGCGCGGCTCAAGATGGCGCACGTTCCCGACGGCGCGACGCTGATCGACAACCCGATGTCGCCGGCACCGGGCTTCAAGATCGAGAACGTCTATGTGCTCGCCGGAATACCGAGCGTCGCCCGCGCGATGTTCGGCACGCTCGTGTCGGAGCTCAGCTCCGGCAGCACGATACATTCGGCCAACGTCGACATATTTCTGCCAGAAGGCGATATCGCCAAACCATTGGAGAAGATCGCCGAGGACTTTCCGTCGCTCGATGTCGGCAGCTATCCGTTCTCTCGCGAAGGACGCTTCGGCGCGAATCTGGTCGTCAGGGGTACCGACAGCGAGCAGATCGCGGCGGCGATGGAGCGGATCGTCGGTGCGATGATCGATCTGGGCGGCGACGACGCGGTCGGCACGACCGGCTGACGTCCGCGAAGACGGCGACGGCGAGCCTACGAGCCAAGGCGCGCCACCCTCAGTCTCGGCCGGCGCGCAGTGCCGTTGCAGCGGCCATCGCCGCCGCGCCCATAACGGCCCAGCCGATGCCGGACAGAAACGCGTTCGGTGCCAGCATGACGGTCACGGCACCGATGGCCGCCAACGGCATCGCAATCCAGCCATCGCGATTGCGGCGTGGTTGCGGAGCGGGTTCCGGTGGTGGCGACGCCGGCCGCTCGACAATGTCGTGCACGATGCGATGCAACGCTTCGGGCAGGAGCGCAAGATCGTCGCTCAATTGCGGCCATTGATCGATCAGTCGCTCGATGTGGCCACGCAGGCTCATGCGCCGCTGCATCCATTGCTCGAGAATCGGCTTCGCCGTCTGCCACAGATCGAGGTCGGGATAGAGCTCGCGGCCTAGGCCCTCGATCGCGAGCAACGTCTTTTGCAGCAGCACGAGCTGTGGCTGCACGCGCATGTCGAATCGCCGTGCAGTCTCGAATAACCGCAGCAGCACGAGCCCAAACGAGATCTCCTTGAGGGGCTTGTTGAAGATCGGCTCGCAGACCGCACGGATCGCCGCCTCGAGCTCGGTGACCCGCGTCGTCTCCGGCACCCAACCGGAGTCGACATGCAGTTGCGCGACGCGCCGATAGTCACTCCGAAAGAATGCCAGAAAATTCTGCGCGAGGTAGAGCTGATCGCGATCGCTGAGACTCCCGACAATGCCGAAATCTACCGCGATGTAGCGCGGGTGATCGGGATTCTCGACGTCGACGAAAATGTTGCCGGGGTGCATGTCGGCGTGGAAGAAATTGTGCTCGAACACTTGCGTGAAAAAGATTTCGACGCCGTTGTGCGCGAGTCGCCGAATGTTCGTGCCGCGCGCCTTGAGCTCCGCGATATTGCTGATCGGCACGCCGGTAATTCTTTCGATCGTCAAAACGTCACTGCGACAGTAGTTCCAGTAAACGTCCGGCACATAAAGATCCTGCGAACCTTCGAAGTTGCGCCGCAGCTGGCTCGCGTTCGCGGCTTCGCGCATCAAGTCGAGCTCGCCGGCGAGCGTCTTCTCGAATTCCGCAACGAGCTCGAACGCGCGTAAGCGTCGGCCGTCCGCCGAGTAGCGCTCGGCCATTCGCGCGATGGCGTACAACAGCTCGACGTCACGGGAGACCTGGCGAGCAACGTCGGGCCGTAGCACCTTGACGATGACGTCGCGGCCACCATCGAGCGTGGCCGCATGGACCTGCGCGATCGAGGCTGCCGCAAGCGGCTCGTCGACGAAGCTCTCGTAGATATCCTCGATTGGCGCATCGAACGCCCGTTCGATCGCAGCGCGCGCGTCGGCGACCGCAAACGGCGCGACGCGATCCTGCAACTTCGCCAGCTCGTCGGCGATCTCGGCAGGCAGCAAGTCGCGACGCGTCGATACCGCTTGACCGAACTTGACGAATATCGGACCGAGATCCTCGAGACAACAGCGAATCCGAACGCCGAGCGGAGCCGCGCGTCTACGCCGCGGCCGGACGCGCTGTAACCACGCCAACGGCCGGAACAGGTGCGTCGCACCGACGAACTCGTCGAGGCCGTGACGCACCAAAGCGCGCTGGATCGCGAGCAGACGCAGCAACAATCGCAACCGGCGCACTTCAGTCGCGCCTCGGCTCGGCAACCGCGCCGTGTTCTTCGCATCTCGGCGCCGATAGGCGATCCAGCCTGGCCGCCGCCCGCTCGACATCATCCCGCAACCGCTCGACATCGCCGGCAAACGCGTCGACTTCGTGCCGCGCCGGCAACGCGCGGCTCTCCTCTTGCAGGTACTCGCCGGTGTTCATCGCGAGCGCCTCGAGCGCCCGCCGGCCGAAGTCCCGGACCGACCTTATGGCCCCAACCGACTCGTGCGCGACGATATCGCCAGTGATCGTCGCGAGCAGCTCCTCGCCGTCTGGTCGCAGATGCGTCAACAGCTCGCTGAATGACTCGAGCACATGCGCATCGCCGCTGACAGCGATCTCAGTGCGACCCATTAGGCTCGACTTACCGCTGCGTAGGGCCTCGAACAGGGCGAGTGGCGTTCCGGCGATCACGACGTCCGCCGCTGCCGCAGGCTCGCGGGACAAAGACAATCGATCGGTTTCAGCCGTGACGACGACTTCGACGTCGGGTCCGGCGAGCACGATGCCGAGCCGCCGTCCGGCTAACGCTGCAACCTGCCGGCGCGCCGTCGTCGATTGCTCGAGCTGCGCGTTCGCCAGTCGCTCGAGCGCGCCGATCATGTAATCAGACATGAGACGACCTGCGGATCATTGCGTGACTAAACGTTGTGCACAGCAAGACGGCCGCCAACCGACGTATCCGCCGTTATAGCTTGAAGCCGACGTGCAAAGCCACGATGCCGCCGACCAGGTTGTGACAGCGGCAGCGCTCGAATCCTTGCTCCCGCATGAGCTCGAGCACCTCGTCCTGCGACGGTTGCCGGCGTATCGATTCGGCAAGGTAGCGGTAGCTGTCGGCGTCATCGACGACCGCGCGACCCAGGCGCGGCAGTACCTCGAAGCTATAAAAGTCGTAGGCCGGCTCGAGGGCCTCGACGGTCAGCTTGGAAAACTCGAGCACGAGCACTCGGCCGCCGGGCTTGAGTACGCGGAACATAGATGCCAATCCCGCGGCCTTATCCGTAACGTTACGTAGCCCGAAACCGATCGTCACGCAATCGAAGCTCGACGTCGCAAACGGCAGCTTCTCAGCGTCGGCGATCGCGAAGCGAACATTGCCGGCGAAACCCGCGTCGAGCACGCGGTCACGACCGACGGCGAGCATCCTCGCGTTGATGTCGGTCGACCAAACACATCCTAGCCGGCCGACTTGACGGGCGAGCCCACGCGTCAGGTCGCCGCTGCCTGCCGCAACGTCCAGCGCCGCACCGCCGGGCTTCAGTCCCGTATTGAGCAACGCGAACCGCTTCCACAGGCGATGCATACCGAACGACATCAAGTCGTTCATCAAGTCGTAACGCTCGGCGACCGAATCGAAAACGTCGCGGACGCGATCTTTCTTCTGCGCGCGCGGTATCTCGCTGAAGCCGAAGTCGACGTTGATCGAGTCGTTCGCGCTATCCGCCACTGCGAGGCTCCGGGGCAGCACGCTCGTGACCAGCCTCGGCGAGACGTTCCAGGTAGCGCCGCCACTTGGTCTCATAGTCTGCGCCGAGCTCATAGAGCTTCTGCCACGTGTAGAGGCCTGTGTCGTGACCATCGTCGAATACGAGCTTGACTGCGTAGCGCCCGACCGGCTCGATGCGCTCGATCCCGACCTGCTCCTTGCCGGTGACGAGAACGCCCTCGCCGGGGCTGTGGCCCGTGACCTCGGCCGAGGGTGAATGCACGCGCAAGTACTCGGCAGGCAGTCGGAACTCGGCACCGTCGGCGAACACGACCTCGAGACAGCGCGACGCTTTTTTTAGCGTCAGCTCAGTCGGCACAGGTGTCGCTGGAATATCCGCCATATCGTCTTGATGTCGTTATTCGGATCCACGGCCAGCCGTAGGACGGCTGGCCACAGCCATTGTCATAGGATATATCGGCTGAGGTCCTCGTCGCGAACCAGGTCGGCGAGGTGTTCGTCGACGTAGTCTGCGTCGATGACGACATGGGCACCGCGCCGATCGGCTGCCTCGAACGATAACGTCTCGAGCAGCCGCTCCATGACCGTATGTAGCCGCCGCGCGCCGATGTTCTCGTTGCGCTCGTTGACTTCAAACGCGACCTCGGCGATGCGGCGTACGCCGCTGGCCTCGAAGACTACGCTGGCCGACTCGGTCTCGAGCAACGCCTTGTACTGCTCGGTCAGCGATGCATCCGGCTCGGTCAGGATTCGCACGAAATCCTCCGTGCTGAGCGCATCGAGCTCGACGCGGATCGGAAATCGGCCCTGTAGCTCCGGAATCAGATCCGAGGGCTTGGCGACGCTGAATGCGCCTGATGCGATGAACAGTATGTGGTCCGTGCGCACCATGCCGAATCGCGTGCTAACGGTGCAGCCCTCGACGAGCGGCAGCAGATCGCGCTGCACGCCTTCGCGCGATACGTCGGCACCGACCGCATCGGCGCGCTTGGCGACCTTATCGATCTCGTCGATGAAAACGATCCCATCCTCCTCGACCGAGCGTAGCGCACGGACCTTGATCTCCTCGTCGTTGACCATCTTCGCGGCCTCTTCGTCGCTGACGACCTTCATTGCGTCGGCGACCTTGAGCTTGCGCGTCTTCGCTCGGCCCGAAGAGACTGACTGGAACATGTTCTGCAGCTGGCTCGTCATTTCCTCCATGCCCGGCGGCGCCATGATCTCGACACCGACGAGCGGCGCTTGGACCGCGATCTCGACCTCGCGGTCATCGAGACTGCCTTCACGGAGCATCTTGCGAAACTTCTGTCGCGTATCGCCCGACTCGCCGGCGTCGCTCGATCCAGGCAACAACGCATCGAGCAAGCGATCCTCAGCCGCATCTTTTGCGCGATGCTGCACCTTGCGCAGCTCCTCCTCGCGGACCATCTTGACGGCCATATCGGCGAGGTCGCGAATGATCGAATCGACCTCGCGGCCGACGTAGCCGACCTCGGTAAACTTCGTCGCCTCAACCTTGATGAACGGCGCTTTCGCAAGTCGCGCCAAGCGCCGCGCAATCTCGGTTTTTCCGACACCGGTCGGGCCGATCATCAAAATGTTCTTCGGCGTAATCTCCGAGCGCAGCGGCTCTGCCACCTGACTGCGCCGCCAGCGATTGCGCAACGCAATCGCGACCGCGCGCTTGGCTTCGAGCTGGCCGACGATGTGCTTGTC
The DNA here is from genome assembly GCA_024640685.1 of Rhodospirillaceae bacterium. Lineage (GTDB taxonomy): Bacteria > Pseudomonadota > Gammaproteobacteria > Steroidobacterales > Rariloculaceae > JAHEEM01. The sequence goes on from JAHEEN010000017.1 coordinate 26,105, forward strand.
CAGTTCCTGGACAATTTCACGAGGTGTCATTGACATGAGTCAGAGCTCTTCGATCGACCGCTCGGAGTTTGTATAGATACAGATCTCCGCTGCGATCTCCAACGACTTTGCGACGATGTCGCGCGCCGGTAGCATCGTATTGTCGAGCAGTGCCTGCGCGGCAGCCTGAGCATAGGCACCACCGGATCCGATTGCGACGAGATCTCGATCAGGCTCGATGACGTCGCCGGTGCCGGAGATCAGCAGCGAGCGCTCGCGATCGGCGACGCACAGCAAGGCCTCCAGCCGACGCAGCATGCGATCCGTACGCCAATCCTTGGCGAGCTCGATCGCCGCGCGTGTCAGGTTGCCATATTGATCGAGCTTCTTCTCGAAATACTCGAACAGCGTAAATGCATCAGCAGCACCGCCGGCAAAGCCCGCGAGCACGCTACCATCGTGCAAGCGTCTGACCTTGCGCGCATTGCCTTTGACGACTTTGTCACCAAGCGTTACCTGGCCGTCGCCGCCGAGCGCCACTTGGCCATCTCGGCGGACGCAAACGATCGTCGTTCCGTGAAACTCGCTCACTGTCTGTTACTCGAACAGGTCGAAATCGGCTTTATTCTTCGCGGCGTCGCGCTCGAGGGTGCGACTGATCATAGATTTGGGCGAGGTGCTGAAAATCAAGGTGCGTGTAGACCTGCGTCGTCGAGATACTTGCGTGGCCCAATAATTCCTGCACGGCGCGCAGGTTGCGACTCGACTCGAGCAGATGCGTTGCGAACGAATGCCGCAGCATGTGCGGGTGAACGCGCAAACTCGATCCCTGGCGCTTCGCCCAGGCGTTGAGCCGCTGCTGCACGGTTCGCGGAGCGATGCGCGTGCCGCGCTGCGAGATGAAGACCGCCTGCTCATCGGGCCGTGCGACTTCAGCGCGCCGCTTCAGCCAATCCTTCAGCGCGGCGACCGCAAGCCGCCCTACCGGTAATACTCGCGTCTTGTTGCCTTTGCCTGTCACACGCACGCTACGATCGTCTAGATCGAGATCGATTAAATCCAAGCCTACGAGCTCAGCGAGACGGAGCCCTGACGAGTACAGCAGCTCGAGCATCGCGCGATCGCGGGCCGTCAACTCGTCGTCGCCTTCGATTGCGAGCAGCTTCGCGACCTGGTCAGCGTCGAGCGTCGCCGGCAGTCGCCGCGATGGCTTCGGTGCCTGCACGTGAACGGCGGGATTGGATTTCAGTACGCCCTCGCTGACGAGATACGCGAAAAAGCGCCGCACGGCCGACAGCCGCCGCGCGAGGCTGCGCGGGCTTGCACCCTTCCTGTGGCACGCAGCAGCGAAACGCCTGATTGCGAACGAGTCGATGCTCGCAAGCTCGAGCTGCTCGCGCTCACAATACCCCTCGAGAGCCTTCAGATCGCGGGCGTACGCGTTGAGGGTGTGCGGAGAAAGTCTGCGCTCGACGCGCAGATGGCGCAGATAGCGCTGCAGCTCTGAGCCTATGTCAAAGCTCACGTTCTCGGCGGCCAGGCTCATCAAACGTCGCCACCTGCCCGGTCAGCGCAACTGCGACGAGCTCGCCGAGCCGCGTCAGCAGGTCCATGCTCTTGCCGGGATTGAAGTAGTCGCGATCGCTGCTGCCGATGACGAGGAAGCCGAGCTCGGCTGAGGAACCTAACGGCACCAGAGCTGCAGAGCTGATCTCGGTTTCGTGCCCAGCAAACAGAAAGCTCTTTTGGCGATCACGAATCAGCCCACTGCGCGGCTTGCCCATCTTCAAAAACGTCGCAAACGGCTTCAACGCGCTGTCATTGCGATCGACGAACTTGACGAACGCATTGTCCTGAGCAGCGATTCCGTTAATGCCGTCAAACAGCACGAGCACCGCGCGTTCCGCCCGGAAGTCCTCGCGCAAACCGGTTTCCAGCAACTCGATCCGGACCGCATAATCGCTCGTCGCCATCAGGCGCAATGACAGTCGATGGATCTTCTCGACGAGCGCATCGTTGGCTTTCGCGTTGTTGACGAGCTGCTTCAGCTGCTTTTCGAGGTCTGCGCTCTTTTGGCGCAGCAAACCGACCTGGCGCTCGACGAGCGAGATCGCCGCGCCGCCGGGAGCGTGCGTCAGCTCGAGCTCGGTCAGCACACGGCCGTGACGATCGAAAAAATCCGGATGCGAGCCGAGAAATGCCGCGACCGCATCTTCGGTGATCTCCTGACTCGCCGTCTCTCCTCGCTCACGCTGACTCATACGCTGATTTGCCCCTCGAATACTTCTGTCGTCAATCCCGATAACCAAATCCGCTCGCCGTCTCCCGGCCACGCGACACCGAGCGTGCCGCCGGGGAGCTCGACGTCGACGTGCTCTGCGACGAGGCCCCAGCGGCGAGCCACAGCTACGGCGGCAGCGGCCCCCGTCCCGCAAGCCGGCGTCTCGCCGACACCCCGCTCGAACACGCGCAAGCGCAGTCGGCTCAGCGAAGTAATCTGCATGAAGCCGACGTTCACGCCGTGCGGGAACGCCGCTTCGCGCTGGAACGCGGCCCCCAGTATACCGACCGGCGCTTGATCCACCGAATCGACGCTGATGACCGCGTGTGGATTACCGAGCGACACGGCACCGAATTCGACATCCTGTCCGCCGACGGCAATACGGTAGCGCTCGGCAAGCTCACTGCCCACGACGAGGGATGCGGATGGCTCGAACTGCGGGATGCCGAGATCGATCGTAACGTTGCCGCCCCCGAGCAGCCGCGCCGCAACGATACCCGCGGGGCTCGAAAGCTGCACGTCGGTCTTGCCGTCAGCCGCGCCGACACGCTGCGCAAGGCAGCGCGCGCCGTTACCGCATTGCTCGACCTCGCCACCGTCGGCATTGAAAATGCGGTAATCGCGATCGACGTCGGCAGCGCTCGACGGCAACAGCACGAGCAGCTGATCGAAACCGACGCCGAGGCGGCGATCCGCCCAGCGACGAATCAGCGACGCGTCCGGCAACGGCA